>NZ_JBQIIT010000021.1:0-31952 GCF_056795635.1 Adlercreutzia sp. | reverse complement strand
CCCTTCGGCATGACCGGCCTGGAGACCTCCCTCGGCCTCGTGCTCACCCATCTGGTGCGCGCCGGCGTCATCGACTACGGCCGCATGGTGGAGGCCATGGCGGTGGCCCCCCGCGCCATCCTGCGCCAGGAGCCGGTGAAGATTCAGGCCGGCTGCACTGCCGATCTCACAGTCATCGACCCCGAGGCCGCCTGGACTGTGGCCGTGGACGACTTCTGTTCCAAGGCCAACAACTCCGGCTTCATCGGCGCCGAGCTCGTGGGCCGCGCCACCGACGTCTACGTGGGCGGCTGGGCTACTATGGAGGACGGCGCCATCGTCGAGTAGTCCCGGCTTCCGACCGCACCGCTCTTGCAAGACCCCCTTCAGCGAAGGGGGTCTTTTCTATGGGAGCTGGCAAGCGCTGCTGAATGGCACCCTATGCATCGTTCCCGATTGCCCCTTCCCGTCGTCGTCGGACGATGGCACAGCGCCGGTGCAGAGCTGTACCGTGCAAGCGCCGGCTATATGCGGCTTCGTTACGGTCTGTTCGGAGACCTAACAAACAACGAGGGTCCTTTTCTCTCCGAGATCCCTTCGATTGCGAAGAAAATGACGGTTCTCGTAGTCTTATGTCGCCGGGAAATCAAAGCGAGGACTTCTAACCTGGGAAAACTCCAAGTTCATAGAGTGTTTTCGCGCTCATCTCATCGGGCAAGCTACGAGAACCGTCATTTTCTTCGCGTTTGGCCCCATCTAGATCGGTGGCACACGAAGCTGCACCGATCAGGTGCCGAGGGGGCGCACGGTGTGTCGTGTGGCGTCAGCGTCTCTGCCCTAGCATTTCCAGCAGTTCGTCTCGGGTGTGTACGCCGACTTTTTGGTAGATGTGGCTCACATGGGTCTTTACGGTGTTGTAAGACAGGCACATCTTGTCGGCGACGGAAGGGAGTGTGCGGCCGCGGGCGAGATGCCGGAGGATTTCTCGCTCGCGCGTCGAAAGGCCGAAGGCGAGCGCGAATGTCTCCACAGCGTCTTCTCGATCGGCTCCAGCTGCCTCGCGTGCGGCTTTCCCATCTCCCCCTGCACCCATCCCGCATGGACGATTGAGGTGTAGGAGATGAGGGCGAACCCGATGAGCAGCCCCAGATCGATGGCGAATGTTCCCAGACCGAATACGCGCACCGGGAAGCGCGTGCGCGTATCGGCGAGATAGGCGAACTCCGTGTATATGTAGATGAGGAAGAGCTGGTAGCCGGTCTGCATGATATAGGCGCCCCAGGTTGCCATGCCGGATCCCACGACTGACAGAATGAGAAGGCCTCCGGCCATGAGCGGCACGATGAGTCGGGAGAACAGGTGGCTGAGACTGTGGCCAGCCAGCCGGTGGTCTACGGCGACGGCCAGGGCGACGAAGGTGCCCACGCAGGCGAACAGCGTCAGCGAACCCGATCTGGTGCGCGCTGATACCCTGGCCGAGGCCGCTGCGGCCCTCAAGCTGGATGCCGATGTCCTGCAGAAGACTATCGACGACGATAACGCTGCCTGTGCGGCCAGTGTGGATACCGAGTTCGCCAAACCGGCGGCATCGCTGGTGGCTGTGGGCACGGCGCCGTTCTACATTGCCAAGCTGAACCAGTACTATCTCATGTCGGTGGGCGGCATCGAGTGCGACATCAACGCCCGGGTGGTCGATAGCGCGAAGACGCCCATCGAAGGCCTTTACGCCGTGGGCACCGACGGCTGCATGCTGCACCGCAACATCTACACCATCAACGTGGGGGGGAGCACCTGCAACTGCAACAATATCAACTCTGGCCGTACGGCGGCCAATCATGCCCATAGCTTGATAGGCGCGTAACGCTTCAAAGCCATCCCTCCCCAGGCGGCCTCTTGCGAGGCCGCCTTTTTATATTCAGGGTGCAACAAAAGAGGTTCAGGGGAGAAACAGGTGGATTACCGGGTCGTTTGGTGGTAGAGGGCAATGACTACAATGAATAGACAGCGCTCTTGTGGAGGTTTTCTCCCTGGTTTTGCGCGATAAGTAAACCTGTGCTAACATCTTCCGCCGTGAGTTTGCTAAAGCTAACTTAACTGGTCACCATTGAGAAAGGAACCACCTATGGCCCCCATTTCCCGCCGCACCTTCGCCGCCTTCCTCGGCGTCGCCGCCCTCACTCCCGTGCTCGCCGGCTGCTCCGGCACCCCTTCGGCTTCCGACGACGGGACCGGCGCCGCTGCCGACGATGGCGCCGCCTCGGCCATGCGCACTGTGGACACCGACAAGGGCCCCGTGGAGATTCCCGCGAACCCCCAGACCATTGTGACCGACTACTACCTCGGCGAGTTCCTGGCCGTGGACGTGAAACCGGTCATCGCGAGCCCCTACGCCCTGAACAACCCCTTCCTCGCGGGGCTGTGCGACGGCATCGAGGCCCTGAACACCACCTCGGCGGAAACCTCCCTGGAGATGATCGCCGAGAAGCAGCCCGATCTCATTGTCACCATTACCGAGGCCGACTATGACAAGTACGCCAAGATCGCGCCGACGGTCTACATCGCCGACGGCACCCGCACCGACGAGGAGTTGTTCCGCTACATCGCGGGGCTTGTGAACAAGACCGAGGCGGCCGAGGCCTACATCAACGAGTTCAACGACAAGGTGGCCACGGTGAAAGACGAGATCGTGGGCATTGTGGGGGACCGCACCGTGTCCATCCTGGAGGTGTGGCCCCAGGAGATCTACACCATGGGCAGCCACTTCGCCCGCGGCGGCTCCATTCTCTACGACATGTGGGGGCTGAAGGCGCCGGCGGCCATCCAGGGCTCCATGGTGGAGGGCGACGAGGCCTATAAGGTCATCGCCGTGGAGGCGCTGCCCGATTATGCCGGCGACTTCATCTGCTACGGCGTGCTGGACGGGGCCGACGCGGCCTATGTGGACGATTCCCAGCTGTGGAAGAACCTGCCTGCCGTGAAGAACGGCCTGGTCATGCCCTACGAGCAGGTGGCCTTCATGCACCGCGATCCCATCACGCTCACCAACCAGCTCCAGGCGTTCACGGACTTCTTCCGCGCCCACGCCGCCCCGGCGGCCTAGGGGAGCGGCTCCTTGTCGCGTCTGAGAACATCGCTGTTTCTGATTGCCGGCACCGCGGCCGTGGCCCTGGCGGCCGGGCTCTCGCTGTTCGTGGGGAGCACGGCCATCGCGCCCGACCAGGTGCTCGGCGCGCTGCTGTCGCCCGACATGGCGAACCAGGAGCACGTGGCCGTGCTCGAGCTGCGCGGGCCCCGCACCCTGGGGTGCATCCTCGTGGGGGCCGCCTTCGCCGTGGCCGGCGCCATCATGCAGGGGGTCACGCGCAACCCCCTGGCCGATTCGGGGCTTCTGGGCATCAACGCCGGCGCGGCCTTCGCCCTGGCGCTGTGTTTGGCCCTTGTGCCGGGTATGAGTTTCGCCGGGGTGGTGGCCTGCTCGTTTGTGGGCGCCGCCTTCGCCCTGGCCGTGGTGTTCGGGGCCGTGAGCTTCCGCCGGCGCCATATGGACCCGGTGCTTTTGGTGTTGGCCGGCTGCGCCGTGGGGCTCTTCCTCACGGCGCTGGCCCAGGGCGTGGCCATCTTCTTCCATATCGGCTACGCGCTCACCTTCTGGACGGCCGGGGGCGTGGCGGGCATCCGCGCCGACAGCCTGGCGCTCGCCGCGCCCTTCATCCTGGTGGCCCTGGCGGTTTCCGTCGCCCTGGCCCGGCGGGTGAGCGTGCTGTCCCTCGGCGACGAGGCGGCCGCGGGCCTCGGCGTGGCCGTGGGGAAGTCCCGGGCGCTGTGCCTGGTGGTTGTGCTCGTGCTGGCCGGGGCCGCCGTGGCCCTGGCGGGACCGGTGGCCTTCGTGGGCCTCATGGTGCCCCACATCGTGCGCCGCTTCGTGGGGGCCGATTACCGGGCCGTCATTCCCGCCTCGCTCGTGGGCGGGGCGCTGTTCATGCTTCTGGCCGATGCTTTGGCCCGCACTCTCATCGCGCCGAGCGAGGTGCCCATCGGCATCATCTTCGCCCTGATCGGCGTGCCCTTCTTCATCTGGTGCGCCCGGAAGGAGGCGATGGGCCTTGACTGAGACGCTGAGGCGCCATCGCGGCGCAGGAGTGATCGCGCTTCTGGCCCTGGGGGCCGCCCTCGCCCTCTGGGCCGACGTCAACGCCGGCTACCGCAGCATCTCCATGGAGGAGCTGGGGCAGATTCTGTCCGGCACGGCCCCGGCGAGCTTGGCCTACACCCTCGTGGAGCTGCGCCTGCCCCGGGTGCTCACGGCCCTGCTCGTGGGCGTGGGGCTGTCTTTGGCCGGGTGCCTTCTCCAGGGGGTGTCCCGCAACGACATGGCCGACCCGGGTGTGCTCGGCATCAACGCCGGGGCGGGCCTGCTCGTTGCAGCGTTCATCGTGTTCGTGCCCGCTGGCGCGGTGCCGAGTGCCGTGGCCCTGCCCCTGCTCGCCTTCGCCGGCTCGGCGGCGGTGGCCTTTGCCGGCTGGCGGCTGTCGGTGGTGCGCGGCGCCTCCAGCCCGCGGCGGCTGCTGCTCATAGGTGTGGCCCTGGCCACGGGGCTCTCCAGCGCCACCTCGCTGCTCATGCTGTCGCTACCCGATGGGGACTACGCCTTCGTGCAGAACTGGATCGCCGGCAGCATCTGGGGCGCCACGTGGGAGAACGTCGCCATTCTGGCCGTCGGGCTCGGGGTGCTCACGGCGCTTGCGCTCTACGGGGCCCGCACGCTGAACGTGCTGGGGCTCGGGGCGGCCGCGGCCACGGGGCTGGGCGTGGCGGTACCCCGGGCCACGGCGGCGCTCACGGCCGTGGCCGTGGGAGCCTCGGGGCTCTGCTGTGCGGTGGGCGGCGGCCTTACCTTTGTGGGGCTCGTGTGCCCGCACATGGCCCGGCGCCTCGTGGGACCGAACTTTCGCCTGCTCGTGCCGGCCAGCGTGCTCGTGGGGGCCATCCTCATGCTCGCCGCCGACATCGTCTCGCGCACGCTGCTCTCGCCCAACGAGATTCCCGTGGGCATCGTGGCGGCGGTCATCGGCGCCCCGTATTTCCTGTATTTGCTGGCCAGATCCTAAGGAGGGGAGTGCCGTGGAACCGACTGTGACGCCATCGACGACGGGCGAGGGGAAGATCGCCTTCTGCGAGACCTGCGACCGCACCTGCGAGCGCTTCGCCGACGCCGCCCTGCGGGGCGAGGCCGTGGCCGTGGGCTACGGGGACCGCCTCATCATCGAGCCTCTGGACGTGGCCGTGCCCGCCGGCGAGGTGACCGCCATCATCGGCCCGAACGGCTGCGGGAAATCCACGCTCTTGAAGGCCCTCTCCCGCACCATGCCCCTGGTTGGCGGCGCGGTGTATTTGGACGGCCGCGCCATCGCCGAGATGCCCACGGCCGAGGTGGCCCGCAAGATGGCCCTGCTGCCCCAGGCCCCCGAGGCCCCGGGCGGCCTGACCGTGGGCGAGCTGGTAGCCTTGGGCCGTTACCCGCACCAGAAGGGCTTCGGGCGCCTCGCGGCCCGCGACCGCGAGATCATCGCCTGGGCCCTGGCCATCACGCACCTGGGCGATTTCGAAGCCCGTGCGCTGGACGCCCTGTCCGGCGGCCAGCGCCAGCGGGCCTGGATCGCCATGGCGCTCGCCCAGGACACCGACCTCATCCTGTTGGACGAGCCCACCACCTACCTGGATATGGCCCACCAGCTGGAAGTGCTCGAGCTGTTGCGCGATCTGAACCGCCGCGAGGGCAAGACCATCGCGCTCGTCATCCACGAGCTGAACCTGGCCGCCCGCTTCGCCGACTGGATGATCGCGCTCAAGGCCGGCTCCATCCGCGGGGCCGGCACCCCTGAGGAGGTCATGACCCCGGCCATGCTGCAGGACGTGTTCGGCTTGGACGCCCTCATCGAGCCCGACCCCTGGACCGGCCGCCCCAGCCTCGTGAGCTACCGGCTGGCCCGCTAGGGGACGGGACGGCTTTCGCGGCGGGGCGGGCGGTTGGGTCGGTGGTACAATGGCTCCTAACGTGATTTTGTCAGCGACAGCGAGAGGAGCCGCATGACCCTCTGTAACGAGTGCGCACCCATTCTGGTGAACGAGGAAGCGGGGTGCAACATCTGGCTCATGACCGTGCGGGCGCCCGAGATAGCGGCGACGGCGGCCCCGGGCCAGTTCGTGCACGTGAAGATCCCCGGCATGGACGATCACATCCTGCGCCGGCCCCTCGGCGTGTACGCGGCCGACGCAGAAGCGGGCACCGTGGACATGATGTACCAGGTGCTCGGCTTCGGCACCGACCGCATGACCGCCTTAGTGCCCGGTGCCGACGCGGTGGAGCTGATCGGCCCCATCGGTCGGGGCTGGGAAGTGCCCGCGGGCTGCAAGCGGGCCCTGGTGGTGGCCGGTGGCGTGGGCAGCGCGCCTCTGTATCCCCTCGTGCAGTCGTTGGCGGCCGACGGGGTGGCCGTGGACGCCATCCTCGGCGCGTCCACTATCGATGCCCTCGTGGCTCGCGAGCGCTACGGGGCGGTGCTCGGCTGCGAGCCGGCCTGCTCCACCGACGACGGAACCTTCGGCCGCGCGGGCTTCTGCACGCCGCTCGTGGAAGAGGCCCTGGCCGCGGCCGAGGCGGCCGGCAAGCCCTACGACTACGTGGCCTGCTGCGGTCCCGAGCCGCTCATGAAGCTGGTGGCCGCCATGGCCGCCGAAGCGGGAGTGTTCTGCGAGGTGTCCCTGGAGCGCCGCATGGCCTGCGGCGTGGGGGCCTGCCTGTCCTGCGTGGTGGACACGGTGGACGGCAAGCGCCGCGCCTGTGTGGACGGTCCGGTGTTCCCCGCGACGGAGGTGGTGTGGTAATGCAGCGTTCCCCCAAAGAGACATCGGTCAAGCTGGCCGTGGACCTCGGCGGCCTGGCCATGAAAAACCCGGTCACCACCGCCTCGGGCACCTTCGGCGCCGGACGCGAGTACCACGACTTCGTGGACGTGGCGACGCTGGGCGCCGTCACCACCAAGGGCGTGTCCCTCAATGGCTGGGAGGGCAACGCGAGCCCCCGCATCGCCGAGACGGCCTCAGGCATGCTGAACTCCATCGGCCTGCAGAACCCCGGCGTGGCGCATCTGAAAGAGGTGGAGCTGCCATGGCTCTCATCCATCGGCGCCACGGCCATGGTGAACGTGTCGGGCCATTCTTTCGACGAGTACGTGGCCGTCATCGAGGCGCTGGAAGAGGCGCCCGTGGCCGCCTACGAGGTGAATATCTCCTGTCCGAACGTGGACGCCGGCGGCATGACCATGGGCTGTCACGTGCCTTCCGTGGAGAAGGTCGTCTCCCTGTGCCGCGCTGCCACCAAACGGCCGCTCATCGTGAAACTCACCCCCAACGTCACCGACATCACCGAGATCGCGAAGGCCGCCGAGGCGGCCGGGGCCGACGGCATCTCGCTCATCAACACCCTGCTCGGCATGGCCATCGACGCCCGCACCCGCACGCCGCTTCTGGCCCGGGTCGTGGGCGGCTTCTCCGGTCCGGCCGTGAAGCCCGTGGCCCTGCGCATGGTGTGGCAGGTAGCCCAGGCCGTGTCGGTGCCGGTGCTCGGCATGGGCGGTATCTCAACGGGTACCGACGCCGTGGAGTTCATGCTGGCCGGTGCCACCGCCGTGGCCGTGGGCACCGCGAACTTCGTGAACCCCACCGCCACCGTGGATGTCATCGACGGCATCATCGACTACTGCGAGGAACAGGGCGTCGCCGACGTCAACGAGCTGATTGGAGCCCTCACGTGCTAACCTCCTTCGATTCCATTCCCGCCCGCGACCGCGTGATCGTGGCCCTCGACTGCGACGCCTGGGAGGCCATCGCGCTCGCCGACAAGCTGGAAGGCCATGCACAGTGGCTGAAGATCGGCATGACGCTGTACTACGCCGAGGGGCCGGCCATCGTGAAGATGTTCAAGCGCCGCGGCTTCAACGTCTTTCTGGACCTGAAGTTCCACGACATTCCGCACCAGGTGGAAGGGGCCGCTCGCTCGGCGGCGGCCAGCGGGGCCGACATGATCACCATGCACACCGTGGGCGGCATCCCCATGATGGAGGCGGCCCAGCGCGGCGCCGCGGCCGGCGCGGCCGAGTGGGGCGGGGAAGTGCCCGCCACCCTGGGCATCACCGTGCTCACCTCCATGGACGCCGCCACGTTGGCGGCCACAGGCGTTACGCGCCCCTTGCCCGAACAGGTGGCGGCCCTGGCGGGCCAGGCCAAGCAGGCGGGCATCTCCGGCGTGGTGGCCTCGCCCCAGGAGGCGGCCACCCTGCGGGAGATCTTGGGACCGGAGGGCTACATCGTCACCCCCGGCGTGCGCCCGGCCGGCGCCGCCCTGGGCGATCAGAGCCGCGTGGCCACCCCGGCCCAGGCCTTCGCCAACGGGGCCTCGCACATCGTGGTGGGCCGCCCCATCACCGAGGCGGACGATCCCGTGGCCGCCTTCGAGGCCATCGCGGCCGAGTTGGCCTAGGGGCATCGCCGCCATCGGCGCGGGTCGCGCAGCCCGTGCCGATGGCGCTTCTTTGGAGCGGGTTCCAAGGATTTCTGGAGCCTGCTCCAATGAAAACTTTCCCGTTTTGGCTGATACATTGAAGGTTTCATCACATTTACGGGTTCTGCGTAAATTACATGTTGTTTTGTCATGAATGGATGGTATGATTTCGGCAGCCCTAACCGGAAGGAGAACAAGATCATGGCTATCCCTCAACTCAGCCCCGAAGCTCGTGCCGAGGCTCTTGAGAAGGCAAAGGCCGCGCGGATCAAGCGCGCCGAGGTTCGCGAAGAGCTGAAGACCGGCAAACTCACCGTCGCCCAGGTGCTCGCCATGCGCGAGGATCCCATCGTGGGCCGCATGAAGATCTCCACCCTCATCGAGACGCTGCCGGGCTACGGCAAGGCCAAGGCCGAGCGCATCATGAGGGAGCTCCAGATCGCCGAGAGCCGCCGCATCCGCGGCATCGGCGAGCGTCAGCGCGAGGCCCTGCTGGCCCGTCTGACGAAGTAGCCCCGTCCATAGTAGCAAGGGAATACATGCGAACCGGAAACCTTTTCGTCATCAGCGGCCCCTCGGGGGCCGGCAAGGGGACCCTCGTTGCGCGACTGCTTGAGGAGGTGCCCGACGCCTGGGTTTCCGTTTCGGCCACCACGCGACGCCCCCGTCCCGGAGAGGAAGAGGGCGTCAGCTACTATTTCCTCGATCGGGAGGACTTCCTCGCCCTCGCGGACGAGGGCGGTTTTCTCGAATGGGCCGAGTACGCGGGCAACTGCTACGGCACCCCCTTGGCCTCGGTGCAGCGGGAAATGGCCGCGGGCAAGCAGGTCATCCTGGAGATCGAGGTGCAGGGGGCCCTTCAGGTGAAGGAGAAGATGCCCGAGGCGCACCTCGTGTTCATCGAGCCGCCGTCCCTGGAAGAGCTCGAGCGGCGCCTGCGGGGCCGCGGCACCGAGGCCGATGATGTGGTGAGAAAGCGCATGGACACCGCTTTGGTGGAGCTTTCCCATAAAATGGAGTATGATATACGGCTGGTAAACGACGATCTGGACGAAGCCGTCGCCCAACTGGTCGCTTACGTGAACGACACCGCCGAACAGAAGTAAGAGGAATTCCCGTCTATGAGCATCATCGAACCGAAGATCGACGTCCTTCTGGACCGCACCGATAACGACCGCTTCCTGTTGTGCGCCCTGGCCTCCAAGCGCGCCCATGACATCAACGACATGATGCGGGGCCAGCGCGACCGCGCCATCCAGCTGCAGACCGCTGTGGAGATCGCCCGCGCCGCCGACACAAAGCCCCTGTCCATGGCCTTCAGCGAGGTGGCCCGCGGCGAGGTGTCCTACGACCCCGAGTCTATTGATGTCAAAAATCATTAATTAATGATTTTTGACCCGACGCTGCGAAGCCCCGTAGCACCCAATCTTGGCGCTCCAAGCCCTCGTCGCGTACCTTAGTACGCTTCCTCGGTCTTTCGCGTCAATCTTGGGCGTTACGGGGCTTCTCGCTGACTTACTACGCCAACCTGTGCTACAAAAATCTTAATTAATAGATATCAGAGGGTCATGATGGAATTTCAGAGAATCATTCTCGTGCACTACCACGAGATCGGGCTGAAGGGGCGCAATCGCGGCGTGTTCGAGAAGCGCCTGCAGAAGAACTTGGAGGCGCTCCTCGGTGCATACCCGATCGTCACCATCCATCGCATCTCTGGGCGGCTGCTCGTGTTCCTCAAGGAGGGCACGTCGTTGGAGCTGGCCAATGAATGCGCCGACGCCATCCTGGGCGTGCCCGGTGTGGCCCGGGTGTCCTGCGGCTTCAAGTGCGAGCAGGAGATGGAGGCCATGGGCCGGGCGGCCTGCATCGCCCTGGCCGAGGCCGAGCCCTTCCAGACCTTCAAGGTGAGCGCCCGGCGCAACCACACCACGTTCCCCATCGATTCCATGCAGCTGAATCGCGATATCGGTGCGGTGCTCTGCGAGGAGTTCCCCGCCAAGATCGTGCAGATGAAGGGCCAGGACGTCACCGTGGGCGTGGAAGTGGTTGAGGGCTCCACCTACGTGTACGCCCGCAGCATCCGCGGCATCGGGGGCCTGCCCGTGGGCAGCTCCGGCACCGTGGTGTCGCTTCTGTCCTCGGGCATCGACTCGCCGGTGGCGCTCTGGCGCATGGCCCGGCGCGGCGCGGTCTGCGTGGGCGTGCACTTCTCCGGGCGTCCCCAGACCTCGGATGCCTCGGAGTTCCTCGTGGACGATATCGCCCGAGTGCTGGAGCGCACCGGCTGCATCGGGCGCGTGTACGTGGTTCCCTTCGGCGACTACCAGCGCGAGATCTCCCTGGCCTGCCCGCCGGGACTGCGGGTCATCCTCTACCGCCGCCTCATGTTCAAGGTGGCCGAGGAGATCGCCCGGCGCGAACGGGCCGGGGCCCTGGTGACGGGCGAGAGCCTGGGCCAGGTGGCCTCCCAGACCCTCGACAACATCCGCGCCACCGACGCCGCCGTGGCTATGCCGGTGCTGCGCCCGCTTATCGGCTCGGACAAGTTGGAGATCATCGATGCGGCCCAGCGTCTGGGCACCTTCGAGATCTCGTCCATGGACGCGCCGGACTGCTGCACGTTGTTCATGCCGCGCAATCCCGAGACCCATGCGAAACTGGCCGACGTGGAGGCCGCCGAGGCCGCCTATCCGGTGGAGGAGTGGGTGCAGGCCCTGGCCGATGCGGCCGAGCCCCACGACTACGCCTGCCCGGCCTACCGGCCGCCGCGGAAAACCAAGGCCCGCTAGGCCGGGGCCTCGACAATCATCGCGTCATTTCAAGGGCGGGAGCTGCGGCTCCCGCCCTTGTTGCGTGGGTGGGGCTGGGCTTCCAACGACCGCGGAAGACGCCGCTCAGGCCGCGCGCCCTCGGGCCCGTCGCCCGATGCGAGCCGGCGCTTCGGAAGGGCGGGAGAGACGCGGGGGGTGAGCGAAGCGAGACACGGGGACGGCTCGGGAGCGAACCGCGCGAGGCTGCGGGAGCGGATCGGGGGCGAACGGGGTGGCCTTCGGGAGCGTCTCTGAGGCGCAGAGCGCGGGGCTCGAGGGGACGCCGGAACGGTGCGCGGCGGGAGCGAAGTGCGGCCAAGGTGCGACATAAGTGCGGTTTGCGCTTGGTAGAGTGGGGGCCGGTCGTTCTAAGGAGAAACCGTGGCCTTCCAAGATCAAGCCGGGGGCATCTGTGCCCGCCTCCACCTCACCGCCGTGCGCAAGCCGATCCTCATCGGCATCGTCGTCGTGCTGGGCGTCGTGGCCGCTTCGGCGGCCCTCGCCCTGGCATCTCCGGCCGCGGCGGGCGAGGTTGTCGCGGTGATCGCCGCGCAAGGGGGATCCGTCGATGGGGAGGAGGGCGCCGGTGGGGCGGAAGCAGAAGGGGTGACGGAGGTGCCCTCGGCGGAAGGGGCGGTTGAGGCCGATGGCGGTGAAGGTTCGCAAAACGGGGCGGCCTCTCTCGGAGGTGCCGGATCCGGAGCGGCGCTGTGCGTCCATGTGGATGGGGAGGTGGCCGCCCCCGGCGTCTACTACCTGCCCGTGGGAAGCCGCGTCGTCGATGCCGTAGAGGCCGCCGGCGGCATGACCGGCGACGCGCGCTCGGCCGGGGTGAACCTGGCCCAGGGGCTCGCCGACGGCCAGCAGGTGCTCATACCGGGCCCCGACGATCCGCCCGCCGCCACGGGCTCGACCGCGGGAGGGGAGGGGGCGGCTGCGGGCGATGGGCTGGTCAACGTCAACACTGCCACGGCGGCGGAACTGGAGACCCTCGACGGCATCGGCGAGGTCACAGCGGCCAAGATCATCGCCGAGCGCGAGGCCCGCGGCCCCTTCGCCTCTGTCGAGGATCTCAAGCGCGTCTCGGGCATTGGCGACAAGAAGCTCGAGGCCCTGCGGGATCGCATCTGCCTATGAGAGGGGAAGATCTCCGGCCGCCCCGGCCCCATCTGCCGCCGCTGCTGATCGCGGGCCTCGTCCTGTGGGGAAGCACGGCCCTGCTGTGGCCCGGGCTCGCGGGGGCATCGCCGGCGGCTCTCGCTGCTGGGGGCATCGCCTCCCTCGTCGCCACCATTGTTGTGGCGGTGTGGTCGCTGCGCCGCCGCGCCGCTCCCTTGGGCGCCGTAGCGCTCCTGGCTCTGCTCGTGGCCGCGGCCTCCTCCTGCGCCGGTGCCGCGGCGCTTCACGGAGAGGTTGCCGCCGCTCGCGAGGGCGCGGGCCCGTGGCACTGCACCTTGACAACTGACGCGAAGCCCACGGACTTCGGCTGGCAGGCCGAGGCGCGGGCCCGCGATAGCTCGGGGTCTGTGGTGTCGGTGCGACTGTACCTACCCGAAGATGGCGCGGGGCTGCTCCAAGGGGATCGGATCAGGGCGGAGGGCTCGTTTCGCGAGCCGTCGGAGGAGTCCCGCGACTTCTTCTGGGATGGGGGCCTGGCAGGATCGATCTCGGCAACCGCTTGGGAGCGGGAAGGAGAGGTGCCTCCCCTCGGCATCCTGCGCCAGCGGGCCATTGCGGCGGTGGCAGAGCACGGGGGTCGTGAGGGCGCCCTCGTGCAGGCCCTCGTCTGCGGCTATCGTGCTTCGCTGGAGCTCGCGGACGGCTACGGCCCGTTCCAGACCGTGGGACTCGCCCATCTCGTGGCCGTATCGGGAGCCCATTTGTCCCTCGTCACGATGTTCGTGGCCCGGCTTCTGCGCTTCGCGCGCCTCGGGCGCAGGGCCACCGCCGTAGTCACGGCCCTGTTCCTCACCGCCTATGTGGGATGGGTCGGCATGCCGGTGTCGGCCCTGCGGGCGGCGGTCATGGCCGCGACGGCGCTGCTGGCCCTCGTCGCCGACCGGCGCAACTCGGCCCTGAACGCCCTGGGGCTCTGTCTCGTCGTTTTCGTGGGCCTCGATCCGTCCTGCGCCCTCTCGGCCTCCTTCGCCCTCTCGGCCGGCTCCACCCTGGGGATCGTGTTGCTCGCGCCGCTGCTCTCCTCGGCCGCGGCAGGGCGCGGGCGGCGCCTCCGCTCTTTGGTGGTGGAGCCCGTGGTCCTCACAGCGGCCTCGGCCCTGGCCACCCAGCCCTATGCGGCCGCCCTGTTCTCCCAGGTGCCGCTGCTCGCACCCGTGGCCAATGTGGCGGCGGCCCCTCTGTTCGTTCTGGCCTGCACCGGGGGCTTCGCAGCGGTGGTGCTCGCGTGCCTGGTGCCCGCCCTTGCCCCCGCGGCTGTGGGGTGCGCCGTAGCGGCTGCGCGTCCCCTGGAGGCGGTGGTGGCCGTGCTCGCCCAGGTGCCCGGCAGCTGCCTGCCCGTCGATGTCGAGGTGCTCCCCATGGTTGCGCTCTCGGCGATCCTCGTCGGGGGCCTGTGGGCTTGGTGGCCGATGGTGCGAGCTCGGGCCATCGGCGGCGTCGCGGGGGCGCTGGCCGTCCTCCTTCTGGCCGCGACGGCGCCCCCGGCCCTGGCCGCGGCTCCTGACGAGATCGTCATGCTGGACGTGGGCCAGGGGGACGCCTTCCTCCTGCGCAGCCAGGGGGCCGCGCTCCTCATCGATACGGGCAATCGCAACGGGCTGCTCAAGGAGGCCATCGCCCGCCAGGGCGTTCGCCGCATCGACCGGGTGGCTGTGACCCATCCCGACGACGACCACTGCGGCTCTCTGGACGCCCTCGGCGATGTGGCCCGGGTGGGGGGCCTGCTCGTGGCCGACGACCTGCTCTCCTGCCCCTGCGAGAACTGCACGGAGCTGGTGGCTGAGGCCGAGGGGGAAGCCTATCCCGAAGGGATCGAGGGGCTATCCGTGGGCGACATTGTGGGCTGCGGCCGCTTCACGCTGGAGGTGATCTGGCCGAATGCCTTCGATGACGAGGGCGGCAACGGCGACAGCCTCAGCTTCCTGTGCCGATGGGACGGCGACGGGGACGGCGAGGCCGACTGGACGGCGCTCTTCTGCGGCGATGCCGAGGCAGACCAGCTCGCGGCCATGGCGCCGGCGCTGCCGCCCGAGGGGGTGGACGTGCTGAAGGTGGGGCACCACGGCTCCCGCCGCAGCCTCGACGAGGGCCTGGCGCGCCGTCTCGCTCCAGCAGTGGCCCTCGTCGGCGTGGGCGAGTCCAACCGCTACGGCCACCCGGCGCCGGAAGTGCTCGATGCCCTCGCGGCGGTAGGAACCCAGGTGCTCTGCAGCGACGAGGTGGGGGACGCCACCATTGCATTCTCCATGGAGAAGCTCTCCGTGACGACCCAGAAGGGCGCCGACCCACCGCCTTCGGGTACAATGGGGCCATGAGCAATGGAAACGAACAGAACCAGCTGCTGGCGGCCTACCTGGCCGTCGGCGAAGATGCCCTCAAGCGCGAGGCGGTCATCGCCCGTCTGCGAAAGCGCTTGTCGGCCCTGGGGGACCTCTCCTTCAACGCCGACGACTTCGACGGCGAGACAGCGGCCGGGGCCGATATCGCCGCCGCCTGCAACACCATGCCCTTCGCGAGTCCCGTGCGCCTCGTCTACGTGCGCAATGCGGAAAAGCTCAAGAAGGCCGACTCCGAGGAGCTCGTCTCCTACCTGGCCGCGCCGAGCGAGTCCACGGTGCTGGCCCTGGAGGCCGAGAAGCTGGCGAAGAACACGCGGCTGTACAAGGCCGTCGCGGGCCTCGGCCCCAAGGCGGTCATCGATTGCGCGCCGCCCAAGAGCTGGGAAATGCCCAAACGGGTGCGGGCCATGGCCACGGGCCACGGCATCGTCCTCACCGAGGGGGCGGCCGGGGCCCTCGTGGAGCTCGTGGGCGAGAACACCGTGCACCTGGACAGCGAGCTCAAGAAGATCGCCCTCGCCCACAGCGGCACCGATGCCGTGGGCGAACGGGAGGTGCGCAGCCTGGTGGCCCGCACCTCGGAAGTGAAGCCCTGGGACTTCACGGCCGCCTTCGCCGAGCGGAACCTGGCGAAGTGCCTCGCCCTGCTCCCCCAGATGGAGTCTACTTCGGCCCACGCCCTTATCGCCATGTGTGCCACGCGCATCCGCGAGCTCATGGCGGCCCAATCGGCCGCCCGCCGCGGGGGCACGTCCGTGGGACAGCTGCTGCACCTGCCCGACTGGCGCGTGAAGAGCCACGGCGCCTGGGCCCGCAACTTCTCGCCGTCCGAGCTGCGGGCGGCCCTCGTCAGCTCCCGCGATGCCGAGCGGGCCATGAAGAGCGGCGCCGACCCCGATGAGGTGTTCTACGGCTGGCTCGTCGACACCCTGAGACGATAGGAACATCCCCGTGCCCGATCTCGATACCCTGATCGCCGACCTCGACGACCGCTACCAGCGGGCCGGCTTCGGCGAGCCGGTGGCGGTGCTTTCCGATCTGTATCTGGTGAAAGTGCCCCTGCCCGCCAATCCGCTCAAGGCCGTCAACTCCTACTTCATACTGGGGAGCGGGGGAGAGACCGTCATCGTGGACGTGGGCTTCAACCACCCCGACTGCGAGCGGGCCCTCGATGACGCCCTGACGGCCCTCGGCCGCTCCTGGGACGGCGTGCGCATCGTGCTCACTCACTCCCATCCCGACCATACGGGCAATCTCGACCGCATCTGGCGTTCCGGTATGGCGGTGCAGGCCAATCTCCACTCCTTCCAGGAAGTGAAGAACCTCATGGCCCTGGAGGAGGCGATCTACGGCCCGCTGCTTCTCCAGGCGGCCACCCTCGAGCAGCAACGGGAGATGACCTTCACCGACGAGGGCCCGCGCCTTCACGTCTCCGCCGAACTGCTGCCCCTGGAAACCTATCCCGCCTTCACCTACCTGGCCGAGGGGGACGTCATCGAGGCGGGCCCCTACACCTTCCGGGTCATCGAGACCCCGGGGCACGACCGGTGGCACATCTGTCTCTACGAACCCCGGGCGCGCCTGCTCATCGCCGGGGATCACGTGCTCGAGCGCATCACGCCGGCCGTCTCCTCGTGGTTTCCCGCCGTCGATGCCCTGGCCCAGTTCATGGCCAGCCTGCGCAAGGTGGCCGATCTCGAAGTCGACCTCATCCTGCCGGCCCACGGCCGGCCCTTCACCGGCCTCGCCGAGCGCGTCGCCTTCCTGCTCCGCCATCACGAAGAACGGCTCGAGGAGATCTACGAGTTGGTCCGCGGCGGCTGCGACGACATCGTCGCCATCTCGCAGCAGGCCACCTGGCGCTACCCCGATTGGAAAAGCTGGCCCCTTGACCAGAAGTTCTTCTCCATGGGGGAGACCCTGGCCCATCTGGTCTATCTCGTGCGCCAGGGGCGCATCCTCCAGGGCATCTGCGGGGACGAGTACTACTTCCGCATGCCCTACGACCGCAAGAACCTGGCCCTGGCCCGCATCCAAGGCTAACGCCGGCCCTTCGGGGCGCCGGGCGCCCTGTGGGCCACAAAAAGCACCGCCCCGCAGGGCGGTGCCTCTCGCTCCATCAACGCGCCCATAAAAAAATCGCCGCTCCCGAACGGGAGCGGCGATTCTCATAGGTTGCGGCGCGCCAGGTTATTCGGCGGCGTCCTCGGCCGGAGCCTCCTCGCCCTCGGCAGCCTCGGCGGCAGCGGCCTCAGCCTCGGCCTTGGCAGCCTCCTCGGCCTCCTTGGCCTTGCGCTCGGCGGCCTTCTTCTCCTCCTTCAGCTGCTTCTCGCGACGCTTCGCCTTCTCGGCGGAAGCCTCGGCCATGGCGGCCTTGCGGGCCTCCTTGGCGGCAGCCTTCTTGGAGCCGGTCTTCTGGGCCTTCGGGACGGCCTTCTCGTAGGCGGCGATGTCCTCGGCGGTCACGACGGTGTTGGCCAGGGCCATGATGCCGCTCTTGCGGTTGGCGGCCTGGTTCTTGTGGATGACGCCCTTGGAGGCGGCCTTGTCCATCAGGCGGCAGGCGGCGCAGGCGGCAGCGTAGGCAGCGGCGCCGTTGCCCTCGGCCACGGCGTCCTTGACGCGGCGGATGGCGGTCTTCAGCTCGCTCTTGACGGCGCGATTGCGCATGCGGCGCTTCTCGTTGGTGATGATGCGCTTCTTCTGGGACTTGATGTTAGCCATGATTGCTAGCCCTTTCTGGTTCGGTCGTTTCCCATTGATCGGTATCCAACGACACGAACGCGCAGCGGTAAGGCCCGCCCGGGCATCGTGCGAGATGGAAGGCGGCGGGATTTGTCCGCTTTCTCAGCCCCGGACCCTGAGCCCGGAAGGCCGCCAGCAATCGCAATCTCTCAAGCGCAGCCACGTCTGCAGATTTGGCGGTGGAATCACCGCGCGTGCGTATCGCTGGATACACAATGCGGTAGAATACCAAAGATTCGCATCAGCACCGCGAAGAAATCTGCCCGGGAGGGGCAATTCTTCGCGAGACGCACACATACGCAGGACCCGACCGCGATAAGAAAGCCATTATGACCCACGAACTGTCCCATATCCGCAACTTCTCGATCATTGCCCACATCGACCACGGCAAGTCCACGCTCTCGGACCGCATTCTGGAGCTGACGGGCACCGTGGCCAAGCGCGACATGCAGGCCCAGCTGCTCGACTCCATGGACATCGAGCGCGAGCGCGGCATCACCATCAAGAGCCAGGCGGTGCGCGTGAGCTACACGGCCGACGACGGCGAGACCTACCAGCTGAACCTCATCGACACGCCGGGCCACGTGGACTTCACCTACGAGGTGTCCCGCAGCCTCGCCGCCTGCGACGGCGCCGTGCTCGTGGTGGACGCCACCCAGGGCGTGGAGGCCCAAACGGTGGCCAACGCCATGCTGGCCATGAACGCCGACCTGGAGATCATCCCGCTCATCAACAAGATCGACCTGCCGGCCGCCGAGCCCGAGCGCGTGAAGGCCGAGATCGAGGACGGTCTGGCCATTCCGGCCGACGACGCGGTGCTCGCCAGCGGCAAGACCGGCGTGGGCGTCCACGACCTGTTGGAGGCCGTGGTCTACAACATCCCGGCCCCCGAGGGCGACGGCGAGGCCCCCTTGCGCGCCCTCATCTTCGACAGCTACTTCGACGCCTACCGCGGCGTGGTGGCCCTCATCCGCGTGGTGGACGGCTCCATCAAGAAGGGCGACAAGATCCGCATGATGGCCACGGGCACCGAGACCCTGGTGGAGGAAGTGGGCGCCCGCCACCCGCAAGAGGTGCCCGAGAAGGCGCTCTACGTGGGCGAGGTGGGTTACCTGGTCACGGGCCTCAAGGACGTGAGCCAGGTGAAGGTGGGCGACACCATCACCCTGGCCGCCGGCGGGGTGAACACGCCCCTGCCCGGCTACCGCGAGGCGAAGCCCATGGTGTTCACGGGCCTGTTCCCCATCGACGGCGACCAGTACGAGCCGCTGAAGGAGGCTCTGGAGAAGCTGTCCCTGAACGACCCGGCCCTCGTGTGGGAGCCCGAGACCTCCCACGCCCTCGGCTTCGGCTTCCGCGTCGGTTTCCTGGGCCTTCTGCACATGGAGGTCATCAAGGAGCGCCTGGAGCGCGAGTTCGGACTCGACCTGTTGGCCACGGCCCCCTCGGTGGAGTACCACGTGTACCTGAAGGGCGGCGAGATGGTCTCGCTCCACTCGCCCCAGGAGATGCCCGACCCCGGCTCCATCGATCACGTGGAGGAGCCCTACCTGAAGGCGAAGATCCTCATCCCGCCCGACTACGTGGGCGCCGTGATGGATCTGGCCGTGGGGCGGCGCGGCAACTTCGTCACCATGAACTACCTGTCCCAGACCACGGTGGAAATGCTCTGGGAGATTCCCTTGTCCGAGCTCATCCTGGACTTCTTCGACAAGCTGAAGTCGAACACGAAGGGCTATGCCTCCCTCGACTACGAGATGGACGGCTACAAGCCCTCGGAACTGGTGAAGCTGGACATCCTGCTGTCGGGCAAGCCCATCGACGCCCTGTCGTTCATCGTGCACAAGGACAAGGCCTACGACCGCGGGCGTGTGCTCTGCGACAAGCTGAAGGAGATCATCCCGCGCCAGATGTTCGAGGTGCCCATCCAGGCGGCCATCGGCGGTCGGGTGCTGGCGCGCCAGACCGTGAAGGCCAAGCGCAAGGACGTGCTGGCCAAGTGCTACGGCGGCGACATCACCCGCAAGCGCAAGCTGCTGGAGAAGCAGAAGGCCGGCAAGAAGCGCATGAAGGCCATCGGCAACGTGGAAGTGCCCCAAGAGGCCTTCATGGCTATCCTCAAGGTTGACGAGTAAAGAAGCCTCAGAGTCCTCAATCAGAAAGCGCCGCCCACCAGGCGGCGCTTTCCGTAGGGCAAGGGCCGCGCCCTTGCCGTTTGCAAGGCCACGGCCCCTTACTGGCTACGCTCCCAGCACGTCCGCTCGGACGTAGTTGGTCATCACCTTGGGCTCGATCTCGGGCACCGGCACGCCGGCCTCGCGGCCCGCTTCGATGCACCGCAGCAGCCACGCCATGTTGCGGCCGAGGGTGCGCATGGTGTGCAGCCCCTCGCCGTCGCCCTCCGCCTCGCCGGGGGTGCGGCCGAAGGCGATGCCCCAGTAGCTGGAACCCACCACAGGCATGGAATTGATCTGGAAGTACTTGTTGATCTGGTCGGCCGCTTCGATGGCCCCGGCCCGTCGGGCCACGCCCACGCCGGCCGCCGGCTTGAAGCGCAGCAGGGAGCCTCCGGCATAGAACAGACGGTCGAGCAGCGCGATGAGCGAGCCGGCCGCTCCGGCGTAGTACACCGGCGAGCCCACGATGAGGCCGTCGGCCACCGCCGCTTTCTGGATGAACTCGTTGCAGGGGTCGTTGTCGAACACGCAGCGGTTATCGCCCTTCTTCCCGCAGATGCCACAGGCGATGCAGCCGCGGATCTCCTTGTTGCCGATCCAGGCGATCTCCGTCTCCACGCCCTCGGCCTGAAGAGCTGCGGCGGCCTCCTTCAGGGCCCGGGCCGTGTTTCCCGCCATGCGCGGGCTTCCGTTGATAAGCAGTACCTTCACGATTGTCTCCTCTTCTCTTGGATTTTGCTCGGCCCGATTGTAGCATCGGCTACACTGTGCCTTGAAGTACGGAACCGGATCGAAGGCTGGCTAGAGGACGCGATATGGCACGGGAACCCCGCGAGGACTACGATTGGATCGATGATCCCTTCAACGAGAAGAAGATTGCCGAGGAGCAGGAGCGCTTGGGCATGACGGGCACCTCCAAGACGCTCGTGGGCGTGGGCTGCCTGCTGGCCGCCGTCGGCTTTGCGGCCCTCGTCGGCCTGCTGCTGATCGGGCTTGTGTAGGCGAGCGCGGCCCATGGACGGACTGTTCGGGAAGTACCGGGTGCTGCTGGCGCCCATGGCCGGCGTGTCGGATATCGCCTTCCGCACCCTCAGCCGCGAGGCCGGCGCCGACATGGCCTTCACCGAGATGGTGTCGGCCAAGGGGCTCTCCTTCGCCAACGAGAAGACGCGCCATCTGCTGGCCCTGGCCGACGGGGAGAGCTCGGTGGCCGTGCAGCTGTTCGGCCACGAGCCCGAGGTCATGGCCTCCCAGGCCGCCTGGATCGAGCAGGAGATGGGGGAGAGTCTGGCCTACCTGGATATCAACATGGGCTGCCCGGCCCGCAAGATCGTGTCGAAGGGGGACGGCTCGGCCCTCATGCGAGAGCCCGAGCTGGCCGCCTCCATCGTGCGGGCCGTGAAGGGAGCCGTAGAGCATCCGGTCACGGTGAAGTTCCGCCGGGGTTGGGCCGAGGGCGACGAGACGGCGCCGGCCTTCGCGCGGGCCATGGAAGAGGCCGGGGCCGATGGGGTTACCGTGCACGGGCGGTTCGCCGAGCAGCTGTACCGCGGCGCCGCCGACTGGGGCGTCGTCGCCCGGGTGCGCGAAGCGGTGAGCGTGCCCGTGGTGGGCAACGGCGACATCCGCTCGGGGGCCGATGCGGTGTCCATGGCCGCGGCCACTGGCTGCGACGCGGTGATGATCGCCCGGGGCGCCGAGGGCAACCCCTGGCTGTTCTCCCAGGTGCAGGCCGCCCTGGCCGGTGAGCCTGAACCTGCGGCGCCCACCGTGGAGGAGCGCATCGCCATGGCCCGGCGCCATGCCGAGCTACTCACCCATCGCGAGGGCCGCAACATCGTGCGCATGCGCAAGCACGCCATGTGGTACATGGCCGGCCTGCCCGGCGCCGCCACGGCCCGCGGCCGCATCAACTACTGCACCACCCTGGCCGACTTCGACGCCGTCTTCGACGACCTTCTGGAAATCGCCCGGGAGCATTCGTAGTTTGTCCGTCCGACGGGAGGAGGCACTGCAATTCGCTCAGACAGTCCTCGCTTTGTGGAAACGCCCGCTGGACATTTCCAGTCGCTGCGGAACTCGCTCGGTTGCAACACCTCCTCCCGACGGACTACTCGTTTTGAAATGAGGAACACGCATGGCTTACGATCCCTACAAGGCGCTCTACCTGCACATTCCGTTCTGTGTGAAACGGTGCGGGTACTGTGATTTCGCCACTCAGGCGGTAGAGCGCGACGCGCCGGTCATCGACGAGTACGTGGAATCGCTCGTGATGGATATCCGCCGGGCCTCCAAGGAGGGGAAGCTCGGCGCCCTTGAGACCGTGTACCTGGGCGGCGGCACGCCGAGCCATATCGGCATGGGGCGGCTGTCCAGTCTGCTGTACGCGCTGGCGATGTCCATGCACCTGGAACCTGAGGTCGAGTGCACCATGGAGGCGAACCCGGAGAGCCTCACCGAGGCCATGGTGCGCGACATCTGGGCCCTCGGGGTGAACCGGCTGTCCCTCGGCGTGCAGTCCTTCGATGATGCGGTGCTGCGCATTTTGGGCCGGGCCCACGACGGCGACGGGGCGCGGCGGGCCATCGCGGCGGCTCAAACCCGCTTTCAGAACGTGTCGGTGGATCTGATGTGCGGCATTCCCGGTCAGTCGGCCGAATCCTTCGCCGAAAGCGTGCGGGAAGCCGTGGCCCTGGGTGCCACCCACGTGTCGGTGTACCCGCTGACCATTGAGCCGCACACCCCCTTCGATCGCGCGGTGATGCGCGGCGAGATGGCCGAGCCCGATGAGGATACCGAGGCCGAGGCCATGGAAGCGGCCCGATCCATCCTGGAGCAGGCGGGCTTTCACCGCTACGAGGTGGCCAGCTACGCGAGGCCAGGGTTCGAGAGCCGCCACAACACCGCCTACTGGACCGGCGTGCCCTACCTGGGGATCGGCCGCTCGGCGGTGACCATGACCCAGAACGCCGAGCGCCGCATGCGGGTGCAGGACGGGCGCGTGGTGGACGATCTGGACGCGCGCCAGATGGCCGCCGAGGACCTCATGCTGTCCATGCGCATGGCCCGGGGCGTCTCGGACGAGCGGGTCGCCCGGGCCACGGTGGTCCTCGGGGATGAGACGGCGTGCGCCGTCTTCGACGAGCTGGTGGCCCTCGGCCTCGCCGAGCACCGGGACGGACGCTGGCGGCCTACGGAGCGCGGCTGGCTCTGCGGCAACGAGCTGTACGGCCGTCTGCTGGATTTGGCACCCTAGGGCGAGGGATCGTCGGGCTGCCTTCTGCCTGCTCCCATGTGTCGCTTGCGTCGAGATCGGCCCTTCCGTTAGCACTCTCGCACCTTGGTTGCTAAAATAGCGTCAACAACGGTGCGCCCGCAGGGGCGCCGGCGGGGAAGCGAAAGGAGAGGCCATGCTGTCGGAGCGACGCCAGAGGGTGCTGCGAGCGCTGATCGAGGACTACATCGAGTACGCGCTGCCCGTGGGGTCGCGCACGCTTACCGAGCGCCATCGGCTCGGCGTGAGCCCGGCCACGGTGCGCAACGACCTGTCCGCCCTGGAGGACGCGGGCTTCATCCAGCAGCCCCACACCTCAGCCGGCCGCGTGCCCACCGATGCCGGCTACCGCACCTTCGTCGACGAGCTGCTCTCGTCGGGCCTCGCCGAGGAGGAGCGGCCCCATCCCGCCATGATGGACGAGTTGCGCGGGGCCGCCTGTGAGCTGGACGCCCTCATGGAGCGCACCTCCGCTGCTCTGGCGCGGCTCACCGACTGCCTCTCCATCGTCATGGCCCCGTCGGTCTTCGCCGGCCGCATTCGCCAGATCACCCTCGTGTCCCTGTCGGTGTGGCAGGCCATCATCATCGTGGTGGCCGACGACGGCCAGGTGGCCAACCGCACGGTCACCTTCTCCGAGGAGGTCACCTCCGACGAGCTGGCGGCGGCCCAGAACCTGCTGAACCGCCTGCTCGTGGGCCAGTCGGCCCGGGACGTGCGCCGCTCTCTGGACGCGAGCACCATCGAGGCCCTGCGCGATCCCCTCGTGCAGCTCATCATCGACGAGGTGGTGGAGTGCCTCGGCGTGAGCGACGGCAACCGGGCCCACAGCCTCGGCATCTCGTCCCTGCTGCGCCAGCCGGAGTTTAGCGACGCCAAGGCGCTGCTGCCGGTCATGGAGGTGCTCGAGGACGATGAAGTGCTCCTGCACACCTTCGACGACACCGTGGAGGGGGAAAGCCCCGTCATGGTGCGCATCGGACGGGAGAACCCCGCCTCGGAGCTGGCAGGCATTTCCATCGTGGCCTGCCCCTACGGCCGTGGCGACAGCGAGGGCGTAGTCGCCGTTATCGGCCCCACCCGCATGAACTACGGCAACGCCATCCGCGCCGTGCGCGCCGCCCAGAGCGTGCTCTGCGACGACTAGCGACGCCACCGACTTTTGTACGACCCATCAGAAAGGCAAGACGTTCCACCATGGCCGCAACGAAGGACCTCTACGAAATCCTCGGCGTCTCCCGCGACGCCTCCGAAACCGAGATCAAGAAGGCGTTCCGCCACCGCGCCCGGGAACTGCACCCGGACGTGAACAAGGCACCCGATGCGGAGGACCAGTTCAAGGAACTGAACGAGGCCTACGACGTGCTCTCCGACCCCCAGAAGAAGGCCGCCTACGACCGCTTCGGCACCGTGCCCGGAGCTGCGGGCGGCGCGGGCCCCTACGGCGGCGTGAACATCGACTTCGAGGACTTGTTCGGCGGCGGCTTCGGCGGCATGGGCGACATCTTCTCCACCTTCTTCGGCGGTGCCGCGGCCGGAGGCGGCCGCCAAGTGCGCAAGGACGGCCGCGACATGGGCGTGGGCATCCGCGTGACCCTGGCTGAGGCGGCCACGGGCGAGAAGAAGGAGATCGTCTACGACCGCCTGGCACCGTGCCCCGACTGCGACGGCACGGGCCTCGGAGAGGACGGCAAGGAGGTCACCTGCCCCGACTGCGACGGCCGCGGCCGGGTCGTCACCGTGCAGCACACCTTCCTCGGCGACATGCAGTCGGCCACCACGTGCCCCCAATGCCACGGCACCGGCACCATCATCGAGAACCCCTGCTCCGAGTGCGAGGGCCAGGGCCGCGTGCCCGACCGTCAGCGCGTATCGGTGGAGGTGCCCCGGGGCATCCGTGACGGCCAGCAGCTGCGCATCCACGGCTTCGGCGAGGCGGGCATGCAGGGCGCGCCGGCCGGCGACCTCATCGTCACCGTGCGCATCGCCCCCGACGAGTTCTTCGAGCGGGACGGCGACAACCTGCACTGCAAGCTCGTGGTGCCCATGGTCCAGGCGGCGCTGGGCGCCGATATCGAGATCGACGGCATCTTCGAGGACGAGAAGGTCACGGTGAAGATCCCCGAGGGATGTCAGAACGACCAGGTGGTGCGCGTGAAGGGCTTCGGCATGCCGCGCCTGAAGAGCGACGTGCGCGGCGACCTGTTCGCCCACATCGACGTGGAGATTCCCACGAAGCTCTCCAAGCGCGAGCGCGAGCTTTTGGAGGAATTGGCCGCCGAGATGGGCGAAACCGTGGACGAGAAGCGCTCGCCCCTGCAGAAGCTGCGGGATATTTTCGAGTAACCGGTTCCGCCCGTCCTGCGGAACGGGCGGACACGTCGACGCTGCGGTTCCGACGGGCACCTGGCCTTGCCCCTTTTTTCGCCTCGGCGCGTACCGAAGTACGCTTGGGCGAAAGGCGGGGCAATTCCAGGCACCGGTCGGAACCTTGCTGACTTTGCCGACCATGCGAGAGATTGGGTAATATTCATGTCGCTTCCGCGATTCTTTTTGGAAAACCAGGTGCTCGCTGCTGAGACGGAGGCGGTGTTTCCGCTGCGGCTGGCGGCCGATGACGCGAAGCATGCGAAGGTGCTGCGGCTGGCCCCGGGGGAGCACATCGCCGTCATCGACGGGGCGAGCGACTACTTCGAATGCGAGATCGTCGATTTCTCCGACAGCTTGCCGCTCGTTTCCATCGCCCGTCACGAAGAGACGGCCGCCGAGGGCCCGCAGGTGATACTGCTCCAGGGCCTGGCCAAGGGCGACAAGATGGAGACGGTCATCCGTCATGCCACCGAGGTGGGTGTGGCCGCCTTCGTGCCCCTGGCCTGCAAGCGCTCGGTGGTGAAGCTCGACGGGAAGAAGGCCGCGGCCAAGACCGAGCGGTGGCGGGCCATCGCCAAGAGCGCGGCCATGCAGTCAGGGCAGGCCCGCATTCCGGAGGTGAGCGAGCCGGCGACCGTGGGGGAGGCCTGCGCCCGGCTCGGGGGCGCCACGGCCGTGCTCGTGTGCTGGGAGGAGGCGCCCGAAAGCGCCAGCCTGCGCGGTGCGATCCGGGGCGCCCTCGCCGCCACGTGCACGCCTGCGGCCGATGCCCGCATCGCCGTGGTGGTGGGGCCCGAAGGGGGGCTTGCCGAAGAGGAAGTGCGGCGGCTTTTGGACTGCAACCCTCGTGCGGCCCTCGTGACCCTGGGTCCTTCCATCCTGCGCACCGAGACGGCCGGCATCGTGGCCCCGGCCCTTGCGCTCTACGAGCTGGGCGGTATGGGGAACGGCCATGGATAGCCCCGCCTTCCGCTTCGCCGTGGTGAACCTGGGCTGCAAGGTGAACCGCGTGGAGGCCGACGGCTTCGAGCGGCTCTTAACGGATGCGGGCGGCGCGCCATCGTCCCAGGCCGAGGCCGATCTCATTATCGTGAACACCTGCACGGTCACCGGCGAGGCAGAGAAGAAGACCCGCAAGGCCGTGCGCCACGCCCTGACCGCAAACAAGGAGGCCCCCGTCGTCGTCACCGGCTGCGCCGCCGCCATAAACCCGGACTTCTTCGCCGATCTGGGCGGGCGCGTGGCTGTGGTGCCCAAGGCTCAGATGGGCCCCTATCTGGAAGCACTCGTGGAAGACGGTTCCCTCCTGCGCACGCGGGAAACGGGAGCCGAGACGGCTCCCCGAGAAACCCCCGCGGATCTGCCGGCCGGTGGAAGGGCCTTCGCCTTGGGGAATGGAAGGCAAGACCGCACCCCTCGGGCGACGCAGGAACCCGAGCCGCGGCCCTGCTATGAGGGGGCTCTCGGCGGTCGCACGCGCATCGGCATCAAGGTGCAGGACGGCTGTGACAACGCCTGCACCTACTGCATCGTGCACGTGGCCCGGGGCCGCGCGATGAGCCGGCCGGCCGACGCGGTGGTGGCTGAGGCCGTGGCCCTGGCCCGCTCCGGCGTGCGCGAGATCATGCTCACGGGCATCAACCTGGGCTCCTACGACGATGAGGGGACGAACCTGGCCGATCTGTGCCGCCAGCTGCTCGCGGCGACGGCCGATCTGGCCGCGCCGGGCGAGGAGCCCTGCCGCTTCCGCGTGGGCTCCATCGAGCCCCAGGATGTGACGGCCGATTTCATCGCGCTTCTGGCCGAGGCCGAAGGGCGTATCTGCCGCCATCTGCATCTGCCCCTGCAATCGGGCTCGTCGAAGGTGCTGCAGGAGATGGCCCGGCCCTACGACGCCCATGAGTTCCGCCAGCTGGCCGACTACCTCCAGGCCATGGTGCCGACCGTGGCGCTCACCACCGACGTCATCGTGGGATTCCCCGGCGAGACGGAGGAAGACTTCGAGGATACCTGCGCCTTGGCCCGCCACGTCGGCTTCGCGAAGATCCACGTGTTCCCCTACTCCAAGCGGGAGGGAACCCCGGCCGCGGCCCGGGGAGACCAGGTGCCTCCCGCAGTCAAGACCGCCCGGGCGGCCCGTTTGCGCGCCCTGTCCGACGAGCTGGCCGCAGCCGACCGTGCTCGTCGGGCTGGCATCGTGGAGCTGGCCTTGGTCGAGCAGCCCGGCCGCGGCACCACGGAGAGTTACCACGAGGTGGCCGTGACCGAGGATGCCGTCGTGGGCACCCTGGTGGCCGTCGCACTGTAGGCTGACCTTGCCTCAGCGACTGCCGCGCCATGGGCACCGACCCTCCCAAATCCCCATCTACGAAAAGCGCCCCCGGCGGGCAACCTGCCGGGGGCGCTGAGCTTCTATCTCGCAAACGTTGAAGGGGGGACGCGATTTCACGCGGCGCCCCTTCAACATCAGAGAGAGGGGAGCGGTCGAGCCGAGTACGGAGGGGAGGGAACGCCCGACTCGACCGCGGGGGATAGCTTAGGCGAACAGATCCAGATCCGGAATCTTCTCGTCGGCGTTGCCGCCGGCAGCGTTGATGCCGGCCATGCGGCCGAAGGTTACGCAGCGGCCGTGGCCGATGCCGGGCACGTAGGTGGGGTAGTCGCCCGCGCCGAAGAAATCGCCGGCCGCCGAGCCGCAGACATAGAGGCCCTCAATGGGCTGGTCGTTGGCGTCGAGCACGTGGGTCTCCAGGTCGGTGCGCAGGCCACCGCACATGGTGAGCAGGTCGGCCTCCAGCTTGCCGGCGTAGAACGGCGGCTCCACGACCTTGGCCATCACCTCGGGACGCTTGCCGTAGTCCAGGTCCTTGCCGAGGTCGCACAGCTCGTTGTAGCGCTCCACCGTGGCCACGAAGTTCTCGGCGGGCACGCCCATGAGGCCGGCCAGCTCCTCCAGGGTATTGGCCGTCTGGGTGAGGCCGCTCTCGATCTCGCCCTGAAGCACGATCTCCTGGGCCTCCAGGTTGTACTCGCCGCCCACGGGCTGGGTCAGCTGGCCCCACTGCAGGCCGCCGCCGAGACCGGCGTCCATCTGCTGCTTCACGGCCTTCAGACCGTTGGCGTCGTAAATGGTCCAGGCCTCCTTCTGGGTCTGCAGGGCCTTGGTGACCGACTTGGACTGGGTGTTCACGTCCTCGTTCTTGAAGCGCTTGCCCTCCCAGTTCACATGGAGGAAGCCGTAGGAGGCCGCACCGAAGTCGAGGTGCATGACGGCCGCGTGGGGCTCGCTTCGCTGCATGGCGCCGCCGATCCAGATGGCCTGCTTGTGCATGTCGCCGGTGTCGCAGTCCGGCGGATTGTAGTAGCGGGCGTCCATGGCGTAGGCGGTCATGGGAGCGTAGTACTGGAACATCTCGTCATCGGCGGCGTAGTCGCCCGATGCGATGACGACCGACTTGGCGTTGATCTGCACCATGCCGTCGGGGGTGCTCACGATGGCGCCGGTCACCGGGCCCTCGCCGTCGCGCACGAGGCGCTCGGACTTGGTCTCCCAGCGGATCTCGCCGCCGTTGGCGGCGATGGCGTCGTACAGGGCGGGCACGAGCACGGCATTGCCGTACACGTCGCCCACGCCGGAGCCCTGGTAGAAAGTGAAGTTCACCGTCTCCTCCAGCATGCCCTCCTTGTAGAAGATGTGGGTGACCGGGTACTCGGTGTAGTCGGGACCCTTGTAGTAGCCGTCCCACAGCAGCGCTTCCAGGCCCTGGGCCTTGGCGATGTCGTAGAGCCAGTCGAAGCAGGCGCCGGACTTGCGGGCGTACTCCCACAGCAGCGGCTCCTTCACACGGCCCTGGGCCCAGTTGATCCAGCGGCGCACCACATGCACGTAGTCGGGCTCCTCCAGCAGGCCCTGCTTCACCAGGTCGGCCTGGACCTTGGTGTGGAAGCCGGCGATGTGCACGCCGCGGGCGATGGCCTGCTCGGTGTTCTTGTCGATGGTGATGACCTTCGCGCCCTCTTCCAGAGCGGCCAGGGTGGCGCAGCAGCCGCCGAGGCCCGCGCCGATCACGAGCACGTCGGTGTCCTCGGTCGCGGTGATCTCGTCGGCCGGAATGGGCTCCGGCGCGATCTCCCAGCTGTGCAGGCCCTGGGTGTCGGGGCCGGCCGAAGCGCCGTTGTCGGCCATGGGCATGCCGCCGGTCTGGGACAGCGTCTCGCCGCCCGCAGGAGCTTCGGCCGCCGTCTGGGGCGCGCAGCCCGCAAGCCCGGCCACGGCAGCTCCTGCGGCCACGGTGGCCCCCAGGCCGAAGAATGCGCGGCGGGAAAGGCCGCTCTTGCTCTGTTCCTTCGTCATGATTCCTCCTTTAAGAATCCTCCCCATCCGGGGCTCGGCGCCCCGAATGCGACACCGCGCCGCCCCGCTCCCTTCGGCGGGGCCCTCGGCAGCGTTGCCGGCTGCGCTAGGCAGCTGACCCGATTCAAGCGCAAAGGCTCGGGCGAATCTCCCCGTCGGCAGGGGGAAACGCCTCCCTCATACCCAATATCCCCCTCCCAGGGGGAGACGTTTTTCCCGGCAATCCGAGGAGGGGCGCCTTCCAAAACCCCTATAATGGCGGCGGAGGGATAGATCATGAAGAACAAGTTTTCCCGAGAGCGCTGGCTCTCACCGGACGTGCTCGGCTTCGCCGCCCACTGGGCCTGGATCTGGTGCGTGTTCTGGAGCAGTCGCTTCTACGACGAGGGAGCGCAGCTGGGGGCCGCCGCCTTCACCCCGGGCACCATGCTCGAACCGCTCTGGGTCGTGTCCTTGCTCGCCAACGTCGTGTCCATCGCGGCCTTCCTGCTGCTGGCCCGGGTGCGCAACCCCCTCTCAGAGCTGCGGATCGTGCCCTGGGAGGCGGCGGTCCTCACCGCGCTGGGCACTTTGTGCGTCTCCCTGCTGCCCGGTCTCGTGGATCCGAGCTCGGCACCCACTCTTTATTTGGTGGGGGCCGTTCTGACCGGCGTGGGCAGCGGCGGCATCGTGGTGCTGTGGGGCGAGCGGCTCGTGGAATACGGCCCGCGCCGGCTCATGCGGGTCTTCGTCGCCGCCATCATCATGGCGGCCGCCGCCTACGGCATTCTGCTCGCCCTCCCGACGACCGCCGCCCACCTCGCCGTGGCGGCCCTTCCCCTCATGAGCATCGCCTGCTACCGGCACCAGGCGCGTCGCCTGCCCCGGGTCCCCCAGAAGTACCGCAACCTGCCCGTCACGGCGCGGCTGCCCCTCGTCATGATCCTCGTGGCCTTCTTCTTCGGCCTGTCCTTCGGGCTCATGAAGGGGCTCATGGCCCCCGTGGGAGCAGGGTGGATCAACCTGCGCGACCTGCTCAACATCGTTGCCATCGTCGGGGCGGCCATCGCTTTCTACGTTACCAGCGCCGTGTTCAAGATGGATTTCGACCACCTCACCTACCAGGTGGCCCTGCCGGCCATGGCCGCTGGCTTCCTCTTCCTGCCGCTGCACGAGCCCTTCTCCATCATCGGAACGGCGGTGCACCAGTTCGGCTACCAGTACTTCTATATCGTGCTGTGGGCCATCTGGGCCGTGCTCGCCGCTCGCGAGGAGGTGCCCGCCGCCTGGATGGCCGCCTGGGGCCTGCTCGCCATCCAGCTCGGCCAGTTCGCCGGGTCCGTGGCGGCCGACGTGAGCCATCCCTTCCTGGCGAGCGACCTGTCCCTGGCCATGCTCGCGGCCCTCGTGATCTTCGTCATCCTGCTCGTGAGCCTGTTCGTGTTCGGCAACCGCTCTGCCTCCACGGGCTGGGGCTTCGTGCGCCCCATGGAGGAGGAGGCGCGGCCCGTGACGGGAATGGGCCTGGACGAGGCCTGCGAGGCCCTGGCCCGACGCCACCGTCTGACCTCCCGCGAGCAGGACGTGTTCCAGCTCCTGGCCCGCGGCCGCAACCGCGCCTTCATCCGCAAGGACCTCGTTATCGGCGACGAGACCGTGAAGAGCCACGTGAAGGCCATCTACCGCAAGTTCGAGGTCCACTCCCAGCAAGAACTCATCAACCTCGTGGAAGAGGAGCGCGCCGCGGGGTAGGGGGCCGCCCCGTGCCCTGTTTCTGAGGGGTTCTATTGCAAGCGCACAAGATGAGGTACAATGACGGGCATGACTGATTCCATGCAGACAACGCTCACGGCACCGGACGCGGTGGACATGGCCTGGGTCGTCGGCCCGGGCGACGAGATACTCCACCAGATGGAGGAGGCCTTCGACGCCCGCATCACGGTGCGGGGCAACGAGGTGTCCCTCGCGGGCGATCCCATCGAGGTGCAGCAGCTCACGGCCCTGCTCACCGACCTGTTCCGCCAGGCCGAAGGGGGAGAGGCCCCCGACGCCGATTCGGTGCGCCACGCCATCGAGCTTCTGCGTCACGCCGAGTTCGCCCCGTCGGCCCTGCGCGACGACGTGCTGCTGTCCTACCGCGGCCGGGCCATCCGCCCGAAGACCGCCGGCCAGAAGCACTACGTGGA
>NZ_JBQIIT010000020.1:0-32413 GCF_056795635.1 Adlercreutzia sp. | reverse complement strand
AACATGCCCACCACCCTGGATGCCACCGAGTACCTTCAGGAAAACGGCGTCGTGTTCTTCCCCGGCAAGGCCGCCAACGCCGGCGGCGTGGCCACCTCGGGCCTGGAGATGTCCCAGAACTCCGAGCGCCTGTCGTGGACCTTCGAGGAAGTGGACGCGAAGCTGAACGGCATCATGGTGTCCATCTACCACGCCATCGACGATGCCGCCAAGCGCTACGGCCATGAGGGCAACTACGTCATGGGCGCCAACATCGCCGGCTTCGAGAAGGTCGCCAACGCCATGATGGCCCAGGGCGTCGTGTAATTGGTCCCGTTCGCCCTGACGAGACGAACGGGCCTGCCGATGCTGCGCGGCTCTGACGCATTTCGCCTTGCCCCTTGTTTTGGGCGCGGCGTTGGCGAAGCCAGCTTGGCCCAAAGGCGGCCAATGCGAAACGTGTCAGAGCCGCTCGCTGACTTTAGGAACGACCTGTGAGTGACACAAAGGACCCCGATGCGAATCGGGGTCCTTTTTAGCGTGCTAGAATGGCGATGTTCGTACAACGAGAGGGGAGAGGGATGGCTATTCGCGAAGACATAGGGGCGTTCCTCGCCGCCCATGCTGATGAGAGTTACCAGGCGTTCCAGGCGAAGCTCATTCCGAACATCGATGGGGGCACTATTGTGGGCGTGCGCACGCCGGATCTGCGGAAGTTCGCGAAGGGGCTCGCGCGACGCAAGGATGTGGGGGAGTTCCTGACGGCGCTGCCCCACGGCACCTTCGAGGAGAACCAGTTGCACTCGTTCGTCATCGCCCGGGAGCGCGACGGCGGCCGGCTCGTCGGGGCCATCGAGGACTTCCTGCCCTTCGTGGACAACTGGGCCACCTGCGACCAGCTCTCCTGTCGGGGGCTCGCCGCCGATCCGGAAGCGACGCTGGCGAAGGTACGGGTGTGGCTGGAAAGCGACCACGAGTACACGGTGCGCTTCGCCATCGGGGTGCTCATGCAGCTGTTCCTCGACGAGCGCTTCCGTCCGGAGTATTTTGGCTGGGTCATTGGCATCGCCCGCTCCGAGTACTACGTGAACATGATGCGCGCCTGGTACTTCGCCGAGGCCCTGGTGCGGCAGCCCGAGGCCGCCGAGGAGGTCATCGCAGCGGGTGCGCTCGACGAGTGGACCCATAACAAGGCCATCCAGAAGGCCATCGAGAGCCGCCGCATTTCCCCCGAGCAGAAAGAACGCCTGCGGACCCTGAAGCGCCGTTCGTGACAGCGCTTCGATAGCTGAAGGCCGTAGGGCTGTGGTTTTGAATCCGCCCCTGGGCTATGCGGGAACGAATTCCAGTTTGAGGCGCATATCAAGTCCCCTTGCGATTCGCTCGAGGGTGCGCAGGGAGGGGTTGCCGTTGCCGTTCTCCAGCTTGCTTATGTCTGCCTGGTTGATGCCGGTGATATCGGCGAGCTCCTTCTGCGTGATGCCTTTGGCTGCCCGCCCGTCGAGCATGGCCCTGATGATCTGGAATTCGGGTTCGAGAGCGTCCCACTCGGCCCGGAACACCGGATCTGTCAGGCGCTCGTTGAGGCTGTCTCGGAAGTTCTTAGTCATGGTCGTTGCCGCCTTCCCGCTTGAGGAAATCGGATCGATAGCGCTGCGCGGTCTCAAGCTCCCTCGCAGGGGTCTTCTGCGTCTTCTTCATGAACCCGTTCGTGAGTATCACCCTTTTCCCGATGACGAAAAAGTAGAGCACCCTTGCCGCTTGGCTTCCTTGGCTCGCCCTCAGCTCGAAGATTCCATCGCCCAAGGATTTCGAGTACGGCTCCCGCAGGCTGTTCCCTTTGAGTTCCAATAGTTCGATGAGACGGTAGAGCTTCGCTTGCATTCCGTTGTCTTGGGAGAGGATGAACTCTTCGGCGGGGAATGAGCCGCGAGGCGTTTCGTAGAATTCGACGCTGAATCCGTTCATGTTCTCCTCCTCATAATATGGGATAAAACAAATAAAATCAATAGGATCGCGGCAAGGTGCTCTCTCTGTTAGCGTAGTGAGATGATAGCATAAAAACAGAACAAATGTTCATAAAATTGAGGTAAATAAGAACACGTGTTCCATGGTATACTGCTGTCATGGATACTGACCGGACATACGTTTGCATCGACTTGAAGAGCTTCTACGCCTCGGTGGAATGCGTGGCCCGTGGGCTCGATCCCATGGAGGCTCGGCTCGTGGTGGCCGACCCCGACCGCACGGTCACCACCATCTGCTTGGCCGTGAGCCCGGCCATGAAGGCCCTCGGCGTGCGCAACCGCTGCCGGGTATTCGAGATTCCCGAGGGGCTCGACTACGTTATGGCCCGGCCGCGCATGCGGGCCTATATGGCCGCCTCGGCGGATATCTACGGGGTGTACCTGCGTTATGTGAGCCCCGACGACATTCACCCGTACTCCATCGACGAGTGCTTCATCGATGCCACGGCCTACCTCGGTCTCTATGGCATGACGGCCCGCGAGTTCGCCAGCGCCCTGCGCGATGCGGTGCGGGCCGAGACGGGCATTCCCGCCACAGCGGGCATCGGCCCGAACCTGTTCCTTGCCAAGGTGGCCCTCGACATCTCGGCGAAACATGCCGTCGACGGCATCGGTCTGTTGGACGAGTGCTCCTTCCGCGAGCAGATCTGGACGCACCGGCCCATCACCGACATCTGGAACATCGGCCCGGGCATCGCCCGGCGGCTGGCCCGCTACCATGCGTTCGACCTGAAGGGCATCACGGAGATGGATTCCGACGTGCTCTATCGCGAGTTCGGGGTGAACGCCGAGTACCTCATCGACCACGCCTGGGGCCTGGAGCCCTGCACCATCGCCGAGATCAAGGCCTACGAGCCGGAATCCTCCTCGGTCATGAACGGCCAGGCGCTGCCCTACGGCTACTCCTTCGACGACGGCCTCATGGTCATGCGGGAGATGTGCGACGACACGGTGCTGGAACTGGTGGAGAAGCGCCTGGTGACCGATCATATCTCGCTCCACGTCAGCTACGAGTGGGAGCGGGGCGCCCGGGCGGCCGCGGGCTCTGAGGCGGGAGAGGCTTCCAGCTCCGACAGGGAAGCGGGGGAGGGCCCGGGTCCGGTTCTCTTCCAGGGCGAGCACGGCCTGCGGCCCGTGGTCCGCTCGCGGCCCCACGGCGGTGGAGGGCGCCGCCTGCCCGAGCGCACGAACTCCTTCAAGAAGCTGTTCGGCTACTTGGAAGCGCTCTGGCGCGAGAGCGTGGACCCCAGCCGGCTCATCCGCAAGATCAGCCTCGGCTTCGGCAACCTGGTGGACGAGGACTTCGCCACGGTGGACCTGTTCACCGATTGCGAGGCCACCGCCCGGGAGCGCCGCCGCCAGGAGGCCGTGCTCGCCGTGAAGGAGAAGTTCGGCAAGAACGCCCTCATCAAGGGTACGAGTCTGAAGGAGCACGCCATGGGGCGCGAGCGCAACCTTCTGGTAGGGGGCCATCGTGGATGAGCGCGGCGACCTGTTCGAGGACCTTGTCTGGGAAGAGGTGCCCGGGCTGCCGGTGCCCGCAGGGCTGGGCCGGCCTCATCCCGACCGCGCCCGCCAGTTCATGCCCTTCGCCGCCCTGCGGGGCTACTACGACCTCGTCCATGCCAAGGAGGCGGTGCCCGAGCGGCGGCGTCCCCTCACCGAGGAGGAGGCACGGGAGCTCGACGAGACCCTCGCGACCCTCGCCCGGGGCGCCATGGTACGGGTCACCTCCTACGAGAACAATGCCTACCGCACCGACGTGGGCATCGTCAGCCAGGTGGATGTGATATACCGCGATCTCTGGATCGTGCGCACTCGCGTGCCCTTCTCGGCCATCTGCGCCATCGAGCGGCTCGATTCGTGAGGGGGCCATCCCTTATGGCGAATCGAAGAAGAGGGAACATTCTTGCAACACTGCCGGGGTCTGGGGAATCTTATGGGGGAGACGTCTTGAGAAGAGAGGAGGACCCGCCGTGGACGCACAGCTTTTTGCCGAGCGATACCGACAGTTGCACGGGGACCTCTACCGTTTCGCCCTCTGCGTGACGGGAAACGCCCACGATGCCGAGGATGCAGTGGCCGAGGGGGTGCTGGCGGCCTACGAGCACCGCGGCCAGCTGCGCCGCGACAGCGCCTTCAAGTCGTGGCTGTTCCAGATCGTGGCCAACCGCTGCCGACGGCGCCTCTCTGTGGGGAAGCGCTGCGCCCCGGCCGACCCCGGCGATTTGGAGCCGCTCTCGCCGCCCGGCCTGGACGGCGCCGAGGCCGCGGCGGTGCGGGATGCCTTCGCTGCCCTGGCCGAGGCGGATCGGCTCATTGTGGGGTTCTCGGTCTTCGGAGGCTACAACAGCCACGAGATAGGGGCGGCGATGCAGATGAACCCGAGCACCGTCCGCAGCCGGCGCAAGCGCGCCCTGGCGCAGATGGCTTCGATGTTGGAAGGTGGTGTGCGATGAACCAGGATGAGAAGCGCACGGTCGATGCCCTGCGCCGCGCGGCCGAGGAGTGGGCGGTGCCTCCCTCCCTTGAACCCGATGCCATGATGGAGCGCCTGTCGGCCCTCGCTCCCGTGGCCCCGCGTCGCCCCCGCCGCCGGCGATGGATGGCGGCGGCCGCTGCCGTGCTCGCGGTCGCTCTCGGCCTTGGTGCCGTGATCGGCCTTGCAGACCCGCTGGGGCTGGTTGCCGTCCCCGGTGAAGATACTCCCGCAGCGCCAACCGAGCCGATCGTCTTCGGCGAGGCCGAGACAGTGCGCGCGGCTTCAAGCTACGACGAGGTGGCCGCCTGCTTCGCAGCCTATCGGGAGCGTATCGAAGCCGAGCGCGCCGAGGCGGCCGAAGGGGCCAGGGCCGGCCTGTTCGGCCTAGATCTCAGTGCCTCGGCGGGCGGCGGGGACGATGTCGTCATGGAGTCGGCGGCGGAGGCCGATACGGCGGCGATAGCCGGGGGCGATACCGACTTCTCCGGGACGAACGTGCGTACCGAGGGGGTGGACGAGGCAGACGTGGTGAAGACCGACGGCACGCACCTCTACGTCCTCGCCGACAGTGGCCGGCGCATCGCCATCGTGAGCGCCGAGGAGGGGGCCCTGGAGACAGTGGGCTCCATCGAGGCGGCCGAGGGGCGCTCCATCGTGGAGTTCTACCTGGAGGGTGGCCGTCTGTTCGCGGTGACGACCACGGCCTGGTACGAGGCCGACGAGGCCCCCGAGAGTACCGAACTGGTCACCTTCGATCTGTCTGACCCGTCCCACCCCGTCGAGGCGGGATCCCTGGCCCAGAGCGGCGCCTACCGCACCTCGCGCTTCGTCGACGGCCATCTCTACCTGTTCAGCCTCTTCTTCCCCTCCGGCGACCCGGAGCGGGGCGATCCTGTCGCCCTGGCGCCGACGGTGAACGGGCGGGCCCTGGATTGCGACGACATCTTCCTGCCCGCCGACGATGAGGCCGACGGCTTCCTTGTGGTCACGGCCGTAGACGCCGATGACCCCACGGAGGCGACGGCCCAGAAGGGGCTGCTCCATTGCTCCGGCGAGCTGTACGTCGGCGCAGAGGGCATCTACATCTACGAGGACAACTACCGTGGCAAGAACAGCGCCACCGATATTGTGCGCCTGGCCTACGGCGCGGGCACGGTGACCGCCGGGGCCCAGGCCACGGTGCGCGGAACGGTGAACGACAGCTTCAGCATCGACGAGTACGACGGTCATCTGCGGGTGGTCACCACCATCTATGGCGAGCAGGGCCAGACGACCAACGGCCTGTTCGTCCTGGACGGGGCCATGGAGGAGGTGGGCTCCATCGTGGGGCTCGCCGAGGGCGAAACGGTGCGGTCGGCCCGCTTCATGGGAGATGTGGGCTATTTCGTCACGTTCCGCCAGATCGATCCCTTGTTCACCGTCGATCTGTCCGACCCGGCCGCACCCGAGGTCGTAGGCGAGCTGAAGATTCCCGGTTTCTCGGCCTACCTGCATCCCTACGGCGAGCACCGCCTGCTCGGAATCGGCTGGGACGCGGGCCCCGAGGGCACGGGCGCCGCGAAGCTCACCATGTTCGACACCGCCGATCCGGCCGATGTGCGGGAGGCGGCCACCTGTGTGCTCGAAGGGGTCTGGACCGTGGGGGCTCTCGACGACTATCGCGCCGCCCTCGTGGAGCCCGAGCGCAACCTCATCGGCTTCTCCGGTTTCGGCGAGAAGCGGGGGAGTGCTCCCCTGGAGGACGACGCCTACCAGCCGGTGGTGGAATCGGGCGAGTACTACTATCTGTTCAGCTACGATGAGGAAGAGGGCTTCGTCCAGGGCATGGAGGCCCTGCTCGCCGACGGCGAGGGCAGCCCCGTGCGCGGGGTGCGCATCGGTGAGGTACTCTATGCGGCCAGCGGCGTGGCCATCGAGAGCTTCTCCCTTCAAGGCGGCGATCCCATCGCGGCCCTGGAATTGTAGTAGGATGGGAGGCCGTAGATGCCGACGAGCGAGGAAAGCGAGTAGAGCATGAGCGAGATCGTCTGCCCCCATTGCCACACCCCCTTCACGGTGGATGAGAGCGGGTATGCGGCCATTCTGAGCCAAGTGCGCGACCAGGAATTCCAGCGGGAGCTGGCCGCCCGCGAGCGCCTGCTTAATGAGAGCCGCGCCCAGGAGATCGAGCTGGCCCGGGCCGAAGTGCGCGATCAGATGACGCGGCAGCTGGCCGAGAGCCGGGCGAAGAGCGCCGCCGAGCTTGCCGAAGAGCAGAGAAGGCTGGCGGCTCAGGCCGAGCAGCTCAAGGCCGAGGCGGGCGAGCTGAGGCTGGCGGCCCAAGCCGAGAAGGCGGATCTGGAGAAGCAGGTGGCTGCCCTGCGGGTTCAGCTGGACTCGCAGGAGGAGGCCCTGCGGCTGTCCGCCGAGGCCGAGAAGATGGCCCTGGCCCAGGAGCGCGACGGGCTGAGGGCCCGGCTGGCCACCCAGGCCGCCGAGGCCGAGGCCGCCCGCACCCGGGCCGTGAGCGAAGTCCGCGCCGCCGAGGCCGAGCGGTTGCAGGCCGTCCAGCGCGAGCGGGACGAGCTGGCCCAGAAACTGGAGGCGGCTCGGCAGCAGGCATCCATGGAGATGCAACTGGCCGTGCAGCGCACCGAGGCTGCGGCCCGGGACGCCCAGGTGGCCGTGGAGCGCGAGCGGGACGAGCTGCGGGCTCAGGTGGCCCGCGAGCAGGACGCCCTCGTGCGGGCCGCGGCCGAGCACAAGGTGGAGCTGGCCGAGCGCCTGAAGATGAAGGACGAGCTCATCGCCGACCGCGAGCGGGAGATCGAGCGCATCCAAGATATGAAGGCGCGCCTGTCCACGAAGATGCTCGGGGAGACGCTCGAGCAGCACTGCGAGATCGAGTTCAACCGCCTGCGCCCCACGGCCTTCCCCCGGGCCTACTTCGAGAAGGACAACGAGGTGGTGGAGGGCACCAAGGGCGACTTCGTCTTCCGCGACTTCGACGAGGAGGGCAACGAGATCGTCTCCATCATGTTCGAGATGAAGAACGAGGCCGACGACTCCACCCACCGGAAGACCAACGAGTCCCACTTCAAGAAGCTCGATGCCGACCGCACGAAGAAGGGCTGCGAATACGCCGTGCTCGTGTCGCTGCTGGAGCCGGAGAGCGAGTTGTACAACGCCGGCATCACCGACGTGTCCTACCGCTTTGAGAAGATGTACGTCATCCGCCCGCAGTTCTTCATCCCGCTCATCACGCTGTTACGCAACGCGGCCCTGTCCTCCCTGGAGTACCGCCGCGAGCTGGCGCTGGTGCGCCAGCAGAACATCGACGTGACGAACTTCGAGGACTCCCTGGCCGACTTCAAGGATCGGTTCGGCCGCAACTACCGCATCGCGAGCGACAAGTTCCGGAAGGCCATCGAGGAGATCGACAAGTCCATCGACCACCTCCAGAAGATCAAGGACAACCTCATCGGCAGCGAGAACCAGCTGCGCCTGGCCAATGACAAGGCCGAGGACCTCACGGTGAAGAAGCTCACCCGCAAGAACCCCACCATGCGGGCGCTGTTCGACGAGGCGCGGGAGGCCCGAGCGGCCGAAGGTGCTTCCGAGGCCGGTCTGCCCGCTGGGGACGGGGCCGTTGCTGAGGTGCGGGCCGAGGTCGTCGGGGACGAGTAGGGGGCGCCGCTGCCCCGGGGCCTCGGGGCGGGATCGGCATCCTTCCCTGGCGGAAGAGCGCGCAAAAGAGGCCCGGGCGCAGACCCGGGCCTCGGCGTTGATCGGTGTCGGGAGGGTGGTTGTGTCGGAGGGGCCGCCCCTAGCCCTGGCGCAGCTTCAGGGCCGCGGCCAAGCGGCGCCCCTTGCCGCACTTGGGTTTGGAGAGCGGGCAGTGCTTCTTGCAGCAGGTGCAGTGGGAGAGCTTCAGCGCTGCCGAGGCCTTCTCGCAGCCCTTGCAGCCTGTGGCCTTCTTCTCGCCCTTGCAGCCGGTGTGCTTCTTCTTGCGCTTGAGCTTGTCGGCCTTCTTGTCGGCAGCGGCCTTCTTCTGCTTCTTGTCCTTCTTGCTTGCCATGGAAAACCTCGTCTCGAAGAGGGTGGAATGTCTGTTCGCCGAGGCAGTCTATCACGGGGAAGCGCTGTCAATCAACCGTGGCTAACAAAATGCCACAGCAGCGGGAAGATTTCATAACTGTACCTTTTTAAGTACACTCAGTCCTCGGCACTCCTCTATGATATCCCCATCGTATTCAAGGAAATGGAGGACGCCATGGCGAACACAGCTCAATCAATCTGCGTCGTGGAGAACACTACCGTGGCCGGCACGCGCCACGTGGCCGGCATGGCCGAGATGGCCGAGGGCTATGGGGCGGGGGAGCGTTTCTCCCTCGTGCGCGATCCGCGCAACCGCTTCGACCCCTGGGCCGTGGAAGTGCGCGACGGGCAGGATCGGCGCGTCGGCTACGTGTCCTGCGAGTGCAACGAGTTCGTGGGGCGTCTCATCGACGGGGGCAAGTCCGTGGAGGGCCGTCTCGTGGCCCGCGAGCAGGTCGGTGCCTGGTGCCGCCTGGTGATGGGGGTGCATCTCAATGACTAGCGTCGCCGCCCTCGACCGCCGCGCAACGGCCGTCACCCTGGCCCAGCGGGCCGCCCGCGCCGTCTTCGGCGCCCCGAGCGTGCGCCGCTCCAATGGGGGCGCCGAGGCCAGCTTCACCCCGCGGGTGCTGCGCGGTCCCTCTTGGCGTGCCCGTCGGGCGGCCACGGGGGTCTTCGCCGTAGATCGCCAGGGCGCTGAGGCCACAGAGCGCCTGCCCCGCATCTGGGTGAGCGAGCCGGCCGTCGACGGGCCGGGCCGCACCTTTGTTGCCGCCTATCCCGCCGGCCCCGACCGGGGTGGCTGGCGCGCCTTCGAGCTGGCGGAGGTGTACTTTGCCGAGGCCCTCGGCCTGGTGGGCGACGAGCACCGCGCCCGTCGCATCGATTGCTACCGGGCCGCCGAGATCCTGCTTCTGCATGCTGCTGCCCGCGGCAGCGTGGGCGCCCATTGCCGTTTGGGCATCATGTACGCGGATGATCTGTGCGAGGGCGACTACTGGCGCGGGCTTTTGGAGTGCCGCGCCCTCCATGCAGCCGACACGCCGCTTGCCGAGCGCGCCTACCGGCACTTCTCCTTCGGCGCCCTTCACGGCCATGGGGAGTGCTGTTGGCGCCTGGGCGAGCTCGTGGCCGCCGGCCGGGGCTGCGCGCCCGATGCGGCTCGGGCCGTCTCGCTGTACCGCCGGGCCTTCGATCTGGAGAACGGGCGCATTGACGAGGACCGCGCCCAGACGGGCAACGCCGCCCTGCGCCTGGCCCGGGCCTTCGAGCGCGGGTGCGGCTGCGAGCAGAGCTTCCGCCGGGCGCGCACGTGGTACCGGGTGGCGGCTGTGGCGCTCGGTGCGGCCTTCGACGCCGGGCAGTGGCACTTCAAGCGCGAGCGCCTGGAGGCGCGGCGCGGGGTTGCCCGCATGGCCCAGGAGATCGCGGGCTGCTACTGAGTGCAGAAAGGGGCATCGCGGGATGAGGCGGTCGGCGCATTGGTGCCGGGCCGCCGAGCCCCCGCGTTGGCTGCGTGCGGCCCGCGAGGGGAGGGAAAGTGCCAGCGCCATCTGCAGTTGGGGTACAATGATCGGCTGAAACATCTGCGAGGAAGGAACGGGGCGTGCGCGAATCCGTCACGGAGCTCTATACGACCATCGAGAAGGCCCACGGGGCCGCCAAGCGCGCTGCAGCCGCCGGCGGGGCGGCATCGCTCGGCACCGCCCGCGCGACGCCGGCCACGCTTGTGGCCGAGCTGTGGGAGCTGTGGGGCGACGGGCGCTCGCTCGTGAGCCGCGCGCAGCGGGAGCTGCTCGTGGGCGCTGCGTTGCGGCGCCAGGAGGCTCTGGTGGCCTCGGCGGGAACGGCCGAGCTGCTCGCGCGGTTCTTCGCCCGATACGGAGGCGCCCTGGCCCGCTGCGGACGGGATGCCACCCTGACCGAACGGGAGCGCGCCGTGCTGCGCCTTGGCGCCGACTATCGCGCCGCTCTGGGCGAAGCCGCCCTCGTCGAGGCCGACGAGGCGGCGTTCCTGCTCGCGGAGGCGGCCTGCGCGGGCGAGGTGCGCCTCCCCTCCGTCGTCGCATTCGATCCGGCGGATGCGGGGCCGGGCGTGGCGGCGCTTCTGCGCCAGTGCGGTTGCGTGGGCACCGAAAGCGGAGAGCCCTTCGCCGTCGGCGGCTTGCCCGAGGGGGTCGAGCTCTCCGTGCTTCTGGCCGCGGGCCCGGCAGCCACGCCGGCGCTCGTGCTGGGCGAGCTGGGCCGGGCGTTGGAGGAGGGCGCGGCGACGGCTCTGGTGTGCGCTCCGGACGCGCGCACGCTCTACGACCTTCTGGCGCCGTCTTTGGCCGCTGACGGTATCGGCTGCGACCTTCGCTGCGCCGTGCCGTGGGATGAGACGCTGGTCGGACGAGCGTGGGGCGCCGTGGAGCGCCTCGGCTCTTCGACGCGCCCCGCCGCGGCGGCCACCGATTTCGCCTACAACGCGCTCTCCGGTATGGACGGCGTGGAAGGGCGCCGCCTGAACGGCATGCTGCGCGGCGACCGCCTCGCCGACGGCCCGGCAGCTGCTGCGTTTCTGCGCGCGGCTTCTCCGGCCTTCGCCGTCTTCGAGCGTCTGCAGCGCGCCTTCTCCGCCGCCGGCGCCGTCGATGCCGCCCGCCCCTCCGCCCTCGCCGATCTCCAGGCGCTCGAACGGACGGTGCGCGAGGCGCGGGGGCTCACGGCCGCCGAGCGCGCCCGGGAGCTGGCTGCCGTTGCCGCCTTCGCCGATCTGGCCGAGGCCGCCTGGTCGCTCGGTGTTCCGCTCGCCGACGCCGGGTCTCTTCTGGCCTCCCGCAAGATCTCTGTGAGCGCCCGCGCCGCGGCAGACGCCGATGCCCGCGTGGAGTTCGCCGGGCTCGACCGCCTGACGTCGCTTCTGCCCGACAGCTACGATACGGTGATTCTAGCCGATATGACCGACGCCGCCTTCCCGGCTGCCCAGACGCGGACGGCGCTGGACGGCCTGGCCCGGAAGCTGGGGCTTCCCGCGCCGGCCGATGCCCTGGAGCGGCAGCGTCGCCGTTTCCGCGCTGGGAAGGACGCCGCGCGCCGCCGCCTCGGCCTCGTCGTGGCCCAGCGCACCGCCGGAGGGGAGGAGGCCTATCCCGCCTTCCTTCTGAAGGAGTTCGCCGCGGCGGTGGCCGACGATGCTCGTGCGGCCGCCCGGGCTGCGGGGGACGCCGACGAGGCGGCCTTCTGGGACGAGTGCGACGAGGACGCCTTCGGCCTTCCCGTGCCCCTTCTGCGCGGTGCGCATCGTCTCGGCGAGGACGATCTGCCGGCCTCGGTCGGTGCCGCCTTCGCGCCCGTTGCGGAGCGCGTGTCCCTGCAGGCGGTGCGCCGAGGGCGCCTCGACCGGCTCCAGCTGGTGCGCTTTCTGCGCACGGCCGACGAGGAGGGGCGCGCTGTCGTCGTGCTGTCTCCCTCGGCGCTCGAGCTGTACCTGGGCTGCCCCTATGCGTGGTTCCTGGAGCGGCGCGTGGGGGCAGCTGCCCTCGACGAGGGGTTCGGCCCCTTAGAGAAGGGCAGCTTCGCCCATAGCGTGCTGGCGCGCTTCTACGACGAGGCGGCCCGACAGGGCATCGCGTGCCTGGGCGGCGCTTCCGCCGCGACGTGGGAGCCGCTGTTCGAGGCGACTTTCGACGCGGTGTCAGCCGAGCAGGCCGCCCTTGAGCCGGGAAGCGGCCGCCTGGTGGCGCTTACCGAGGCCGAGGGGCTGGAGCTTGCGCGCTTGCGGTCGCAGCTGCGCGAGAGCCTGCATCGCCAGGCCCGTTTCGCGCCGTCGTTCGCGGTACGGGCCCACGAGCACGTTATCGCGGCGGAAGATGGCGTGGACTACGCCGGCGTGCGCGTTAACGGCCGTGTGGACCGCATCGACGTGGACGAGGCCGCCGGCCGCTTCGCCGTCATAGACTACAAGGGCGCGGTGGGCGCCGAGTACGCCGCCGCCATGGACGACGATGCCGAGGCGCCCCCTTTGCCCAAGCGCGTCCAGGGGCTCGTCTACGCCCAGGCGCTGCGCGCCTCCCTTCCGGGACTGCACTGCGCCGGCGCCCTGTACCTGTCCTATCGCACCCGCACCGATAAGGACATGGTGGCCGGCGCTGCCGATGCGGCGGTCTTCGGAGAGAACCCCCTCGTGGGCCGCGCCTCGGTGGTGCCCATGAACTTCGACGCCTACCTGGATGCCGTGGAAGCGCTCGTGGCCGAGCAGGTGCGTCGCCTGTACGCGGGGGACATCGCCCCCGACCCGCGCTTTGCCGGCATCTGCTCCTACTGCCCGGCCGTGGGCTGCGAAAGGAGGCTCTCGTGAATCTCGATCGCTGCACCAAAGGCCAGCGCACGGTAGTGACGACGCTCGACGCACCGCTCATGGTGTCGGCCGGCGCCGGCTCCGGCAAGACCTTCACCCTCACTCAGCGGGTGGCCTTCGCCCTTTCTCCCGAGGCGGGGGAGGCCGGCCTCTCGTCGGTGGATGAGCTTCTGGCCATCACCTTCACCACCAAGGCGGCCGCCGAACTGAAGGGGCGCATCAAGGGGCTCCTGTTGTCCGAGGGGCTTGAGGGCGAGGCGCTGAAGGTGGACGACGCCTGGGTGTCCACCATCCACGGCATGGCCGCCCGCATCCTGCGCGAGCACGCGCTGGAGGTGGGGCTCGATCCGGCCTTTCAGGTGATCGGCGAGGTGGAGGCCGGCGAGCTTCTGACCGAGGCCGCCGAGCGCGTGGTGGCCCGGGCGCGCGAGGCGGGCGCGGGGCCGGTGCACGAGCTCCTGTCCCGCGAGAAGCTCCAGGGATCCTCGTTCAACGACCGAGGGGCGGTGGACTTCGCCCTGGCCATCGCCGAGCGCGTGCACGCCATGCCCCGCGGCTTCACCGGGCTCGTTGAGGCGCCAGTGCCCGTCTCGCCCTCGCTTGTGGTGCGCTGCGCCTGCGAGGCCGCCGCCGAGATGCGCGCGGCCGCCGAGGCATGGTCGAAGCCGTCGAAGACCAAGGTGGCCTTCCTCGAGCGTCTGGAGGCGGCCGTGGAGGCCGCCGAGGCGTGGCTTGCGGATGCGCCGAACACCGGTTTCGCCGATGCGGACTTCGACGCCGACGGGTTCGGTGCCGTCTTCTACGGTTTCCCCCTCACCACCGGAGCCGCGGTGGGCAAGGCCGACGCGCCGGCCTTCGAGGCGTGGCAGGAAGCCATGGTGGAGCTGGAGCGCGAGGTGCGCGCGGGCCTGTCGGTGCGCTGGCAGGCCGCGGTGACGATGCTTGCCCGCGAGATCGAGGACGAGTTCGCCCGCTGCAAGGGCCCCTCGCGTCTGGACAACGGCGACTTGCTCACGCGCTGCGCCGCCGCGCTTTCCGACCACCCTTCCATCGCCGAGAGCCTGCGGCAGCGCTTCAGGATCATCATGGTGGACGAGTTCCAGGACACCGACCGCCTGCAGGTGGACATCGTCGGCCGCATCGCGCAGCCCGGGTTCGCGAACGTGTGCACGGTGGGCGACGCCCAGCAGTCCATCTACCGGTTCCGCGGCGCCGACGTGAACGTGTTCACCGAGTACCGCTCGGATCTGGCGGTCCGCGCCGGCGCGGATGCCCTCGTGCAGCTCGATTGGAACTTCCGCAGCCACGGCGATGTGCTGGCCCTTGTGGAACGCATCTTCTCCCAGCCGACGGTGTTCGGCGACGACTTTTTGCGCCTGGAGGCGCGAGGCGCGGTCAACAAGGAGCCCGATGCGCTCTTCGACGGGGGCGCCCGTCCGCGCGTCTGCCTGTCGGCGGTGCACTATCCGGCACGGGGCTTCGACGCCTCCCGGGCGCGCGACGCGGGCGCCGAGGCAGTGGCCGAGCACTTCGCCGAGCTTGCGGCCGCCGGGGCGCGACCGGGGCAGATGGTCATCCTGCTGGGAAAGATGACCCATGCCCATCGCTATGCCGCAGCCCTGCGGGCACGGGGCATTCCCTCCATGATCGCCGGCGGATCGGTGTTCTCGCGCCTGCCCGAGCCGGCGCTCGTCTCGGCGCTGCTGCGCTGGGCCGTGAACGCCTCCGATGACGAGGCGCTCTACCAGGTGCTCGCCTCGCCGCTGTTCGCCATATCGGATGATGTGCTCTTGGCACTGGCGTCCTCGACGGACGACGACGGCTGCTGCCGCCGGCGGCTGGCGGCGGGCTTCCTCTCGCCGCAAGGGGACGACCAGGCCCGTGCGCTCGGGCTCTCGGAGAACGACCTTGCCGCCCTTGCCATGGCTCGGCGCCAGCTTCTCGCTTTCGGCCGCCGCGCCCGCACCGGTGATGCGGCCGGTGCCCTGCGCGGGCTTCTCGTGGGCTCGGGGCTGCTCGACCGGCTGCAGGACGCGGGGGTGGACGGCCTCGCCCAGGGGGCGAACTTCGCCAAGGCCCTGCGGCTGGTGGCCGACATGGAGCCAGCCAGCCAGGGTGTCGCCTCCGTGTCCGCCGCCTTCGACGCGCACCTGGCCTGCGCCAAGGAGGCACCGGGCGCGCTGGCTGCCGCCGAGGGCGATTTCGTGCGCATCATGACCGTGCACGCCTCCAAGGGCCTGGAGTTTCCCCATGTGGCCGTGGCCGACCTGAAGGACGGCCGGGAGAGCGCCGGGTCCCTCGTGGTGGAGAACGTGGGCCCGCTCAGCTTCGCGGCGGCGAGCCGCGCTCCCGAGGGCCCGTGGGCCGACGCGGCGGCGAAGTACGACCGCCAGGCGAAGAAGCTCGGGTGCGACGACGATGACGAGCTGCTCGCGCTCTTCGAGGACGCGACGTCGGCCCCTGATCGCTTGAGGGGGCTTTCCTGCGGGCGGCGCTACGGGGCCCTGGCGGCCTATGCGCGCGCTCAGGCCCTGGCTGAGGCGCGGCGCCTGCTGTACGTGGCGCTCACCCGTGCGAGCCGTTCGCTGTTCGTGTCCATGGTCTTCAAGCGCGATCCGGCCAAGGGCTACGGGGACACGGGCATCTTCGAGGATATTCACGGCGCGCTGCCCTGGAGCTGCGAGGGCGCGCGAGCGGTCAGCGAGCTCGACTACGGCGGCACCGCTCCGGCCCGGGTGGTTTTCCGCCAGCTCGGTGCCGAGGAAGATGCGGAATCGCCGGCAGATGCGGGCGATCCCGGCGACCCCGGTGCTTGCAGCGGGGAAGGGGCCGCCTGTGCCGGCGCCAGCGGCGAAGATGGGGGCAGCGGCGAGGATTCCGACGCCCCCTTCATCGTCGCCGTGCGCGAGGAGCTGCCGGCACCGGCGCTGCTTCCCTTCAACTTCTCCCGGGCGCAGCTGTACTCCTACACGTCGCTTTCGGGCGCCCATGCCCACAGCGACGAGCCTGCGGCCGAGGACGAAGCGGGCAATGCCGCGCCGGCCCCCGCGCCCGCAGGCGGGGCGCTCGCGGGGCCGGAGGGGGATGACGCCGCTGAGAGCGCCACCGCTCTGGGCACCGCCTTCCACCGCCTGGCCCAGCAGGCCATCGAGCTGAGCGAGCGGGGGACGCTCTTCGTGCCCGGAGAGGCGGCTGTAGAGGCCCAGATCCAGAAGGAGGGACTGTCGGTTGGTCAGCAGGAGCGCCTGCGCGTGGCACTGGCCCGCTGGCTCGGAAGCGACGAGGCCGCCCGCTTCGCCGCCTACGAGCACCGCGCCGCCGAGGTGCCCTTCATCGTGCAGGTTCCTGCCGCCGCCTCGGATGGCTTTGCTGCCGGGGTGAGGGAGAGCTTCTTCCTGGAAGGGGAGATAGACGGCCTGGCCGACAACGGCGACGGCGCGGCCTTTCTCATCGACTACAAGACCGGCGGTCGCGACGACGAGACGCCCGAGCAACTTGACGAGAAGCATCGCCTTCAGGCCAGCTGCTACGCCTACGCCCTCATGCGCGCGGGCTACACCTCGGTCGAGGCCCACTTCCTGCGCATCGAGCGCACTGCGACCGAAAACCCCCGCGATCCGCAGATCGTGCCCTACCGTTTCGAAACCAGCGACCTGCCCGCTCTGGAAACCCTTATAATCGGCAAGCAGAAAGAGGCGACAGCCTAGCGCAGCCCTGGGGCGCGAGCCCCGCGATAGACAAGGAGGCCCCCCGTGGCCCGTGAGCATACCGGAACCAACCGCGAGCGCAGCGAGTACTACGGTGCGCTGCAGGATATCGTGGACGCGCTATACGCGCCCTTCGGCGATCTGGACCCTACCGTGGCCGAGGCCATCGGCGCCACGGTGCGCCGGCTCGATGTGGTGGTAGCGGCCGAGGCGGCCGATCTGCCCGAGGAGCTGTACCGCATTGTCACGCTGCTGCCGCCCGGCGACTACACCCGCTCCCGGCTGTGCACCCAGCTGAACTCCGCCATCGCCGGCCACGCCTGGGGCCAGGTCTACGGCACGGTGGAGTAGGGGAGCGCAGTAGGCGGTAGAGGAGATGCGGGGTGTTCTGACCGAGCGAGTTCCGCAGCGACGGGAAATGCCCTGTGGGCATTTCCCCAAAGCGAGGACTGTTTGAGCGAATCAGAATACCCCGCAGCTCCGTCCGACGCAGATTCGCAAATTTCGGTGCGCCCTAGGCAAAAAAAGAGGAGCCCCAGCGGGGCTCCTCGTGCGTTCCGGGCCGTTGGCCCGGAAAAGCGCCTTCCCTAGAAGCGCAGGCTCAGGCAGGACAGGCCGCCGTCCACCTTGCGGTACTCGGAGGTGTCCACCACAAGCGTCTTGTAGCCGAGATCCTGCACGGCCTTGAGCACCGTGGGATAGCCCTCGGGCACGATGACGGTGCCGTTCACCCAGATGCAGTTGGCGCCGTAGGCCTCCTCCTCGGGCACGATCACCTTGTTGTACTCGGCGAAGTCCGGCTTGTCGATGAACTCGCCGGAGACGAGCATGTTGCCGTCCTCCAGATAGTTCACGCCGGTCTTCAGGTGCAGCACCTCTTCCAGCGGCACCTCGGAACCGGACAGGCCCCAGCCCTCGAGGATCTCGATGAACTGGCGGATGCCCTCCTCGTTGGTACGGGCCGAGCGGCCCACGAAGAAGTGGTCGCCCACCATCATGACGTCGCCGCCGTCGAGCGTGCCCGGGGCCACGATGTGGGCCACATGATCGTCATCGAAGAACTGGCGGATGGTCGGCTCGATCTCGTCCTTCTCGCCGTTGCGGGAATCGGCGCCGGGGTTGGTGATGATGGCGCCGCAGCGCGTGATGACCGCCGGATCCTCCACGAAGCAGGAATCCGGGTAGGCCTCCAGGGCGGGCAGCTCGGTCACTTCCGCGCCGCACTGCTTGAGGGCGGCGATGTAGTCGTCGTGCTCCTCCACGGCGCGCTCGTAGATGGGCTGGCCCAGCTCCGGGGCGCTCGTGATGCCGTCGCAGAGGGAACGGCCCGGCTTGCGGACGATGACGTTGCTGAACTTGGTCATAGATGACTCCTTGTCTCCGTTGAACGCGCTTCTTCGTGCGCGAAAACAGTGTATCCCTAACCCGCGGCCGCAGGGCCGAGAATGACATCTTCTTCAAACGCGAAGCGCCGGTGCCGCCCGTGGCGGGCGGCACCGGCGCGCTAGCATCGTCCCAGGTTGGGCGGGGCTAGCCCTCCTCGCGCTCCACGATGACGTCGCCGAGGAAGCGGATGATGTCGTCGGACTCGAACATCGGCTCGCCGTCCACGATCAGGCAGGGCACTTGCCCCTTGCCGGCGATGCGCATAAGGTCGTCCTTCACGCCCGGCTCCAGGGTGTTGCGCATGGGCAGGGCGATGTCCTCCTCTTCCATGAAAGCGAGCACCTTCTGGCAGAAGGGGCAGGTGGGCTTGTAGTACAGAACCATGTTGTCGAGATACATTGCGGGCTCCTTTCATCGGGTCGTTCCCATGATGGGCCACGGGAGGTCCCCGAGGCGGCGGCGCGGGGCAACTGTTGGCGCATTGTGAAGGTGCCGCTCGGCCCTTACGTGGGGCTTTCCGCTCACCGTTGGGGGTACAATGGCCGGGCAAGCAACAGGTAGCCCGGGTCATGCGCCCGCGCGGCGGCACGGGCTCGCGACGAAGGAGAACGAGAACATGGGTAGGGTCTACAACTTTTCCGCCGGTCCCGCCGTGCTGCCCGAGGAGGTGCTGCGCCAAGCGGCCGCCGAGATGCTCGACTACAACGGCACCGGTATGTCCGTCATGGAGATGAGCCACCGCTCTGCGCCCTTCGCCTCCATCATCGAGACCGCCGAGGCCGACCTGCGCGAGCTTATGGCCATCCCCGACAACTACCAGGTGCTCTTCCTCCAGGGCGGCGCCACCCAGCAGTTCGCCGCCATCCCCATGAACCTCATGCAGAACAAGAAGGCCGACTACATCGTGTCCGGCTCTTGGTCCAAGAAGGCTTTCAAGGAGGCCCAGCTCTACGGCGAGGCCCGCTGTGTGGCCTCGTCGGAGGACGAGAACTTCTCCTATGTGCCCGACCTGTCCGGCCTTACCTTCGACGCCGATGCCGACTACGTCTACATCTGCCAGAACGAGACCATCTACGGCACCCGCTACCCGTCCCTGCCCGACACCGGCGACATCCCGCTCGTGACCGACGTGAGTTCCATGTTCCTCTCCGAGCCCATGGACGTATCCCGGTTCGGCCTCATCTACGGCGGCGTGCAAAAGAACATCGGCCCGGCCGGCGTGACCATCGTCATCGTCCGCGACGATCTGGTGCGCGAGGACGTGCTGCCCTTCACCCCCTCCATCATGCGCTACACCACCCAGGTGAAGGCGAAGTCGCTGTCCAACACCCCGCCGGCCTACGGCATCTACATCTGCGGCCTCGTGTTTAAGTGGCTGAAGGAGATGGGGGGCCTGGCCGTCATGGCCGAGCGCAACCGCGAGAAGGCCGCTATCCTCTACGACTACCTCGACCAGAGCGAGCTCTTCCGCGGCACCGCGCGCAAGGAGGATCGCTCCCTCATGAACGTGCCCTTCGTGACCGGGTCGGCCGAGCTGGACGCCCTGTTCGTGGCCGAGGCGAAGTCCCACGGCATCGAGTCCATCAAGGGCCACCGCTCCGTGGGCGGCATGCGCGCGAGCATCTACAATGCCATGCCGAAGGCCGGCGTGGAGGCGCTCGTGGCCTTCATGGCCGAGTTCGAGAAGAACAACGGGTAACAGAAAAGGGAAGGGCCCCGGGCTGGGCCGCCGGCTGCCGGTGCGGGGCCCTCTTGGGGCGCTCTGAGCTGAAAGGGAAGCCATGACGAAGAAGATCCTGGTCACGGAAGACTTGGTGCAGGAGGGCATCGACCTTCTGCGCGAGCACGGCTGCACGGTGGACTTCCTCATCGACCCCACGGCCGATGAGCTGGCCGGGGCCATTGCCCCCTACGACGGGCTCATCGTGCACCCGAACACCGTGGTGGACGCCGCGCTGCTGGCTGCGGCCGAGAACCTGAAGATCATCGGCCGGGCCGGCGTGACCGTGGACAACATCGACATCGATGCCGCCTCGGAACGCGGCATCATCGTGTGCAACGCCCCGAACTCCAACGTCATCTCGGCCGCTGAGCACACCATGGCCCTGCTCCTGTCCGCCGCCCGGCGCATCCCCGAGGCGAGCGCCTCCATGCACGCCGGCCAGTGGCGCCGGGCCGACTTCATGGGCAGCGAGCTGTACGGCAAGACGCTCGCCATCTTCGGCCTGGGGCGCGTGGGCGGGCTGGTGGCCGAGCGGGCCGCGGCCTTCGGCATGAACCTCATCGGGCACGACCCCTACTGCTCGCCGGAGCGGGCGCTGCATCTGGGCGTCACCCTCTACGACGATCTGGCCCCGGTGCTGGCCCAGGCCGACTTCATCACCGTGCACCTGCCCCGCACCGTGGGCACCCGCGGCATGTTCGGCGCCGACGAGTTCGCTGCCATGAAGGACGGCGTGGTGCTCGTGAACGCCGCCCGCGGGGGCATCTTCGACGTGGCGGCCCTGGCCGACTTCGTGGCGGCGGGGAAGGTGGCCGCCGTGGCCCTGGACTCCTTCGAGGAGGAGCCCTGCACGGCCTCGCCGCTGCACGAGTTTGCCAACGCCATCCTGACGCCGCACCTGTCGCCCATGACCCACGAGGCCCAGCGCCGGGCCAGCACCCAGATCGCCGAGGCCGTGGTGGCCGGCTTGGCCGGCGGCATGGTGGCCACGGCGGTGAACCTCTCGCCGCTGCCGCCGGAGGTGCTCGACGCCGTGGGGCCCTACGTGCCCGCCTGCCGCATGATGGGCACCATGGTCAGCCAGATTCTCGGTCGCACGCCGAAGTCTCTGAAGGTGGAGCTGGCCGGCGCCATCTGCGACGCCGATCCGGCCCCGCTCGTGGCCGCCGTGCTGGACGGGGGGCTGTCCTACCGCCGCATCGGCTCGTTCACCGCGGCCAACGCCGATGCGGTGGCCGCCCGCCACGGCATCGCCCTGACCACGTCGGCGGTGCACGATGCCCAGGAGTACGCCAGCTCGGTGCGCCTGACCGCCGACGACATCGAGGTGGCCTCCACGCTCTTCGGCACCGAGCACACCCCGCGCATCATCTCGCTGCTCGATTACAAGATCGACATCGCCCCGGGCCGCTGCTCCCTCGTGTTCGAGTACGTGGACGCCCCGGGCCGCATCGGCACCATCGGCACCATCCTGGGCGAGGCCGGTGCCAACATCACCACCATGCAGATCGGCACGAAGCCCGAGGAGTCCTGCGCCCTTGTGTACATGAACGTGGAGGGGAACGTGGACGAGGCTGTGCTCGACCGTTTGCGGGATGCCATCGACCTGCGCAATCTCTGGAAGATAATCCTGTAGGGGCATCCTGCGCGCTGGTTCTTGGCCCGAAGAGCCGCCCCGCCCGTCGCGCTTCCGGCTCGGTGCCATCCCGTTTTCCGCGCGGCGGCGCGGCGCCGCCGCGGTGCTGCGGGCGCCATCGGGCGCGCCGATGATAGGCCATCGGAACTTTTAACTGCTTTTGGCGGCGCCATCGCGAGGTGGCGCCGCTCGTTTTGCTATGATGCTCTCGGTCAGTTTTGCCCGCGCCGCGCGACGCGGGGCCACGGAAGGAAAGAAGGAACGGCATGACACGCAAGATCGACATCTTCGACACCACGCTGCGCGACGGCGAGCAGTCGCCCGGCGCCTCCATGAACACCGAGGAGAAACTGGTCATCGCGCGTGAGCTCCTTCGCCTGAACGTCGACGTCATCGAGGCCGGCTTCCCCATTTCCAGCCCGGGCGACTTCGAGAGCGTGCGCCGCATCGCCGAGCTGGCAGGTGATGCCGCCACGGTGTGCGCCCTCACCCGCGCGGTGGAGAAGGACATCGACTCGGCCGCCGATGCGCTGCGCTACGCCAAGCGCCCTCGTATCCACACCGGCATCGGCGTGTCGCCCTCGCACATGCGCGACAAGCTGCGCATCACCGAGGACGAGTGCGTCGAGCGCGCCGTGAAGTGCGTGAGCTACGCGAAGAAGTACGTCGAGGACGTGCAGTTCTACGCCGAGGACGCGGGTCGTTCCGACTTCGCCTTCCTGGCGCGGGTCATCGAGGCGGTCGTCGCCGCCGGCGCCACGGTGGTGAACATCCCCGACACCACGGGTTACTCGCTGCCCGAGGACTTCGGCGCCCGCATCAAGTACCTCATGGATCATGTGAAGGGCATCGAGAACGTCACGGTGTCGGTGCACTGCCACAACGACCTGGGCATGGCCACGGCTCTGTCCCTGGCCGGCGTGCGCAACGGTGCCACGCAGATCGAGTGCACCATCAACGGCCTGGGCGAGCGTGCGGGCAACACGGCCATGGAGGAAGTGGTCATGGCCATGCGCATGCACGGCGCCGAGTTGGATGCCCATACCGACATCAACACCCGCGAGTTCATCAAGGCGAGCCGCCTGGTCAGCTCCATCACGGGCATGAACGTGCAGGCCAACAAGGCCATCGTGGGCGCCAACGCCTTCGCGCACTCCTCGGGCATCCACCAGGACGGCGTGCTGAAGAAGCGCGACACCTACGAGATCATCGACCCGGCCGAGGTGGGCGTGGGGGCCAGCCAGATCGTGCTGACGGCCCGCAGCGGGCACGCGGCCTTGAAGCACCGCCTGGAGGAGTTGGGCTATGTCTACGAGGGCGATGAGCTCGACCGCATCTACACCGCCTTTCTGGATGTGGCCGACAAGAAGAAGGAAGTCTACGACGAGGACCTGGAGGCCCTCGTCAACGAGAGAGACCGCGAGCTGACGGCGCTCTACACTCTGGAGGGCGTGCAGGTGAGCTGCGGCTTCCCGTTGAAGCCCACGGCCACCGTCACCCTGCGCGGGCCCGAGGGCGACGAGCGCACCGTGTGCGACTGGGGCACCGGTCCCATCGACGCGGTGTACAAGGCCATCGACCAGATCGTGCAGGTGGACAACGATCTGTCCGAGTTCGCGGTGACGGCCGTTACCCGCGGCATCGACGCGCTCGGCGAGGTGACCGTGCGCGTGAAGGCCGCCGGCGGCGAGGTGTATGTGGGCCGCGGTGCCGACGGGGACATCATCGTGTCCTCGGCCAAGGCCTATCTGAACGCGCTCAACCGCCTGCTTGCCGAAAAGCGCTAGGGCGCCGTGTGGCCGCGCGCCGGAAAGCGCGCCCCCTTGGCTCCACGAAGCCGACGGTCCGTCCGTCGGCTTCTTCTTTTCCCAGGTGTTTTCGTGTATGATACGCCGATACCCTAGGAGAAGGAGAGGCTATGGCTGAGGACAACAAGCTCGGGCGCAAGATCACGACCCTGCGCGAGGCGCACCACCTGTCGGCCCAGGATCTGGCCGATCGCTGCGGTTGCGACGTGGCGCTCATCGAGCAGCTGGAAGGCGGGGAAGTGCCCACGTCGCTCGCGCCCCTCATCAAGCTGACCCGCGCCCTCGGGGTGCGCCTGGGTACTCTGATGGATGACGACGAGGACTTCGGGCCGGCCTATATCAGCGCCGAGGCCATGGCCGAGGTGGAGCGCGTCAAATCGCTCCAGACTGCCAAGGACGCCGGCGACCTGTCCTATTTCAGCTTGGCCGCGGGCCGTCCGTCCCGCCATATGGATCCCTTCATCATCACGGTGACCCCCACTGGCGAGGCCACTCACAAGCTGGATTCCCATGAGGGGGAGGAGTGGCTCTACGGCATGGAGGGCTCCATCGAGATCGAGTATGGCAGCGAGACCTACGTGCTCGGCCCCGGCGAGTCCATCTACTACGACTCCATCGTGCCCCACCAGGTGCGCGCCCACGCGGGCCAGAACGCGAAGTTCCTGGCTTGCGTATATACCCCCTTTTAGGAGGCGCAATGACTGAAGAGCAGAACGCCGCGCCGGTGCCCGGGTCGCCGGATTATCCGCTGCACTCGGAGCTGACCCTTGGCGCCTACCTGAAAGAGCAGGTGGCGAAAGACCCCGACCACGAGTTCGTGGTGTATCCCGACCGCGACCTGCGCTGGACCTACCGGGACTTCGACGAGCGCACCGACAACCTGGCCAAGGGGCTGCTGGCCATCGGCATGAAGCCGGGCGACCACTTGGGCGTGTGGGCCCGCAACATCCCCGATTGGCTCACCTTCATGTACGCCTCCGCCAAGATCGGCGTGGTCATGGTCACGGTGAATCCGGTGTACAAGTCCCACGAGCTGGACTACGTGCTGAAGCAGTCGGACATGAAGGCGCTTTGCGTCATCGACGCCTACCGCGACGTGGACTACCTGAAGATCATCCGCGACCTGGTGCCCGAATCGCTCAATGTGCAGCGCGGGTTCCTGCGCTCGGAGGAGTATCCCTTCCTGGAGAACCTCATCTACATGGGGCCCGAGAAGCACCGCGGCTTCTACAGCGTGCCGGAGCTTCTGCTGCTCGGCCAGCACAAGCCCGACAGCTCCCTGGAGTGGGCCCAGGGCCAGTTCGACAACAACGACGTGGTCATGATGCAGTACACGAGCGGCACCACGGGCTTCCCCAAGGGCGTCATGCTCACCCACCGCAACATCCTGAACAACGGCTTCTACATCGGCGAGGGACAAAAGCTGGGCGCGTGCGACCGCGTGTGTCTACCGGTGCCCTTCTTCCACTGCTTCGGCTGCGTGCTGGGGGTCATGGCCTCGCTCACTCACCGCTGCACCATGATCATCGTGGAGGATTTCGACGCGGGGCTTGTGCTGCAGGCCCTGCACAAGGAGAAGGCCACGGCGGTCTACGGCGTGCCCACCATGTTCATCGCCGAGCTGAACCACCCGGATTTCGACTCCTTCGACCTGTCCCATCTGCGCACGGGCATCATGGCCGGCAGCCCCTGCCCGCCCGAGACCATGCGCGAGGTCATGGAGCGCATGAACATGCGGGACGTCACCATCTGCTACGGCCTCACCGAGACGAGCCCGGTGTTCACCCAGACCTCGGTGGACGACGACATTCCCCACAAGTGCGAGACCGTGGGCCGGGCGCATCCGCCCGTGGAGGTGCGCATCCTGGACCCGAACGACGGCCATATCTGCGGTCCCGGCGAGCATGGCGAGCTGTGCTGCCGCGGCTACAACGTTATGAAGGGCTACTACAAGATGCCCGACGAGACGGCCAAGGCCATCGATGAGAACGGCTTCCTCCATTCCGGCGACATGGGCACCGTTGACGAGGACGGCTACTTCCGCGTCACGGGCCGCATCAAGGACATGATCATCCGCGGCGGCGAGAACATCTACCCCCTTGAGGTGGAGAACTTCCTGCTCACCATGCCCGGCGTGCTGGATGCCCAGGTGGTGGGCATTCCCGATGAGAAGTACGGCGAGATCGTCGGCGCCTTCATCCGCACGCGCCCGGGCCACGAGGCCATGACCGAGGACGACGTGCGCGAGTACGCCATCCCGCGCATCGCCCGCTACAAGGTGCCCAAGCGCGTGTTCTTCGTGGACGATTTCCCCATGACCCCGTCCATGAAGGTGCAGAAGTTCAAGCTGCGCGAAATGGCCGAGGAACTGGTGAAGGCCGGGAGGTAACCGGCATCCGAGAAAAGGAGCTGTTGTGAAGCGTGCGCTCACCCCTGGTACCTTCGATCCCATTACGGTTGGGCACCTCGATGTCATCACCCGTGCTGCCCAGCTGGTAGACGAGGTGGTGGTGGCCGTGGCTGTCTCGGCGAAGAAACGGCCGCTGTTGTCCCTGGACGAGCGCGTGGCCCTGGCCCGGGAGGCCACGGCGCACCTGCCCAACGTCACCGTGGAGCCCTTCGACGAGCTGCTCGTGGATTTTGCCCACCGCATGGGGGCCCAGGCGGTCGTCAAGGGCCTGCGGGCCATTACCGACTTCGAGTACGAGTTCCAGATGACGGCCCTGAATTACCAGCTCGACCAGGAGTTGGAGACGCTGTTCATCATGTCCACGCCCCAGCACATGTACCTGTCGTCGTCCATCGTGCGCGAGATCGCCTCCCTGGGCGGCGACGTGTCGCAGTTCGTCACCCCTGCTGCGGCCGAGGCCTTGCGCCGCCGCTATGCCGAACTGGCGGAGGCGCAGGGCTAGGGGTTTTCGTCGTCGGAGCTCGACAGTGGCCTCGACTTCGCGCGGGCTGGCTCTGGGCGGGCGGCATGCCCTTGGCGGGGCGGGTTCCCGCGGTGCCGATCGGCTCGCTTAAGTCCCTAGCCGTCCAGGGAATGGCCGGTGCGAGCCACGAGGCCGCGCAGGGCCTCCTGGGAGTTCACGCCGGTCTTCCCGTAGATATGGCGGATGTGGGTCTTCACGGTTTCCGGCGAGACGAACAGGGCCGCGCCGATCTCGCGGCGGGTGTCGCCGCGCATGATATGGGACAGGATCTCCGCCTCTTTGGGAGAGAGCCCGAAGCGCTCTGCCACGACGCGGCAGCTGTAGTTGGTCTGTCGGTCGCTGCGAACCTCGTCCGCCACGCGCTCGATGCCCCAGCCCTCGGCGAAGTTGTTGTGGTTCGAGAGGAACAGCGCGCCTACGAGCAGCACCAGGAGCAGGGCCAGGGTGAACGTGAGGGCTCCGGGGCTCTCGGCGGCGGGAACTGTTTTCAGCACGGAGCCGGCTATCACGAAGCCCCCGTAGCGACTGAGGGTCCAGATGCCCACGTTGAGGGCGATGGTCCAGTAGGGCGAAAGGCCCCGGGTGCGAATCAGGTGCACATAGAGGCCCCAGATAAATAATTCTATGAACCGATAGCCGAAGGAGAAGAGCCCGTAACTGGCCGGGATCAGCCGTCCTGCGAACAGGGCGAGCGCCAGGGCGGCCCCCAATGTGAGGAAGCCCACCTTGTAGAGGAGGTCATTGTAATGGATGCGCGGCCAGCCTACGAAGGGAAGGACTGCTATGGAGGCGATCAGGTACGCTCCCGGACCGAGCGAGGGCCAGGGGGTGTTTTCAAAGAGGAAGGAGAAGGCCCCGAAAGAGCCGGCCCACAGGGCCACGGTGATCATGAGCTTCCAGGGCGCTCGGGTCTCGGGCCGATGACGGCTCTGCGGCAGCGGCCCGCCTGGCGACTTCCCTTCTTTTCCGACGAGGGACCCCAAGGGTCGCAGCAGGATGAAGCTGCCCAGGGAGAGACCTAGCAGAACAAGTTGGAGGATAAAATCGGGCGCAGGGGCCACTGCCATGAATGCGGCCGCCCCCACGAAACTTCCCAGGCACACGCAGAACAGGGTCTGGCGCGTTCCCGCCAGGGCGAAGGCCTGACCGCACAGGAGGCAGAGAAGCCCGATGCCCACCGCGCCGAAGCAGGATCGCAGGAGGCCATTCTCATGGCCGCCACCCCGTTGCAGAAGAAGTTCAACATCGAGGACAGCACCGAGGCGTTCTACGCCTACATGTGCGCCGCTGGCGGCGGCGCGGCTAACGAGCAGGCCCTGAAGGTGCTCTGCGATTTCTCGCCGGAGCTCTACGATTGGTGCGTCGGCTGCGGCATGGACTTCGAGGGCGGCGATCTGTACCCCGGCGCCCATATCAACAGCTTCAACAAGACCGGCTACACTTTGTTCTACACAGGCAACGAGCAGGCTCGGGCCTACGCCCGGGTGACGCCCCCGGTGCCCCGTGGCCATTCCAGCTTGCCCAGCTCCTCGGGCAAGGATATCTTCGATGCGCTGGCGGCCACCGTGGATTCCCTGGGTGTCCAGGTGATGACCGGCACTCCCGGCAAACGCCTCGTCCAGGATGAGCGCGGCCGCGTGGTGGGCATTATAGCCGGCGCGAAGGGCGATGTGGCCATCCGTGCCCGCAAGGCCGTTATCCTCACGGCTGGAGGCTTCGGCAACAACGAGAAGATGATGGCCGAGCACTACGTCTACCCCAACCCGCGGGGCGCCGGCATCATCTCGGCCGGCAACGACAACGGTACCGGCATCCTTATGGGCCAGTCGGCCGGCGCCGCCACCTTCGGCATGGGCTCCTTCCAGTTGGGGCGTCCTCTCTCTACCATGGGCGACGCCTTGGCTCGCGGCCTTATCATGGGGGAAAGTGGCCGGCGGCTGGTGGCCGAGGATGAGTACAACACGTTCGTTGGCAAGGCCGTGGGCCTGGCGCTCACCGAACGCTGCTTCGCGGTCTACGACGAGGCGGCCCGTACCGAGGGCGCCCCGGAGAACTTCCTCGGCGATCCCGTGGCCACCTGCGGTTCCCTGGCTGAGGTGGCCGAGGCCATCGGCGCCGATGCCGACGCGGTGGCCTCCACCTTCGCCTTTTACAACGAGTCGGCATCGCTTGGCGAGGATCGGGAATTCGGCAAGGATCCCCGGTTCATGATTCCCTTCGAGGAAGGCCCGTTCTCGGTGTACGCCTGCGGTTCCGAGAGTTGCATGGTGGGCAGCCTCGGCGGCCTGAAGATCGATGTCGATGCCCATGTGCTTGATCTGAGCGATGAGATTATCCCCGGTCTGTATGCGGCCGGCCGCAACGCGGGCAGTATTTTCGGCTGGTACATGGGCAGCGGCGCCTCGGTGGCCGATGTTCTGACTTTCGGCATCATCGCCGGTCGTAACGCCAGCCAGGAAGGCGCCGAAGCCTAGAGGGGCCATCAAGGGGCGGGAAGGCACCCCGAGGGGTGCCTTCCGTTTTCCCGCAGTGGGGAAGAGGCATATCGGATCGGGCCCTAGGCCAGGGCGTACTTCGCGGCGTTGGTGCCGGCGTTGCGACCGAAGGTCATGCAGTCGGCGATGGCATTGCCGCCCAGGCGGTTGCTCCCGTGGATGCCGCCCGTCACCTCGCCGGCGGCATAGAGGCCGGGAATGACCTTGCCGTCGGCAGAGACGGCCTCGGACTCCACGTTCACATGGATGCCGCCCATGGTGTGGTGCACCGTGGGCACCTTGCGGCAGGCGTACCAGGGGCCGTCCACCATCTCGGCATCGGCGGTGTTGTCGGCCACGAAGCCGAACTCGTCCTCGGCACCGTCCACGACGGCGTTGTAGGCGTCGATGGAAGCCTGGAGGTTGGCGGCGTCCACATCCATGGCAGCGGCCAGGTCCTCCACGGTCTCGCCGGTCACGATGTGCTGCAGGGCCAGCATGTTGTTGATGGTGGCGCCGTTGGCATCGGGCTCGTCGGGGTCAGGGTAGCGCAGGGTGTTCACGACGACCCAGTAGGTGCCGTCGGGCTGGGCGAAGATGTTCTTGCACAGCACGTCGCGCTCGGCGCCCTCGTTCACGAAGCGCTTGCCCTCCTTGTTCACGAAGATGCGGTTGCGGCCGGAGGTGCGGATGTCCTCCATAAGGCCCGTGCCCGGGGTGCCGCAGGGATGCAGCTGGATGTCGGACAGGCCGATGAGCTCGGCGCCGGCCCCTTCGGCAAGCGCCAGGCCCTCGCCCTGGGCGCAGGGCTTGATGTTGGTGCAGCCGATGGAATCGTCCAGCACGACTTCCTTCCACACGCCGTCGTTCACCGACTGGCGGTACTCCACGTTGGCGCCGAAGCCGCCCGTGGCGATGACCGTGGCCTTGGCGTTCACGGTCACTTCCTCGTCGCCGTCGTAGAGGGCCTTCACCCCTACCACGTCGCCGGCCTCATTGGTGATAAGCTCGGTTGCCTGCATGTCGTTGAGCAGGGTGATCTTGTCGGCGTTGTCGGCGATGAACTGCTGGAAGGAGCGGATGTAGGTGTTGCCGGACGGGGTGGCGGGGTAGTGGCTGCGCTCGCCGAGGGAGCCCGTGGCGCTGCCGCACTCGTCCTTGAACTCCACGCCCAGGCTCTCCAGCCAGTGGACGGAATCCAGGGCGTTCTCGGTCAGGTAGTGCACGAGCTCTGGAGTGCCCTGCTCATGGCCGCCCTTGATGGTGGTGTCGTAGAACACCTCGATGGAGTCCTCGATGCCCTGCTTGCCCTGGCGCTCCGGGTCCACGGCGTTCAGCGCGCCCTCGGACACGTTCGTGGAGCCGCCGGTGATGCCGCACTTCTCCAGCACGATGACGTTGGCGCCGGCCTGGACGGCCGCAATGGCCGAGGCGAGGCCCGCGCCGCCGCCGCCCACGACGCACACATCGGTGTCGTAGGTGGCCTCTACGGCCGGCTTGGCCGGGGCATCGGCGGCCTGGAGGGCCTCCAGGGCGCCGGCCTGCTCGGCGCAGTCGGCCAGGCCCTCTTGGAGGGACATGGAGGAGAGAGTGGCGCCGGTCACGGTGTCGATGTTGATGGTCTGGTTCTCGACGACCTGGTCGGAGAGGGCCTTCAGGGCATCGGCTCCTACGCCGAGGGATTCCTGGTTGGCTGTGGTGTCGATGGCGGTGATGGCATCGTCGGAGAACGTGACGGTCATGGTGTAGGGGGCGTTGTGACCCGTCACCTCGGCGGTGTAGGTGCCAGCTTTCCAGCCGCCGGCTGCGGCCTTCTCGGCGCCGGAGTGAGGGGCACAGCCGGAAAGTCCGAAGCTCGCCAGGCCTCCCCAGATGCCGAGCACGGCCGCGCCCTTGCAGAAGGTGCGGCGGGAGATGCCGTTCGTGGAAACAGATTCGGATGTGCGGGTCATGATCGTTGCCTCCTTATATTGGCACTGCGGATTGTCAGCATCCGGAAAGCCGCTCGACCCAGCCATGGTTTCAATTCGCCGAGAGCCCAGGCGAATGCCTTGGGTAGACTTTAGGGCGACACGGCGACGTAACCCTGTGTCAATAGATCAGTGTTGTGCATGTGCATATTATGTGTTTCTATTTTGAAACTTGCGTTATGAAATTGTCTCGGCACGCAGCGCTAGTCGTGTTACAGGGCGGGGAAGGGATGAGAGTGCGGGCGGGGGCGATGCCCCCACGGGCCCTGGGCCGGCATATTTCGACCCGAAAAGGGACGAAGCCGCCCGGAGGCGGCTTCGCGAGGGGCGTGGTGCCGGGCGGATAGCTGCCGGGCACCTACGTCTGGGGCTGGGCATACGGCCCGGGGTGCCGGGCCGTTGCGGCGCGGGCGCCCCGTTCCCGTTCCGGCTCTAGCGGGCGCGGCGCAGGCGTCGGCGGGCGAGGAAGAGGGCCAGGGCCGCCGCCAGGGCGGCTGCTGCGCCCAGGGCGAGGCCGGCGGCCAGGTCGTCGCCGGTCTGGGCGAGGCGCTTGGCGCGGATGGTGGTGCCCTTGTCGCTCTTCCCGTCGAGGACGCCGCCCTTCTCGTCGGTGCCGGGCGGGTAGGCCGCCGGGCTCTCCACCTTCTCGCTCGCGCGGTCGAAGGCCTCCCAGCCCGCGGGCGGGTCGAAGGGCTCGCCGGCGACGGGATGGGTGCCGTCGGGGTCCCACTGGGAGGGCAGGGTGCCCAGGGCCGCGGCCACGTTGCCGATGTCGGCCCCCACGGCCTCCTCGGTCACCACGGCGTCGAAGGTGAGGATGACCTCGTGACCCCCGTACAGATGGCCCGCGGCCACCGCCAGGCGCCGCGTCCGGTCATCGTAGGCGCTATCGGGCACCGCGATCTCCGTGCCGTCGTCCAGAGTCATGCGGATGGACCCGCTCACCGGCTCCAGGCCGGCGGGCACGTCGTCGCGGATGACGGCGTCCATCCAAGCTGTGGCCGGCCCCTTGTTCGCAAGCACGATGCGGTAGCGCACCGTGTCGCCCACTCGGGTCTTGCCGTCGGTGCCCGTGGTGTTCTCGGCGGTCTTGGCCACCGTTACGTCGCCGTCGGCCGGGTCGTCGCCGATGAGGACGGGCGGCTCGGCCGGCGGGGTGCCGGCTACGGGCTCGTCGGCCGGCGGGGTGGCGGGACGGCCGGGCTCGGGGTCGGTGGGAATGGAATCGGGGCCGACGGAGGGCACCGTTCCGTGGGCGAAGGCCACGTTGGCGTTGTCCGCGCCCACGGCCTCCTTCCCGACGGTCACATCGAAGACGAGCACGGCGCTCTGGCCGCCCCACAGGTCGCCGGCGGTCACCGCGATGGTGCGCGAGGCCTTGTCGTAGGCGGCGTCATCCACGGCGATCTCGCGGTCTCCCACGGTCAGCTTCATCGACTGCGCCACGGGCTCCATGCCCATCGGCAGCGGGTCGGCGATGACGGCGTTCAGCAGGCAGCTGTCGGCCGTTCCCTTGTTCTTTAGGGTGATGGTGTAGCGGAGCGTATCTCCCGAGCGCGTGACCTTGGCGCCCGGGTCCGTGAGGTTCTCCACGGCCTTGGCCGTGTCGATAGCCCCCGCCCCCGGGTCGGCCGGAGCCACGGTCTCGGGACCGGCCGGGTAGGCCGGGGGAGTGACGGGCTCCGGGCCCTCGCCGGGCTTCGCGCCCGGATCGGGGTCCAGGTCCACGTCGGGGCCGGCCGGATCGGTCGGGTTCGGGCGCTTGCCCGCCGCCGAGGCCGCGTTGCCCAGGTCCACGGCGTCGGCATCGGAGAAGTCGAGGCCGGCGGCCACGGTGCACTCGAAGGTGAGCGTGGCGCTCGCGCCGCCCCA
>NZ_JBQIIT010000007.1:0-139393 GCF_056795635.1 Adlercreutzia sp. | reverse complement strand
TCGCCCTCGTCGGGCAGGTACACCATGGCGGCCGACCCGCCGACGGCCAGCTGCGCGTTGGCCACGAAGCTCTGGGTGACGGTGTTGGTGATGGAAGGGGCGAGGGGGTTTTCGGCCCGCACGGCGGCGACGGCACGGGCCATGGATGCCCGCAGGGCGGCCTCGTCACCGTCGGGGAAGGTGGGGGGTGTGGCGGAATGGGACGACTCGGCCATGGCGGCTCCTCTCCGGAAGCCGGGCCCTGCAAAGGCGAGCGGGCGCCTTCTGCAGGAAGCGCCCGGTGCTTGAAAGCGTGCTCCCTACGACAGTGTTAGCTGACAGGTTCAAAGGGTTGGGCCCATGGGCCCTCTCAACGAAGGGGCCGCCCTGGGCGCTGGACGGCGCGGCCCAGCGGGTCGCGCGGGCGCTGTGCGGTTTCTTCGTACCCCTGCATGGGTATCAGGGTAGCCCATGGGCCCCGTGCTATGATGGGCACCATGGACGAATGGATGGAAAAAGCGGACGCGTCGGTCATGATGGCCATGAGCGGCGGGGTGGACAGCTCGGTGGCGGCGCTGCTGCTGACCGAGGCCGGCTGTCGGGTCACGGGCGTGACCATGAAGCTCTTCGGCGCCGATATGCTGGAGCCCGATTGCGATTCAAGCTGCTGCTCGCTCGATGATGTGGAGGACGCCCGGGCCGTGTGCCGTCGTCTGGGCGTGCCGCACTACACCTTCAACTTCGGGGATCTGTTCGGCGAGGCGGTCATCGGGCGGTTCTGTAACGCCTACCTGGAAGGCACCACTCCCAATCCCTGCATCGACTGCAACCGCTTCCTCAAGTTCGAGGCCTTGCAGCGGCGCCGTCGCGAACTGGGGCTCGATGCCGTGGCCACGGGCCATTACGCCCGTCGCGCCTTTGACGAGGCCACGGGCCGCTGGCAACTTCTGCAGGCCCGGGATGCGGCGAAGGACCAGAGCTATGTGCTGTACCACCTCATCCAAGATTCCCTGGCCCATATGGTGTTCCCCTTGGGCGACCTCACCAAGCCCGAGGTGCGCGCGTTGGCCCGGACCCACGGTTTCGGGAATGCCGAGAAGGCCGAGAGCCAGGACATCTGCTTCGTGCCCGACGGTGACTACGCTGGCTTCATCGAGCGACGTTGCGGCGTAGGTGCCAACGACGGGGCGGCCCGCGTGAATGCGGTGCAAGTTGGGGAAAGGGCGCGAACGGCGGAAGACGCCTCGGCGGCTAGCTCGGGCGCGACGCTGCCGGCGGCCTTCCAGCCTGGCGAGATCGTGGACCGCGCGGGACGGGTGCTTGGCGAGCATCGCGGGCTCATCCACTACACCGTGGGCCAGCGCAAGGGCATCGGCGTGGCGGCCTCCGAGCCGCTCTACGTGTTCGCGAAGGATGCGGCGGCCAACCGCCTGGTGGTGGGTGGTGCGGCTGAGGTGCAGGTAGCGGGCGTGGTGGCCCGCGACGTGAACTTGATCGCCGTGGAGCGCTTGGAAGGCCCGCGATCGGTATCGGTGAAGACCCACTACCGCCAGCGCCCCGTGGCGGCCATGGTGGATCAGACGGGCGACGATGAGCTGCGCGTGGTGTTCGCCGAGCCCCAACGGGCGGCTGCACCCGGCCAGGCGGTCGTGCTCTACGACGGCGACGTGGTGGTGGGCGGCGGTACCATCGCCGGCTGCTTTTAGGGCCGCCTCCGACCCACCGCCGGCGCGCCCTCTACAGTCCCGCCAGGCCGATCTGGTAGCCTTCCACGAACAGGCTCAGCTTCTCGATGTAGCGCTGGGCCAAATCGGACAGTTGGCGCTCGTTGTGCACGATGTAGCCCACGCGCATGAGTTCCTTGGTCTGCAGCGGCACGCTGGCAATGCCCGTGTGCATCTCGCTCGACAGCATGCCGGTGGAGATGGTGTAGCCGTCGTGATGGGCCAACAGATTCGACAGCGTGCCCCGGTCGCTCACGGCGATGCGCTTGGCGTGGGGCCGTTCGGCGAAGGGCTCCTCGGCGTAGAAGAACGAGTTGGCATTGCCCTGCTCGAAAGCGTAGCGCGGCCAGGGGGCCAAATCGTCCAGAGTGACCTCGGCCCGCTCGGCCAGAGGATGGCTTGCGCTCACGAAGATGTGGGGCTGGGCGGAGAACAGCAGGTTGAACGAGAGGTTCGCGTCTTCCAGGGCATGGCCGATGACGCTCTCGTTGAACGACGACAGATAGAGCACGCCCAAATCGCTGCGGAAATCGCGCACGTCCTCGATAACCTCGGCGGTGCGGGTCTCGCGCAGGGAGAAGTTGTAGGCGTCGTCCTCGTATTCCTCGGCCAGCTCCAAAAAGGCCTCCACGACGAAGGCGTAGTGCTGGGAGGTGATGGCGAGGCGCTGGGCCTGGTTGCTCCCATCGCCGCGGCCGGAGTAGCGCTGGGCCATGAGATCGGCCTGCTCCACCACTTGCCGCGCGTAGCCGAGCAGCTCCACGCCATCGCTCGTGAGCGTGATGCCGCGGTTGGAGCGCTCGAAGATGGTGACGCCGGTCTCGCGCTCGATGTCGCGCACGGCCACCGACAGGCTCGACTGCGACACGTAGAGCGTGTGGGCCGCGGCGCTGATGGAGCCGTGGCTGGCAATGGCGATGAGGTAGCGCAGCTGTTGGAGGGTCATGGGGTGCTCCGTAAAGTCTAGGAAGTTTCTGGGAATTATATACCCCGTTGGAGGTGCACAGGCACGGGAACCGCCCAGTGGCGCGGGGAATGTTGGCGCGGCGGCCATCGAAAACCCCTATGGCCCCCTCGGTTGACGGGGTCCTGTTGACAGGTACGATGGGCCCATCAAAAGTGATTGCGGCTCTGTCCGGTCGGAGCCGGCGGGTATCCTGGTTCGCTCAGACGGTCCTCGCTTGGTGGAACAGTCCGCTGGACTGTTCCAGTCGCTGCGGAACTCGCTCGGTCAGGACACCCGCCGTCTCCTCTACGCTCAACCACGGTTGAGTGACGTGGGCTACAACTGAAAGGACTTTCCATGAACGTGCACAAGAGCATTGCCGAGTTGATCGGTCACACGCCCCTGGTGGAGCTGACTAACTACGAGCGGGCCCACGGCGTGCCGGCCACGCTGCTCGGGAAGGTGGAGTCCTTCAACCCCACCGGCTCGGTGAAGGACCGCGCCGCCCTCTCTATGATCGAGGCGGCCGAGGCCGCCGGGCTCATCGACGACGAGACCGTGCTCATCGAGCCCACGTCCGGCAACACGGGCATCGGTCTGGCGGCTCTGGCGGCTGTGCGCGGCAACCGCATCATCATCACCATGCCCGAGACCATGTCCCAGGAACGGCGCAACCTTATGCGGGCCTACGGGGCCGAGCTCGTGCTCACCGAGGGGGCCCGGGGCATGCAGGGGGCCATCGCGAAGGCCGATGAGCTGGCCGCCGAGATCCCGAACTCGTTCATCCCCTCCCAGTTCACCAATGCGGCGAACCCTGCCGTGCACGAGCGCACCACGGGTCCCGAGATTTGGGAGGACACCGACGGGACGGTGGACATCCTCGTGGCCGGCGTGGGCACCGGCGGCACGCTGTCGGGCACGGGGGCCTATCTGAAGGCCCAGAATCCCGCGATCCAGGTGGTGGCCGTGGAGCCGGCCGGGTCTCCGGTGCTGTCCGAGGGCCGCGCCGGCTCCCACAAGATCCAGGGCATCGGCGCCGGGTTCGTGCCCGAGACGCTGGACACCGCCATCTACGACGAGGTGCTGGCCGTCACCGACGAGGAGGCCTTCGAGACCGGCCGCGAGCTGGCGGCCCGGGACGGCCTGCTCGTGGGCATCTCGGCCGGGGCTGCCGTGGCCGCGGCCACCAAGGTGGCCGCCCGCCCGGAGAATGCCGGCAAGACCATCGTCGTCATCCTGCCCGACACCGGCGAGCGCTACCTGTCCACCGCCATGTTCAACGGCGAATAGGGCAGCGCAGCACGGCGCTCTCGGCTCGCGTGAACCCGCGGCACTCTCGGCCCCGAGCCCGTCGTTTGACGGACGCGAGTCCCTCGGCCCGGGCTCGCCCTAGGCGTAATCTTCCAGAATGTCGCGAAGATAGGCGGCGTATTCCTCGGCTAGATCGCTCGGGGCCTCGATGCGCATGCCGCGGCCGAACTGGGCGAGCCATCCGAAGAATACCGGGCTCGGCGCCACGGTGACGTAGACGCGGGCCCATCGCTCATCGACGGCCGCGCTCTCCACGTCCTTCCCGAAGCGGTCCAGCACGGCGCTCATGACCGGCTCTTCCACGAGCAGGGTCACCCGTCGCGTCGCGCCCCCGAACATGGAGAAGGTGCGGGCGCTGTAGGCATCGGCATCGAAGGTGGCGATGGCCGTGTTGCGCACGGCCGGCGTATCGGTGAGGCGCAGCCCCTGCATGCGATCCACGCGGTAGGCGGGGAAGCTTTCGTGCTTCTCGTTGTAGGCGATGAGGTAGTAGCAGCCCTCGGAGTATATGAGGCGCACCGGTGTCTCCCGGTAGAGTCGCCCGTCCTTCTGGGCCACGGGCCGCTTGTGGACGTCGTGCTTCACGTAGCGGAAGGTCACCTGGCGGCGCCGGCGCAGGGCCTCGTGGATGGTGTCCACGTGGTGGAACACCGATTCGTTCTGCATGGTGATGCGGCCCTCTACGTGCACGTTGCGGGAGAGGACCTGCTCCTGGTGGCACGAGCCGAGGGAGGCGATGCCCCCGACGAGGCGGTTGGCCATGCGCCGGGTGAGGAAGCGCGAGGACTGCACCGCGTCCACGAGCAGCATGAGCTCGGCCTCGGAGAAGGTGCGGCTGGCCAGGGCGTAGCTCACGGGGCGGGTGGGCAGTTTCTCGATGGCGAGGCCGAAGGAGCGCAGGGTTTCCAGATCGCGGTAGATGGATTTGCGCTCGGCATCTACGCCGCGCTCGGCGAGGCCCTCGATGAGCTCCGGCGTAGTCAGTCCGTGGGCCTCGTCGGTCTGCTCGTAGAGCATCTGCATCAGATAGAGGAGCTTCAATTTCTGGTGCTCGCTGCCCATGGGTACCTTCCCTTCTCACCACAATCTGCAAACCGCTCTGTGACAAAGGCGCTCAGCGAACGGGATTGCCGCCATCCGCTTTCTAGAATAGATGCCGTAGCACATTCTAAATCCTTCGAGAAGCGAGGTGTTCCCGTGACTGCAACAAACGCGAATTCCACGGCCCCTTTGGCGGGCATCAAGGTCATCGACTGGACTGAGGTTCAGTCGGGCCCCTCCTGCACCCAGTTTTTGGCGTGGATGGGCGCCGAGGTCATCAAGATCGAGCGCCCGGGCGGCGACCCGACCCGTACCGAGCTGCTGGATATCGCCGATTCCTGGAGCCTGTACTATCTTCAGCTGAACGCCAACAAGAAGTCCCTCACCCTGAACGTGAAGACGCCCGAGGGCAAGGAGATCCTGACCAAGCTGCTGAAGGAGGCCGACCTGTTCGTGGAGAACATCGGTCCGGGCGACGTGGAGAAGATGGGCTTTGGCTGGGAGCAGGTGCACGCCATCAACCCGCGCTGCATCATGGCCTCGCTCAAGGGCTTCAACCAGGGCTCGCGCTTCGCTCATGTGAAGGCCTTCGAGCCTGTGGCCCAATCGGCCGGCGGCGCCGCCTCCACCACCGGTTGGAACGAGGGCGACTTCAACGTGCCCACCCAGTCCGCTGCGGCCCTGGGCGATTCCAACACCGGCATGCACTTCCTCATCGGCATCCTGTCGGCACTGCTGCAGCGCGAGCGCATGGGCGAGGGCTGCTACGTGTACCAGTCCATGCAGAATGCCGTGCTGAACCTGTGCCGCATCAAGCTGCGCGATCAGCTGATGTTGGACAACCTGGGTGCCCTGCCGCACTACGAGGTGTACCCGAACTTCGATTGGGGCCGCGCTATCCCGCGCGCCGAGAACACCGAGGGCGGCCAGGTCATCGGCTGGTGCTACAAGGCCAAGGGCTGGGAGACCGACCCCAACGCCTTCGTGTATATCGTCGTGCAGAACTCCGACAAGGCCTTCAAGATTTTGGCCGAGGCCATCGGCAAGCCGGAGCTGGCGACCGACGCCCGATTCACGCCGTGGCAAAACCGCCAGCTGCACAAGCAGGAGCTGTACCCGATCATCGAGGAATTCACCAAGCAGTACGACAAGTTCGAACTGACGGATAAGCTGGGCGCGGCCGGTGTGCCGGTGGGCCCGGTGCTCGATTGGTACGAGATCGAGCACGACCCCGACCTGACCACCGACGGCACTATTCCCGAGATCGACCAGGGCGGTGCCCGCGGGAAGTTCAAGACCATCGGGTTGCCGTTCACGATGTCGAACTTCAAGCCGGACTACCAGCGCGCTCCCGACCTGGGCGAGCACAATGCCGAGATTCTGGAGGGTTTGGGCTACACGGCCGATCAGGTGCAGCAGTACACCCAGGCCGGTGTCCTGGAAGCGCCGACGACACCGCACAACGCAGCCGTGCAGGTGATTAAGAAGTAAGCTGGGCCGTCTGGCTTTTGCGGAGTGTTTCGCTCCAGCGAAAACGAGCCGCCCGCACCAAGCGCCGGGTTCCCTTTCGGGGCCCGGCGTTTTGCATATTTGCTGAAGTTCGCCGTAAGTTCGGTTATAAGAAAACCGCTTTTTACAGGGCAAGGTAGCCTTGGGGCCATGAGCAATCGACTGCAAAACAGAATTGGGAAACGCATTCGGGATATTCGCATATCCAAGGGCGTGTCGCAGTCGCAGCTGGCGCTCATGACCTCCATGACCAAGTCCTATATGAGCGAGATCGAGGCCGGTAAGAAGAACCTCACCCTGCGCACACTCCAGAAGATAGCCACCTCGCTCGGCATTACCCTCGAGGATATTTTCCGCGGCATGTAGTCTGCGCGGCTCCGGCATCTGCGGTAGTCCTCGGGCGATCTGCGCTGTTCGGAGATACTATTTTTGGCCCACGCTGCACCTGGTTGATTTGCGTCGCCCGGGCAGCCCCCATTGCTGGCGATCGAGGACTTTTCCGAAGACAAGTTGCCTGGTGAGAGCCTCTTTTGGGAGGTCTCTAACGTTTTGTGTTAATAAGGCGATATTTTATGGCGGTCAACGCATAAATGCGGATGAGAAATGATCGAAAATAGCTAAAATATCACGCAATGAGGGGAGCCCAAGATGAGGTTCGGCCATACCATCGTGGAGCACGAACCGTTCTCCATTCCCATGATCGGCAATACGGCGACGGGTGCGGTTATCGGCCTGACTCCGGAGGGCCGTACCCTGTGCCACCGCATGTTCACCGAAGATGTGCCCGACGAGGTCGTTGCCGCCGTGGACGAGCGCCTGTTGGAGCATTTGCGCCGCGGCGGTTTCGGCGAGGAGGCGCGCACCGGTGAGGAGCCGACGCTGCAAACGGCCTATCTGCACGTCACCCATCGCTGCAATCTGCGCTGCGTTGGCTGCTATTCCGCGGTAGACGGCCGCAACGAAAAGGACGACCTGCCCTTGGGGACGATGCTCGAGATCGTGGATCGTTTGGCGGCTGCGGGCGTGATACGTCTGGTCATTTCCGGCGGCGAACCGTTTCTGCGCGACGATTTGGCGGCCATCGTCGCCGGGGCCAAGGAAGCCGGCATCGAGCAGGTGGACGTGCTCACAAACGGCACGCGGGTGACTGGGGAAGCGCTGGAGGCCCTGGCGCCATGGGTGGATTGCATCTCGGTGTCCTTCGATGGGGCCGATGCCCGCGCGGTGTCGGCTATCCGGCGGGAGAATCGCTTTTCGGCGTTGGTGGAAACGGTCAAGCGCATTCGGGCCGCGGGCGTGCGGGCCCATATCATCCCGACTATTCACCGGGGCAACGGAGATGCCATGGGCTCCTACTGCGCCTTGGCCGATGAGTTGGGGGCGACCATCAACTTCAGTCTGCTCTCGGCCCCGGCCGATGGGGGAGAGCTTGCTGCGGTGCTGCCCGACGAGGAAGCCTTGGTCGCCCTGGCCCGAGCCACCTTGGGTCTGGCCTCGGGCGGGGTGCCGCTGCTGGCCGATACGCCGGTGAGCACGGGGCTGTGCACGACAACGGGCTGCGGTGCGGGCTGCTCTCTGGTGAGCGTGTCGGCCGATGGGGAGGTGTTCCCGTGCCACCTGCTGCACGACGAGGCCTTTTGCGCGGGGTCGCTGCGCGATGATCCGACGTGCTTGGAACGGCTCCGCCGACCCGCGCCGCCTGTGGACGAGCTGGCCCCGTGCGGTACCTGCGAGATTCGCTACCTCTGCGGAGGCGGCTGTCGGGCCCGCGCCTACTTCGCCACGGGCGACGTGGGGGCCCGCGATCCCTATTGCACCCTGATGAGGACGTTCTACCGTCTTCTCTTTCAGGCCATGATGGGAGCCGAGACGGGAAAGGAGGTGTGAGCCATGCTGTTTTATGGAGAGCCTGCCCCGCTGGACATTTGCGTGACGATTGGTCCCGTGAGCCCGTGCATCCGGGTGGGAGCGTAGCAGCGAGGATGCGGTAACTGGGAGAGCGCCTACAGAGAAAAGAGCTTACGATGGTATCGAATACTGATGAGATGAACTTGAAGTGCGCACTCGGCAAAGCGCAATCGAGATGCAGGCTGATTAGAACGGCTTGCATGGTTTTCGCTGGTGTCTATGCGCTTATTTGGGTCGCTGCAACCGTGCTTGCTCTTATGGGCGGCAATGGCACGGGTTCTGCCTCAGCGGTGCTCTACTCCGTTCTCCATGGCGCTCTCTTTCTCGCTATGCTCCTGGTTTTCATCGCTCTTTTCGGTGACGTAATTGCCCAGGGCACCCCTCTGTCCGTTAAGCAAGCCGATCGGCTTCGCTTGATCGCCTTTCTCGCCCTCGCTCTCTTTTTCGTTGATTTTGCCTTCGATATTGTGGCTGTATATCAGGTGTCTGGGCCGCTTGGTGCGACCTTTGATATAAATGGAGGAGAATCAGCAAATACGATCAACCTCAATGCGGGCATGCTGGTGTTCTCTGGTATCATGTATTCGTTGTCGGCAATTTTTCGCTATGCGGCATTGCTACAGCAGTTAAGCGACGATACCGTATGAAGGCTGTCCCATGCGCATTATTTCCAGGCTTGATCGGGTGATGGCGGACCGCAAAATGTCCGTGAACGAGCTGTCTCGTCGTATCGAGATTTCCCCGGTGAACATCTCCCGCATTCGCACGGGCCGTATCAAGGCCATCCGCTTCTCCACCATGATGAAGATCTGCAAGGAGCTTCACTGCCAGCCCGGCGATCTTTTCGAGTTCGATCCCGACGGCGTTGACCCCAACGCCGAGCAAGGTGACGCGGAGGAGTAAACCCTTCCCGATGAGCCGAATCGAGCCCCCTCAAAGGAGCGAAGGGGCTCTTTTGTCATGCCGTAGTTCCTAGGCCTCGGGCTCGTACACCCTCACGGTGCGCTCTAGCTCGGTGTATTCGCGGGCGAGGTCTTTGGCCAGCTCGCTGTGGAGCATGCGCGCCCGGCGCGGGTCGCGGGCGAGCAGCGAGGTGAAGCGGTCCTGGCGGTTGAGGAAGTCGTCCAGGTGGCCGTCGGGGGCCTGGTAGTCTACGGTAAGCGGGTCGGTGCCGGCCGCCGCGCGCTGGGGGTTGAAGCGGAACAGCGGCCAGTAGCCGGCCTCCACGCCTTCCCGGGCCACGCGCAGGTTGGTGCTCATGCCGCCCTTGATGCCCCAGCTGATGCACGGGCACAGGGCGATCACGATGGAGGGGCCGTCGTAGGCTTCGGCCTCGCACAGGGCGGTAATGGCCTGCTGCCGGTTCGCCCCCAGGCACACCTGGGCCACGTACACGTACCCGTACTGCATCATCATGCGCCCCAGATCCTTGCGGGGCGTGGGCTTGCCGTCCATGGTGAAGCCGGACACGCTGGAAAGTTCCGTGGCCTTCGACATCTCGCCGCCGGTATTGGAATAGCCCTCGGTGTCCAGCACGAGCACGTTGATGTTCTCGCCCGAGGCCAGCACCTCGTCAAGCCCGCCGAAGCCGATGTCGTAGGCCCAGCCGTCGCCGCCGACGGCCCACACGCTCTTGGTGCCGAACATCTCCCCGTAGTCGAGGATCTCGTCGGCCAGGGCGGCCGCGGGGCTTTCGGGGGCCAGGGAGCGCCGTTCCGCGTGCAGGGCCGTCTGGGCGGCCTGGCCCGCCTCGTAGGCCAGGCCGCTGTCGTCGGCCACGGCGAGCCAGCTGCTCAAGAGCGCGGTGGTGGCGGGGGAGAAAGCGGGGCCGGTTGTATCTGCGGCAGCGGGCGACGGCGCGGCCGGCTCGCTCGATGCGGGTTCCCCTGCGGCCGGTTTGCCGAGGGCCCGCTTCACGAGGTCGGTGAGGTGGCGCCGGCGCACCATGACGGCCTTGGCGATGCCGTAGCCGAATTCCCCGTTGTCCTCGAACAGGGAGTTTCCCCAGGCCGGGCCATGGCCGTTCGGCTTCACGGTGTAGGGCATCGAGGGCATGTAGGCTCCCCAGATAGAGGAGCAGCCCGTGGCGTTGGCGATGATGAGGCGCTCGCCGAACAGCTGGGTGAGCAGCTTCACGTAGGGGGTCTCGCCGCACCCGCCGCAGCAGCCGGAGAACTCCAGCAGCGGCTTCTGCAGTTGGGTGCCGGGAACGGAGTCGGCGGGCACGCGGTCGTCTTTCAGGCTGATGTTGGCCTCGGCGAAGGCCAGGTTGGCCTTCTGCTCGGCCAGCTGGCTGGTCACAGGCTCCATGACGAGGGCCTTGCCCGGGGCGGGGCAGTTATCGGCGCAGCTGCCGCAGCCCACGCAGTCTTCCGGGTACACCTGGATGCGGAAAGCCATGCCCTGAAGCTCCTTGAGCCGGGCCGGCTTGGTGGCGAAGGTCTCCGGCGCGCCGGCCAGCTCGCCGGTCTCGGCCACGTAGGGGCGGATGGCGGCGTGGGGGCACACGAGCGAGCACTCGTAGCATTCCACGCACTTGGTCACGTCCCAGCGGGGAATCTCGTAGGCCACGCGGCGCTTCTCGTAGGCGGCCGACCCCGGGGGCACGATGCCGTCGGGGCTTAAGGCCGACACGGGCACCTCGTCGCCGTGCAGGTGGTCGAGGGGGCGGAAGATGCGCTCGATGAAGCTGTCCTCGCCGGGAACCGACCCGAGCCGCACGGCCGGGGCCGCACCGGTGCCGGCGGCGTAGTCGCCGGGAGTGTCGTCCCCGTCGGAAGCAGTGGCCCAGCGCTTCGGGTAGCCGATTTTCACCAGGCAATCGGCGGCCTCGTCGATGGCCGCCTGGTCGCGGGCCACCACGTCGGCGCCCTTAGAGGCGTACAGCCGGGCCACGCTCTCCTTCAGCTGGTCTAGGGCCTCGGTGAAGTCCATGACGGCGGTGAGGCGGAAGAACACCGCCTGCATGATCATGTTGATGCGCGGCCCCAGGCCGTGCTTGGCGGCCAGGGCGGCGGCGTCGATGACGTAGAGGTCGGCGTGCTTGGCGGCCAGGCCGCGGCGCAGGGCGGCGGGCAGCGACGCGTCCAGCTCGCGCACCGTGGTCCAGGGGGCGTTCAGCACGAAGGTACCCCCATCGCGCAAACGGTCGAGGAGGGGATAGCCGCGCTGGACGTAGATGTCCTTGTGGCAGGCCAGGTAGTCGGCCTCGGTGATGAGCCAGGGCTGGCGCACCGGGGTAGTGCCGAAGCGCATGTAGGAGATGGTGAGGCCGCCGGATTTCTTCGAGTCGTACCAGGAGTACTCCTGCACGAAGCGGTCGGCGCGATCGCTCACGATGGCCGCGGCCGCCCGGTTGGCGCTCACAGTGCCGTCGCTGCCGAAGCCGTAGAACACGGCCTGGGTGAGCTTCTGGGTGGGGACCGGCGCGTAGGGGGCCACGGGCAGGGAGAGATGGGTCACGTCGTCGGTGATGCCCACAGTGAAGCGGGGCAGCGGATCGGGGGCGGCCATGGCGTCGAAGACGGCTTTGGCCATGGCCGGGGTGAACTCCTTGGAGGACAGCCCGTAGCGGCCCCCGATGACGCGCACGCCGGGACGGCCGGCGGCCACGGCGGCCTGCACGTCCAGAAACAGCGGCTCGCCGAGGCTGCCCGGCTCCTTGGTGCGGTCCAGGGCACAGACGATCTTCGCGGTAGGCGGCAGGGCGGCCAGCAGGTGCTCGGCGGAAAACGGCCGGTAGAGGCGCACCTTCACGAGGCCCACCTTCTCGCCGGCGGCGCAGCGGTCGGCCACGACGGCCTCAACGGTGTCGCAGCTGGAGGCCATGGTGACGATCACGCGCTCGGCATCGGGGGCGCCCACGTAATCGAACAGGTGGTACTGGCGCCCGCACACCTTCGCCAGTCCGTCCATGGTCTTCTGCACGATGGCGGGCAGGGCGTCGTAGGCGCGGTTGGGGGCCTCGCGGTTCTGGAAGTAGATGTCGGGGTTCTGGGCCGTGCCGCGGATGGCGGGATGCTCCGGGTCCATGGCGCGGTGGCGGAAGGCGCTCACCGCTTTCCAATCCACCAGCGGGCCCATGGCCGCCGGGTCGATGACGTCGATGGTCTGCACCTCGTCGGAGGTGCGGAAGCCGTCGAAGAAGTGCACGAAGGGCAGGCTGCCCTCGATGGCCGCCAGATGAGCCACCCAGGAGAGGTCCTGGCACTCCTGCACCGATGCGCTGCCCAGCATGGCCACGCCCGTGGCGCGGGTGGCCATGAGGTCCTGGTGGTCGCCGAAGATGGACAGGGCGTGGGTGGCCAGCGAGCGGCAGGTCACGTGGAACACGGCCGGCAGCAGTTCCCCGGCCACCTTGTACATATTGGGAATCATGAGCATGAGGCCCTGGCTGGCCGTCATGGTGGTGGCGAGCGCGCCCCCGGCCAAACAGCCGTGCAGCGCTCCGGCCACGCCCTTCTCAGATTGCATCTCCTTCACCACCACGGGATGCCCGAAGAAGTTCTCCCGCCCGGCCACGGCCCAGGATTCCACGGTCTCGGCCATGTGCGATGCCGGCGTGATGGGGAAGATCATGGCCACATCCGACAGCGCGTAGGCTGCGCTCGCCGCCGCCTCCATTCCCGTGACCGCCTGGCGATGCGGCACCGCCGCCTCATCCGTGCGCTGCGTGTCCATGGACGCTCCCTTCTCTTGTGAAAGGAGCGGACCTGAAGCCCGCCCCTGAACGTACTGCGTTTTCCGTTGCTCCTTTAGGCGCCGAACATATGCTCGATCATGGGGGTGACGACGATCCAGAGGGGCATGGTGGCGGCGAAGGCCAGGGTGGACACGGCCACGGTGGAGGCGCCTTCGCGAACATAGATGTTGTAGCGGCTGGAAATGATGATGCCCGAGAATGCCGGAGGCAGGGCGATGGCCAGCACGAACATCTGCAGCATGACGCCGTGGATGCCGCAAACGAGCCCGATGGCCAGGCCCACGGCCGGGGTCAGCAGGTTGCGGTAGAACACGTTCCACAGGGTTTCCTTGCCCAGGGCGAATTTCACCGTGGACAGGGCGATGCCGGCGGCGAACACGGCCAGGCCGGAGTTGGCCTTGGCGATGAGGCTGAAGCAGGGGTCCAGCTCGGCGGGGAACTGAATGCCCACCAGCACCAGGGCCACGGCCAAAAGGGGCACCCACACCACCGGCTGCTTGAGCGAGCTGACGATGGCGTTCAGGCTGGAGTTGTGATGCTGGGCCGGTGCGGCCGGGGCGCCCTTGGCCGTTGCGGCGGCTCCGGTAGCGGCCAGCTTCGTCTTACCGGTGGCCGCCTCGGCGTTCATGCCCTTGTTCACCAGGTAGAAGCCGATGGGAATGGTGATGGCATTCACGATGATGGCCACGATGGCCACCACGAGGCCCGTTTGGGTGCCGGTGCCGAACACTGGGTCCAGCACGGCGAAGCCCAGAAAGCCGATGGTGGGCGAGCCGGCGATGAGAGCGCACACGCCGGCCTCGGCGATGTTGTGCTTGAACATCTTCCAGCACAACAGGAAGCTGAGCAGGAACATGCCGATGACGACGCCCAGGCTCACGAGGGTCAGCGTGAGATCGCTGAACAGCATCTCGCGGGTGGCCTTAGTGATGGACAGAAACAGCGCGGCCGGCAGGGCGATGTCCAGCACGACCTTGTTCAGGCCCTGCATCTGGTCGTGGTCGAACTTGTGCAGCTTGCCGCCGAGGTAGCCGAGGATCATGATGGCGAAGATCGGCAGGATGTCGGCGATGATGATGTTGCCTATGTCTCCCATTTCGGGCCTTCTTTCTCGGTTGATGTTAGCTTGGGGCTCTGCGCCGGTCGGGGCTGCGGGGTACCTTGATTCGCTCAGACAGTCCTCGCTTTGTGGAAATGTCCACTGGACATTTCCAGTCGCTGTGGAACTCGCTCGGTCAAGGCACCCCGCATCCCCTCTACGCTTGGTCACGGTCGAGGGCGCATTCGACATGGCTCGGGGGGATGGGAAGCATGCCGGCCGCAGTTGATGACTTCCTAATCGACGAGTTTGCCGCCTTCGCGGTGCTCGGCCAGGTCTTCTTGCTCGTTGCCGACGAGGGGGCCGGTGACGGGCTGGGGGTTCAGGTAGGTGATGTGCCCTGATTCCTTGCCGGCGTGGATGGACAGCTCGCAGCACACCAGGGTGGGCTTGCGGCTCGCCACGCCAGCGGCCACGTACTGCTCCACCTCGGCGGGGGTGGTGGCGTAGTAGCCGGTGCCACCGAAGGCCTCCATCAGCTTCTCGTAGTGGGCGCACGCCGCAAGCGTCAGGGGCGAGGGGTCGCCGTCGTCGCCCAGGTTCTTGAAGTCGCCGCGGTAGATGCCGCCGTTGTTCAGCACCACCGCGGTCACGGGCAGGTTGTAGCGGCAGATAGTTTCCACCTCCATGCCGTCGAAGCCGAAGGCGGAATCGCCGTGGATGGAAATGACTGGACGCCCCGTGGTCACGGCCGCGCCGATGGCGTAGGGCAAGCCCACGCCCATGACGCCCCAGGTGCCGCAGTCCAGGCGGTGGCGGGGCAGGTACATATCGATGATGTCGCGACAATCGTCCAGGGCGTTGGCGCCCTCGTTGGCGATGTACACGTCGTGGTTGGCGTCGGTCACCTTCTTAATGGCCCCCAGGGCGTTGTAGTGGTTCATGGGCACGGTGTCGGCCGTCTCGGCTCCGCCGAAGCGGGCGTTGTTCTTCGCGGAATCGGCCTGGATGGAGGCGAGCCAGGCGGGATCGGCCTTGAAGGGATGGGCGGCCAGGTAGTCGTTGAACAGGCCCACGGTAGATTTCAGATCGCCCACCACCGGCGCGGCGATGTAGCGGGAGTTGTCGATCTCGGTGGGGTCGATGTCCACCTGGATGAACTTCACGTTCTCGTTCCAGTGCTTGCCCTTGCCGAAGTTGAGCATCCAGTTCAGGCGCGCCCCCAGCAGCACCACCACGTCGGCCTCGCGCATGGTCATGCCGCGGGCGCTGGCGGCGTTCTGCGGGTGGTTATCGGGCAAAAGGCCTTTGGCCATGGACATGGCCAAATACGGCGCCCCGGTGGCTTCCACGAACTGGCGCACCTCGTCGTCGCACTGGGCGTAGGCCGCGCCCTTGCCCAGGTAGATGAGGGGCTTCTTGGCGCTGGCCAGCACGGCCATGGCCTCATCGACGACGCTCTGGGCGGGAATTTGGGCCGGGGCCGGGTCGTTCACCTTGTACAGCAGGCCCTCGGCCACGGTGGCGTCGATGGTCTGGCCCAGGGTATCGCCGGGCAGGTCGATGTACACGCCGCCGGGGCGCCCCGAGCAGGCGGCGCGGATGGCCCGGGCCACCACGAGCGGAATGTCCGCCACCTTGTCGACCCGGTAGGCGGCCTTGGCGAAGGGCTTCGCGTAGTTCAGCTGGTCGAGCCCCTCGTAGTCGCCCTCGCCCAAGTCGATGAGCTCGCGGGACGAGGAGCCGGCCATCATGATGACGGGCCAGCCGTTCTCGGTGGCCTCCTTCAAGGGCACGATGCCGTTCAGGAACCCGGGGGCCGATACGGTGAGGTACAGGCCGGGCTTGCCGGTGATGAAGCCCTCGGCCGCAGCGGCGTTGCCGGCGTCGGCCTCGTGGCGCATGCCGATGTAGCGGATGCCCTTGGCCTGGGCGATGCGGGCCACATCGGTCACGGGAATGCCGATGACGCCGTACATACGGTTCAAATCGTTCTTCAGCAGCGATTCAACCAGCACGTGGAATCCGTCGGTGAGGTTGGTGCTCGCGGCCGGCGCGGCCGTGGGAGTGGTAGCCATGGATGCCTCCTGAAAGTGAGCGTGGACAGGGAGAAGCAGTGCTTCTCTATGAAATATAGTCCGCGCCACGACTTGTTTCGGCTGCTGGTGGCCGCTGTTGGCGGGAGGTTGCCGAATTGCATTGGAAAGGCTACGTGGTAAGCATATAGGGCGGCGGGGACGAGGGCTATAATCGAAGCTGAGCCGGAAGGGCGCACATAATATAGCGAAGGTGATGGTCATGGATCGCGAGCGGGAGATCGTTAAGGCGAGCGTGTACGGCATTGCGGGCAATCTGCTGCTCGTGGCATTCAAACTGGCCGTGGGATTGGTGTCCCATTCCATCGCCATCATTCTGGACGGCGTGAACAACGCCACCGACGCCCTGTCCTCCATCGTGACCATCGTGGGCACGAAGCTGGCCGGGCGCCGCCCCGATCGCCGCCATCCTTTCGGCTACGGGCGCGTGGAGTACCTGACGAGCGTGGTCATCGCCGTTATTATCCTGGTGGCCGGCGTAGTGTCGCTGCGGGAATCGGTGGTGAAGATCATCCATCCGGGCGCGCCGAGCTATTCGGTTGTCACCATCACGGTCATCGTGGTGGCCATTTTGGCGAAGATCGCCATCGGCATCATGTTCAAGCGCTTCGGCGACAAGACGCACTGCGAGGCGCTTATCGCCTCGGGGGTGGATTCCAACTACGACGCCGTGCTGTCGGCGGGCACGCTGGTGGTGGCTGCGGCCCAGAACCTGTGGGGGCTCAACATCGACGGTGTCGTGGGCCTCATCATCTCGCTGGTGGTATGCAAGGCCGGTATTGAGGTGCTGCGGGACGCGCTGGGTCCCATCATCGGGCTGCCGGAGGACAAGAAGCTGGTGAACGCCATCGCCACCTACGTGAACGGGTTTCCCGGGGTGCGGGGCACCTACGACATTGTGTTGGACAATTTCGGGCCCAACGAGGTGCTCGGCGGCCTGCACATCGAGGTGGACGATGCCATGGATGCCCGCGAGATTCACGAGCTGACGCGCAAGATCACCGAGGGGCTTGCCGAGAAGTTCCGCATCCGGGCCATCGTGGGCATTTACGCGGCCAACAGCCAAGGGCAGTTCGCCGATATGCGCGCGGCCCTGCAGAAGATCGTGGCCGAGGAGCCGGCCATCGAGCAAGTGCATGGGTTCTACGGGGATACGGAAGACGCCACGGTGTACTTCGACATGGTGGTGGACTTCTCGGCCGACGGGGAGGCGGTGCGCGACGCGGTGGTGAAGGCGCTGTCGGCGCGGTATCCGGCCTACTCGTTCGATGTAGTGATCGATACGGATTATGAGGAGTAGGGACTCTGGCTGGTTTGGCGGCTGTCCGGTCCCCGCGCGGGAGGGGTGCGTTCACGGCCGACTTCGCGCTGGTTCCCGCTGCGAACGCGGCTGGAGAAGCAGAGGGGATGACGCACATCGGTCGGTACTATCCCCCGCATCGTTGGTGCTGAAGTGGAATCTGCTTCTTTTGGGCCGCGTTCTTCGCGGGGCGCTCAGACGTCCGCGAACGCGCCCCTCCTGCGCGGGGACCTGCTTGGTCTGGTTGATGTTGGGGCATAAAGAGAGGGAGCCTTTCGGGCTCCCTCTCTTTGGTGCTGGGGGTGTTGGCTTTTACGCCTGGGGCTTGTCGTTGGAGGGAGTCTCCTCCACGATGGTGACGCTGGCCTGGGCGTCCTCGATGTAGTTGTCGGGCACGACGACGGCCGGCTCGGCGGCGGCTGCCTCGGCGGCGGCGGGGGTCACCGGGGCGGGGTCGGACACGAGGGTCTCGGTGGCGACGGCTACCGGGGCGGCCGGGGCCTGCGGGGCGGCGGGCTGCTGGGGAGCGGCCGGCTGGGCCGGGACCGCGGGAGCCGTGGGAGCGCCGTAGGCAGGGGCGCCGTAGGGAGCGGCCATGGCGTAGAGCTTCTTGTCCTTGTTGGCGTTCACGGCCACGATGATGCAGAGCACGAGCGAGATGATGCCCGCGCCGAGGAAGGCGGCGACGGCGCCCACGATGTTCCACACCATGACGCCCTTCAGCTTCTCGGGCTTGTTGGCGCCGCGCACGCCCATGATGCCGGCGATGAGCACGAGCACCAGGCAGGCAAAGCCCCAGAACACGAAGGCGCCCACCAGGCCGAGCAGCATGTTGATGTCGCTCATCTCGATGATGTAGCCCTCGTCGGTGTAGAAGTAGTCGTAGCCGGAATTGTTGATGGCCGCACCGCCGGCGCCGAGGCCGGCCCAGGCGATCAGGATGCCGATGATGCCGAGGGACGCGAGCACGATGTTGGCGATGCTCATGCCCTTGATGGCTTTGGCGTGGGAGGTGTTCATGGTGGTTCTCCTTATTCGGGGACAAAATGACAACGGTGACAGTATAGCCCTAGAACCTTGATCGACAAGCTAATCATTGCCCTGTAGACCGTTTGTTGACAAGTGTCAGTACGGAGCGTTGTGGATTCTGGCGGGTTTCGTCGTGAGGGTGGCGCGGTGGTTTTCCGCAGTTTCGTCAGGGATGGTTTCCCGTGTCGGAAAGTTCCCGTATGGTTCGTCGCCCCGATGCATTCCGCGTTCTGCTCATTCTTCGGGCCGGCCTGCGAGTTGCACCGCTGGGCGGCGGGAAACCATTCGGAAACACGGGCCCGGGCGCCGGCTGATACACTGGCGCATGTCTAACCTGAACAAGAAGAGGGAGAAGCCTATGAACCGACTCTCTATCGAGGCGCGGGCCGTCCACGACGGGCGGCTGCGGGCGTTTCTCGATCGCTTCGAGCGGCGCGTGGTCGCCACGCCCCCGGGGATGTGCCCGGTGGCGCTGACCACCACGCTGCTGGAGGCGAGCGCCGCCCAGACCTGCGGCAAGTGCGTGCCCTGCCGCGACGGCCTGCCCCAGGCCGCGGCTCTCATGGGCTCGGTGCTGGCGTGCCGCGCCACCGAGGGGGATATGGAGCGCCTGCGTGCGTTGGCCGAGCTGGCCCGCGACGGCTCCGATTGCGCCATCGGTTCGGAGGCCGGCGCGGCCGTGCTCGCGGCCCTGGACGAGTTCGCCGACGAGTTCGCCTCCCACGTGCAGCGCCGCCGCTGCACCGAGGGTGTGGGCCAGTCGGTGCCCTGCGAGACCGATTGCCCCGCCCATGTGAACGTGCCCGGCTACATCGCCCTGGCCGGAGCGGGGGATTGCGCCGGTGCCGTGGCCATGATTCGCAAGGACAACCCGTTCCCCACGGCCTGCGCCTTCGTGTGCGAGCATCCCTGTGAGACCCGCTGCCGGCGCATGCTCGTGGATGCGCCCCTGAACATTCGCGGCATCAAGCGCTACGCCGTGGACCGGGCCGCCGCCGACGAAGTGGCCGTGCCCGAGGCCCTGCCGGCCACGGGGCGCCGCATCGCCGTGGTGGGCGCGGGCCCCTCGGGACTCACCTGCGCCTATTTCGCTGCCCTTATGGGCCATGAGGTGCACGTGTACGAGGGCCGCACCCAGCTGGGCGGCATGATGCGCTTCGGCATTCCCTCCTACCGCTTCCCGCGGGAGCGCCTGGATGAGGACATCGCCGCCATCCTGCGGGCCGGCGACATCACTGTGCACGCCGGCGAGGCGGTAGATGCCGCGGCCCTGGAGCGCCTGGCCGCCGATTTCGACGCTCTGTACGTGGCCATCGGCGCCCACGGGGCCAAGACCCTGCGGTTGGAAAACGAGGGGGCCGCGGGCGTGTTCTCGGCCGTGGAGCTGCTCGGCGCCATCGGCGAGGGAGAGATTCCCGACTTCACGGGCAAGTCAGTGGTGGTGGTCGGCGGCGGCAACGTGGCCATGGACTGCGCCCGCACCGCCGTGCGCTGCGGCGGCGAGGTGACGGTGGTGTACCGCCGCCGCCTGGAGGACATGACGGCCCTGGCCGCCGAGGTGGAGGCCGCCATTGCCGAGGGCGTGGAGATGCGCCCCTTGCAGGCGCCGGTGGGCCTGGCCGTGAACGAGGAGGGCGCCGTGCGGGCGCTTATCACCCAGCCCCAGATGGTGGGCCCGATGAAGGGTGGCCGCCCCGCGCCCGTGGCCGCCGACAAGCCCGAGACGGTCATTGCCGCCGACGTGGTGCTCGTGGCCATCGGCCAGGACATCGTGTCCGATCCCTTCGAGGCCTTCGGCATGGCCGCCGATCGCGGTCGCTTCACGGCGGACAACTTCCTGGTGGCCGAGGGCTTCACCAACGTGTTCGCCGGCGGCGACTGCCAGACCGGCCCTGCCACGGTGATCCGCGCCATTGCCGCGGGCAAGGTGGCGGCCCGCAACATCGACGCCTACCTGGGCTACAACCACACCCTGGATTGCGGGGTGGAGGCGCCCCCGGCGGTGCCGAACCGCCGCGTGCCCACGGGGCGCGTAGCGGTGGCCGAGCGCCCAGCCCGCGAGCGCGCCCGCGATTTCGCGGCTACCGAAGAAGCCATGTCCACCGAAGAGGCCGCCCAGGAGTGCGGTCGCTGCCTGCGCTGCGACGTGTTCGGCTGCGGCAGTGCGGAAGGGGGTCGCATCCAGTATGCCTAACCTGATCATCGACGGCCGCGCCGTGACCGTGCCCGCGGGCACCACCATCGTGGAAGCGGCTCGGGAGGCCGGCGTCGCCATTCCCACCCTGTGCTACCTGAAAGACGTGAGCAATGTGGGCTCCTGCCGCGTATGCGTGGTGGAGGTGGAAGGCGAGCCGGAGCTCGTGGCCGCCTGCAAGACCCCGGTGGCCGAGGCCATGGTGGTGCGCACCGATACCCCGCGGGTCGCGGAGGCCCGGCGCCTCGCCTTGGACCTGGTCATTTCCAACCACGGCCTGAATTCCACCAACTTCTGCTTCAGCTGCCTGAAGAACGGCGACTGCGAGCTGCAGGACCTCTGCCGCGATCTGGGGGTGGAGACGCCCAGCTTCCCCGTTCCCGAGAAGAACGCCCCGGTGCGGGACGCGAACCCGTTTCTGCGCTTCGACCCGCGGCTGTGCATCGGCTGCCAGCGCTGCGTGGGCGCCTGCAACAACCAGGCCCGCAACCACACGCTGCAAACGGTCCAGCGGGGCCTGCGCGCGGCCGTCGAGGCCCCCTTCGGGCCCGACTGGCGCGCCACGGGCTGCGAGAGCTGCGGCTGCTGCGCGGCGGCCTGCCCCACCGGCGCCATCGTGGAGAAGCGTCGCGCCGACTATCGCGCCTGGGAAGTGAGCGCCGTGCGCACTACCTGCCCCCACTGCGCCACGGGCTGCCAGTACGACCTGCTCGTGAAGGACGGCCGCATCGTGGACACGCGCCCGGCCGACGGGCCCTCCAACCACGGCCGCCTCTGCGTGAAGGGCCGCTCGGGCAGCTTCGACTTCGTCCAGGCGTCCGATCGCCTCACCACGCCCCTCATCCGCAACTGCGCCACCGGGGCGCTGGAGCCGGCCGGCTGGGACGAGGCGCTCGATTACGTGGCTGAGAACTTCAAGCGCATCATCGGCGAGACCGGCCCCGACTCCGTGGCCGCCTTCGCCTGCTCGCGCTCGGCCAACGAGGACATCTACCTGCTGCAGAAGATGGCGCGGGCCGCCTTCGGCACCAACAACGTGGACAACTGCGCCCGCGTGTGCCACGCCCCCACCGTGGCGGGCCTGGCCATCACCCTGGGTTCCGGCGCCATGACCAACACCATCGCCGACATTACCGACACGCCGGACGTCATCATGATGGTGGGCTCCAACATCGAGGAGGCCCACCCGGTCATCGGCATGCAGGTGCGCGCCGCCGTGGAGCGCGGCAGCAAGCTCATCGTGGTGGACCCGCGCGACATCCGCATTGCCGAGAGGGCCGACATCCACCTGAAGCTGCGCCCCGGCACCAACGTGGCCTTCGCCAACGGCTTCGCCCGGGCACTCATCCACGCGGGCCTGGCCGATGACGCTTTCATCGAGGAGCGCACTGAGGGCTTCGACGCCTTCGCCGCCATGGTGGAGGAGTACACGCCCGAGCGCGTGGCCGAGATCTGCCACATCGACCCGGACGATCTGGTGGCCGCCGCCGAGCTGTACGGCCGGGCCGACCGCGCCCCCATCATCTACTGCCTCGGCGTGACCGAGCACTCCACGGGCACCGAGGGCGTCATGTCGTTGTCGAACATCGCCCTGGTGGCCGGCAAGCTGGGCCGTCCCGGCTGCGGCGTGAACCCCATCCGCGGCCAGAACAACGTGCAGGGCGCCTGCGACATGGGGGCCACTCCGGCCGACTTCCCGGGCTATCAGAAGGTGGCCAACCCCGAGGTGCGGGCCAAGTTCGAGACGGCCTGGGGCGTGGCGCTGCCGGAGAAGCCGGGGCTCATGGCCACCGAGTGCTTCGGTGCCATGAAGGACGGCCGCATCCGGGGCCTGTTCATCTTCGGCGAGGACCCGGTGCGCACCGATGCCGACACGAACCACGTGATGGGCGCCTTGGAGGCCCTGGACTTCCTCGTGGTGGACGATCTGTTCCTCACCGAGACGGCGGCCCTGGCCGACGTGGTGCTGCCCGGGCGCAGCTACGCCGAGAAGGAGGGCACCTTCACCAACACCGAGCGCCGCGTCCAGCGCATTCGCCCGGCTGTGGAAATCGAGGGAACGCGCCCCGACACCTGGATCTTCACTGAGATCATGAACCGCATGGGCTACCCGCAGCCCCACCTGAGCCCGGCGGCCATCATGGACGAGGTGGCCTCGCTCACTCCCAGCTACGGCGGCATCAGCCACGAGCGCCTCGATAGCGCTGCGGTGGCCGGGGGCGGGCTTCAGTGGCCCTGCCCCACGGCGGATTCTCCGGGCACGCCCATCATGCACGTGGGCACCTTCAGCCGCGGGAAGGCGAAGTTCTCCGACGCGGAGTACCGTCCCGCCGACGAGCTGCCCTGCGGCGAGTTCCCCCTCGTGCTCATGACCGGGCGCGTGCTGCACCACTACAACGCCTGTGCCATGACTGCGCGGACCGAGGGGCTCAACGCCATGGGCGACACGTCGTTCATCGAGCTGAACGATGCCGATGCGGCGGCCCTCGGCGTGGCCGACGGCGACCGGGTCCGGGTGGAAAGCCGCCGTGGTTCCCTGGTCACCACGGCCCGCGTGTCGCCCAAGACCTCGCCGGGCGAGACGTGGATGCCCTTCCACTTCCAGGACGGCAACGCCAATTGGCTCACCAACGCGGCCTTGGACGACGTGTGCAAGGTGCCCGAGTACAAGGTGTGCGCCGTGGCCGTCAGCCGGGCCGAGGCCTAAGGCACCCGGAGGGCGGCGTCCCGCCGGCCCATCGGCTCGTTGAGCCGGTAAAGCCGACGAATCGCCTCATCAATGGGGGTGAGGCGGTGAAGAACGTGGACAATTTATGGGAATGGGCCCCGACGGCCCCCGGAGAGCGCGTTTCCGGGGGCCGTTTTCTCGTTCGCTGTGGGAAAATGCTGGGCGAGAGACGAGGTGTTAACAAGCGCATCTGAGGAGATCGTCACCTATGGAACTAACGCGGAGAAGTTTCCTTGCCGGAGCCGGGCTGGCCGCTGCGGCCGCCTCGGCGACGTTTGCGCCGACGGCTGCCTGGGCCGATGACGAGACCGCCGCCGAGGCCCCGACCGAGGGCGAGCAGGAGTGGCGACCTATCGTCTGCGAGGGCTGCCCGCTGGGCTGCACCGGGGCCATCGTCTGCGAGGACGGCGCGGCCCTTGCCGTTGTCGGCGACGAGGCCAACCCCTTCACGGGCGGAAAGCTGTGCACCCGGGGCCAGCGGCTCTTGGACCTGCGGGAGGAGCGCGACCCGGCCACCGGCGAGAAGGTGGCCAACCCGCGCCGCCTGGCCACGCCGCGGGTGCGCCGTTCCGGCGCTGCGGAGTGGGAGGACATCTCGTGGGACATGGCCCTGGGCGAGATCGCGGCCCTGGTGAAGAAGACCCGCGACGAGAGCTTCGTGGAATACGAGGGCGAGCTGCCCGTCATGCGCACTGAGGCGCTGGCTAGCTTCGGAGGTGCCAAGCTGCTCGTGGAGGAGCAGTACCTGCTCATGAAGGCCCTGCGCAGCTGGGGCGTCGTGCATCTGGACAGCGAGGCCGCCGGCGGCCGGCGCATCTTCGGGGCCGGCACCGAGGCCACCTTCGGCATCGCCGAGCCCTCTTCGGCCTTGAACGACATGGTGAATTCCCAGGTGATTCTCACGGTGGGCGCCGATCATGTTGCCTCCCAGCCCCTTACGGCCCGCTGGATCGAGCAGGCCCGCGACCGGGGCGCCCGCTGGATCGTGGTGGACCCAGTGCGCAGCCGCACGGCTGAGATGGCCGATACCCACGTGGCCCTGCGCCCCGGCACCGACATCGCCTTCTTCGGCGGCCTCGTGAAGTACATTCTGGATCACAACCTCTGGCAGCCCGAGTACGTGCTGAACTATACGAGCGCCTCCTTCCTGCTGGACGACGGCTTCGCCTTCGACAGCGGCAGCGGCCTGTTCTCCGGGTGGGACCCGTTCTCGGGCACCTACGACAAGGCGCATTGGGGCTGGCAGATCGACGGCACGGAGACGTGGAACATGCGCTACGAGGGCGAGTTCGCCTGGGTGCGCGGCGAGGGCGTGCCCGTGTGGGCCATCCCCTCGACGCCGAAGCCGGTGCGCGACATCACGCTCCAGCATCCCTCCAGCACGTGGATGCGGCTCCAGGAGTTCTATGGGCGCTACGATCTTGACACGGTGAGCACTGTGTGCGGTGTGGACCAGGCCGTGTTGGAAGGGGTGTACGAGATCGTCGCCGCCACGGGGGCGCCCGATCGGGCGGCCAAGATCATCGCCGGGGCCGGGCTCGTGCAGCACGGCACGGGGGCCCAGGCCGCCCGCGCCGCCTGCGTGGCCCAGCTGCTGCTCGGCAACGTGGGGCTGCCCGGGGGCGGTATCGCTTACGCCGGCGGCGCGGCGGGGGAGGCCACGGCCGATGTGGTGGGCCTGCGCCCCGACTGGCTGCCGGGGGGCATGGCGTGGCCCACGACCGACGACGGCACGCTCCAGGCGTGGTTGGAGGGGCGCGTGGCCCCGGCCGGCTCCCGCGCCCAGGATCCGAAGCGCCTCGTGTCCGTCCTGCGGGAGTGGTGGGGCGCGGCGGCCACCGCCGAGAACGACTACGGCTACGACTGGCTGCCCAAGCGGGCCGCCGCCGCGGAAGGCGACTTGTTCGCCGCCTTGGCGGCGGGAACGGTGCGCGGCTGCTTCACCTGGTCGGCCGACCTGCTGGCCGCGGCCCCTGGCGGCTTCGATGGGAGCACCCTGGGCTCGCTGGAATGGCTCGTGGTCGTGGAAAGCGCCCTGGACGATACGGCCTCGTTCTGGAACGCGCCGGATGTGGACGCCGCGACGGTGGGCACGACGGTGTACGTGCTGCCCGCGGCCGTGGGTCCCGAGAAGGGAGGCCTGCGGGCGAGCGGCCGCATGGTGCAGCACGCCGACGCGGCCCTCGAGCCGTTCGGGGAGAGCCGCTCCGAGCTCGCCATCATCGGCGATCTGTGGCGCCGCGTGCGCAACCTCTACGACACGAAGGGGGGCACGGGGGCCGCGCCTCTGCTGAATGCCCAGTGGAACTACCTGGCAGACGAGCGGGTGGATCCGGCCCGGGTGGCCTGGGCCCTCAACGGCTATGTCGTGGAGGACAGCGACTTCGACAGCACCGCCGTGCGCCTCTTGGAGGGGCCTGACGGCCTGCGGGCCGATGGGACGGTGGCCTGCGCCGTACCAGCCCTGGCCGGGTGCTGGAACAGCGTCGCCTCCCTCGAGCGGGCCGCGGAACAGCCCGTGGGCCGGCGGGATGCCACCGACGAGAGCGGGCTGGGGCTCTTTCCCCAGTGGGGCTTCACCTGGCCCGGCAACGTGCGGGTGCGCGGCAATCGGGCCAGTGCCAATCTGGCCGGCCAGCCTTGGAACGCGGCGGCTGACCTGCTCCATTGGGACGGCCAGAGCTGGATTCTCATCGATCAGCCCGACTTCGCCGCTCTGCGCGACGGACGCTGGCTCGCGCCGGATAACCGCGCCTTCCCGGGTCTGTGGGAAGAGACGGGGCTGCTCGCGTCCGACCGCTTGGGCGACGGGCCCCTGCCCGAGCACTACGAGCCGTTGGAATCGTCGCTGAACAACCGCCTGAACGGCTCCTACGCCTCGCCGGTCCTGATGGCTGCGGCCTCTCGGGCAGCCGGGGCGGCATCCGATGCCGGGGAAGGGGCAGAAGCGGACGCGGTCGAGGAGGGCGCCGAGGGCGTTGCGGCCGCCGGGGCGGTGGATGCCGCGGTGCAGGATGCCCTCGCACCGGATTACCGCGCCATCGAGGTAGACCGGACGGCCTACCCCATCGTGGCGGTGGTGAACAACGGCCGGGGTGAGACAGCGGCCCTGCGCGGTCTTTCCGCAGCGGCCCGGGCCTTCGAGCCCGGTTGCTTCGTTGAGGTGTCGCCGGCCCTGGCCCGCATTCGCGATCTGGCCACGGGGGACACCGTGCGGGTGTTCAACGAGCGCGGCTCCCTCGAGGCGCCGGTGCTCGTAACGGGGCGCGTGGCCCCCTTCCCCTGCGAGGACAGCGAGGCCCACGTTATCTGCCTGAACGGCATGGCTCCGCGCACGGCGGCCTCGGCCCCTGCGGAGGTTTCCGCCTGTCATTGGAACCGGCTCGTTCCCGGGGCCGCCGGAGCGGCTGCGGCGCGCGACGGCAAGGGATTCCTCGTGAACATCGAGAAGGCCTAAGGGAGGATCCATGGGAGAGAACGCCATTCTGTTCGACGGAAGCCGCTGCGTGGCCTGCCAGGCCTGCGCCATCGCCTGCAAGGAGCGGCGCTGGCTGCCCCTGGCCGCCGAGGCCGGCAACGAGCCCGTGGCCGACGCCTACGAGCGCCCGGCCGACCTAGACGGATCAACGCCGCTGGCCATCGCCCTGACCGAGCGCGAAGTGCCGGGGCGCGGCCTGGTGTGGGAGACGGCCCGCCGCGGGTGCGTTCGCTGCGCCGAGCCCCCCTGCGGTCAGGTGTGCCCCACCGGCGCCCTTGAGATCGTGGAAGGGACCGGGCTGCTGGGCCCGGTGGCGGATCGCTGCGTGAGTTGCGGCCTGTGTGCCATGGTGTGCCCCGTGGGCGCGCCCCACGGCTCGGGAGAGCATGGCCCGGTGCGTCTGTGCGACGGATGCGCCAACCTGGTGGCCAATGGGGAGTTGCCGGCCTGTGTGGCCGCGTGCCCTGTTGATGCCCTGACTTTCGGTCCGCGCGAGGAGGTGCTGGAGCGGGCCCAGGAGCGCGCCGCCGTGCTGCGGGAGCGCGGGTGGGACCGCGCCAATGTGCTGGGGGCTGTCGAGCAGGGCGGCCATGGGGTCGTGCAAGTGCTCAAGTACGGAACGGAGGGCCATCTGAACGAGGCCTTCGCCACCGCAGGGGAGATTCCCTGGATCGCCGCGGCCCGTATGGCGGGGCCCGTTTCTCTGGCCGTGTTGGCGGCGGGGGCCGCCGGTGCCACGGTGGCCCTGGCTCGCGAGGCGAACCGTCTGCGCCGCGAGCGCTCCGAGGCCGTGCGCACGCCGCTGGCCATGGCCGCCGAGGGAGCCTCCTGGTGGCCGGTGGCCGAGGAAGGGGCCGGCGCTTCCCCGGCGCCCGTGGCCGAGGGCGTTGCTGTCGAGGGGACGGATGGCGCCTCGACGGGAAGCGCCCTGGATGCCGCCCTCCGCAAGCGCGAGGCCCTGCGGGCCCGGGCCACGGCTGCCTCGCCGGCAGCTGCGGCCGCTGCCGCGGCAGCCGCAGCGGGGGAGGAGCCGCATCTTATCCCCGTCGCCTTTGAGAGTTGCCCGGCCGGCACCGAGAGCGGGAGCGCCTGGGGCGTACCGACGGGGGATGATGGTCTTGCTGAAGGCGTCAGTGCATCCGACGGCCTGGGCGAGAGCCCTGTTGCTGACGCGGACGCCGCCGGCGAGCTGCCCCCGATCGACGGCCTCAGCCCCACCGACGAGATACCCGTGGTCGACGAGTGCGGCACCACAGGCGAGATACCGGTGATCGACGAGCTGGGGGACACGGGGGAGATTCCCGTTATCACTCTCGCCGATGATGGGGCGGCCACCGCTGCCGGGTCGTCGACGGTCGAAGGCGTGCCCAGCGACGGAAGTGCTACAGGAGAGATTCCCGTGGTAGACGGCAAGAGCGACACGGGAGAGCTCTACAACGTGGAGGATTTCCGCCGTCTGCTCGCTGCCGACCTCGTTGCCCACCACCTGGCCCGCAAGGCCGCCTCTCCCGCGGAGGATGACGGTGACGAGGACGACGCTCCCCACACGTAGTAGATCAGCGTGTCTGCAGGTGGGCGAGTTTGGCTTGCAGGTGCTGGTAGTGGCGGCGCTCGGCGGTGGTCCAGGGGCCGAATAGTATGTTCCGCAGGGCATCGCTTGCGCTTTGGTCGGTGCCCTCGCGGGGGAACAGACACTCTTGGGCCCGGTTGTAGAGCGAGATACTCTCGAAGGCGCCGCTCTGTTCCAGGACGGCGAGATTGCTGACGATCTGGTCGATGATCTTGTTGTGGTGTGCCGGATCGGTGGCCCGCGGCGTGGTTCCCATGATGCGCATTTCCTCGTAGCGTATCTGGCAGCTTATCAGCGATATGTCCGGCTTGACGGCCATGAGGGCCAGGGATACCCCATAGCCGCGCCCGCGCAGCAGATCGGCTGTCTCGAGGGGCACCTCAGCCGTGCGCAGCGTTCCCTCGATAATGAGGTTGTAACCGATGCGTGAGAGGTGCTCTATGACCGCTTCTGTCATGTGGCCAGCCCAAGGAGCGGTGTAATCGACCGACTTGTCGCCGAAGGCACGCTGGAGCCTCGCAAAGCGCGGATGCGACGATCGGAACTCGTCTCCGTTGATCACGATGACATCGTTGGCCATTTTTTGCCGGAATACCTTGTGCAGCGTTGTTTTCCCGGCACCACTCTGGCCGCCCAAGAGAACGGCCTGCGGTGTCTTGCTCGGCCCCACTTCAACGGGAAAAGTTGCCTTTTGAATTTCTCGTGCGAGGCGCCGTCGAAATTCGGTAGCGGAGTATTCTCCGAGATGCTCGTCGCTCATGCTGCCCTCTTTTGAACGCGATTGCAAAGGGAGCGAATGCAATTCAGCTCTCCATCAATACTGTGAAGGCTGTGCCAGTTGGCCGTTTCCATGGTGGCGATAGTGGGTTTCAGGATCGCAAGTTGCGCAAAGAGGTCCTCGTAGACCATCTTCAGCAATTCATCATTCTCATCTTCGGCTTGCGCCAGTCCATTGATGATGTCGCCGATAATTTCGGCAGCTTTCTCATTCAGTACTTCCTGTTGCAGCGTGAGCTCGTAGATTTCGGTCATATCCATGATCTCTCCCTCCTCATCAAAGGTGATTTCCGCGTAGACGATCTTCTCGACCGACGCGCGTTGCTTGGGGGTGAGCGCGCCACCCTCCCGTTCGAGGCAGCCAGCCATGAACTCGGGGATCATGGCGGCGCGGATGAGATTGGCATTGGCCTTGGTAGGGGTGACCCCGTTCTCGTATCGCGTGATGCTCGCCTCGCCGATGCCGAGGAGACGGGCGAACGCCTGCTGCGAGAGGCCATAGCGCTTGCGAATTTCCTTGATTTGCCGGGACATATCGACTTCGCTCATGATAATCCAATCTATAGATTGATAAGATAAGGCAATTTTAGCACCATTTTGAGGCAAATGAAAGTGTTATTAGCTCAATAGATTATAAAGTAGAAGGCAAAATACCAATCAAAAGATAGAGAAAGAATTCGACATATTGCTTTCTGGTGTGTCTCGCGCCATCTAGGCCGCTTCCGTCTGAAAAGGAGAACGGCTGCATAACGAGAGAGCCCTCTCCGACCGGGGGTCGAAGAGGGCTCCGGGAAACAGTCGGCTTTTCCGACGGTTAGTCGCGGGTCAGCTTGCGGTGCAGGCGGTGGGGCTTGGCGGCCTCCTTGCCCAGGCGCGCCTCGCGGTCGGCCTGGTAGCTTTCGAAGTTGCCCTCGAAGAAATGCCAGCGGCCGGGGTTCTCGTCGTCGCCTTCCCAGGCCAGAATGTGGGTGGCGATGCGGTCGAGGAACATACGGTCGTGGCTGACGACCACCGAGCAGCCAGGGAAGTCGAGCAGCGCCGCCTCCAGGCTGGACAGCGTCTCCACGTCCAGGTCGTTGGTGGGCTCGTCCAGCAGCAGCAGGTTGCCGCCCTCCTTCAGGGTGAGGGCCAGGTTCAGGCGGTTGCGCTCGCCGCCGGACAGCACGCCCGCGGGCTTCTGCTGGTCGGCGCCCTTGAAGCCGAAGGCGGCCACGTAGGCGCGGGAGGGAATCTCGGTCTCGCCGACCATCATGTAGTCGGTGCCGCCCGACACCACTTCCCACAGCTTCGTGTCCGGGTCGATGCCGACGCGATTCTGATCCACATAGGAGATCTTCACGGTCTCGCCGAGCTCCAGCTCGCCGCCATCGAGGGACTCCAGGCCCACGATGGTCTTGAACAGGGTGGTCTTGCCCACGCCGTTGGGGCCGATCACGCCCACGATGCCGTTGCGGGGGAGTTCGAAGGACAAGTCGTCGATGAGCACGCGGCCGTCGAATTCCTTGTGCAGATTCTTCGCCACGAGCACCTTCGAGCCCAGGCGCGGGCCCACGGGAATCTGAATTTCGGCGAAGTCGAGCTTCTTGGCGCGGCCGGCCTCGGCCACCATGGCCTCGTAGTTCGCCAGACGGGCCTTCGACTTGGCCTGGCGCGCCTTGGGGGAGGAGCGCACCCACTCCAGCTCCTTCTCCATGCGCTTGGCCAGCTTCGCCTGGGCCTGGCCCTGGGCGGCGATGCGGGCGGCCTTGGTCTCCAGGTAGGTGGAGTAGTTGCCCTTGTAGGGGAACAGCTGCCCGCGATCCACCTCGCAGATCCACTCGGCCACGTGGTCGAGGAAGTAGCGGTCGTGGGTGACGGCCAGCACGGCGCCCGGGTAGTTCTTGAGGAATTGCTCGAGCCACAGCACCGATTCGGCGTCCAGGTGGTTGGTGGGCTCGTCCAGCAGCAGCAGGTCGGGGGCCTCCAGCAGCAGGCGGCACAGGGCCACGCGACGGCGCTCGCCGCCCGAGAGGATGGTCACGGGCGCGTCGGGGTCGGGGCATTGCAGGGCGTCCATGGCCTGGGAGAGCTGGGAGTCCAGGTCCCATCCGTTGGCGGCGTCAATCTCGTCCTGGAGCTTGCCCATCTCGTCCATGAGCGCGTCGAAGTCGGCATCGGGCGCGGCCATCTCCTCGCCGATCTGGTTGAAGCGGGCCACCTTGGCCAGCACGTCGGCGAAGGCCATCTGGATGTTCTCCAGGACGGTCTTGTCCTCATCCAGCGGCGGTTCCTGCTGCAGGATGCCCACGGTGTAGCCCGGAGAGAGCCGCGCGTCGCCGTTGGACACCTCTTCCAATCCCGCCATCACCTTCAGCAGGGTGGACTTGCCCATGCCGTTGGGGCCCACGACGCCGATCTTCGCGCCAGGGTAGAAGGACAAGGTGACGTCATCGAGGATGACCTTGTCACCCACGGCCTTACGCGCCTTGTACATTTGGTAGATGAATTCCGCCATGAAGTGAAAACCGCCTTTCTGCTGGCTTGGCGAGGGCTTTGCTGGTGCCGCACATCGGGATTGCATCATCTTCCCGCTGGCCACGGCCTGCCGTCCCCACTCTCTTGCATGAGGGGTATTGTCGCAGAACGTCCGCGCCCGCGCCACTGTCCTCACGAAATGCGAGGAAGGGAAAGCGAGCACGTTTGGCGAAAGTTCACAGCGCCGCTATGGCGAGGATCGTCGACTCCGCTTAGAGTGCAATGACCTCCTCATTCACATCGACGACAGCCAGGGTTTTGCCAAGAGGGGCGAGGGCTCTCAGAATTGTGTCTAGTTGTGGGTTGGTGGCCGCCGTTTCCATGCGAGCTATAACAGGCTGGCGAATGCCCGAAGCCTCTTCCACGGCGTTTTGGCTCAAGCCGGCTCCCTGGCGAGCTGCCACAATTTCCCGCAAAAGTGCCGCTTTTTCGACGGCCGCCACGTCGAGGGCGGTGCCGCATTCGTAAATCTCGCTAGAAGACAGATCGATCTCGTCGCTCCACGAAATGCCATATCCGCCTGCATCGACGCGGACATCTCGGAAAAGGTCATCATTGCGCAACGGCGCGAAGGCGGGATGTTCCTCAATGAGTTTCCCCATGTCGTAGAGGCGCGCCTCTTGTCCTGGGAAGAAACCGAGGAGCCGAAAGTCGCTGAGGGGATAGATGGAAATGAGCTTATGGAACATCTTAAATCCTTTCCTAAAGCGGCGGCAATTTCCGAAACTGCTGCGATTCCCATATGTCGAGCAGGTCAGCTTGGTGGAGGCCGATCCACTTGCTTGCCAGTTGGTACTTCTTCGTTGGAAGAAACCCATCGAGAATTTGCAGCGTTTTGATGTCGATGGCGGCCGCAAATTCCCCGTACTCGCAGTGAACATGGGGCGGGTTGTGCTCTGCACCCAGGAAGTAGATTTTCATCACCATTCCCGCGAACGTTGCGATCACTGGCATAATTCCTCCTAAGTATAACTTTCAGATTATAAAATCTCAATAACTCCTTACGGTCTCCTTCAAGACAATTATAGCGCAATACACAAACATTTGTTCCATAAATAAAAAGAGAGCAAGGCCGACTCGAGCTTCTATTGAAGTGCCTTCTGTTGCATTTGCTGCCAAAGCGCAAGACCTCACCTTATTCGTCGGGAACGGGCAACTTCCCGTTAGAACTGGGAGGGCGAATAAGGTGAGGACGCACCTATACTTTTGACTGTTGGGTGAGATTGCTCTCCTCGATCGCGGGCAGTAGGGGCTGCACGGTTGTTTTCGCAGGTAAAGATCATGGGCGCTCCCCTTTGGAAGGATGCAAAAGAGAGAGCGGTGAGATAAGATGCGGTGCCCTCAGTGCGACGCGACCATTCCTGAGCAATCGAAGTTCTGCCCCCAGTGCGGTAGTTGTCACGAAATGCAGCCCTACGAGGTGTCAAGTGCGGACAAATGGGGAAATTCCATAGCTGAGACTGCCCCCACTATGCAGGTCGTGCATGCTCAATTGGGGTACGGGTGTCTTGATTGCCGCCAGTTGACCAAAGAGCAAAGCGACGAAATGGCAGAAGTTTGGGCGACCGGCAACTATGAGATTCTGAATACCAAGTCTGGTCAGCAGGCTTTGGTCGAACACTATCTGGATCTCGTCTTCGGACAACAAAAGGCTTGTCGCAGAAATTGAACGTTTGAACTAGTTGGATTGTCAAAGGCTTGCGCCAAGCACGGTAGGCGAAATAAGTAAAGGGAGAAGACGCATGGGCATTATGGACGATGTGACAGGGGCGTTGAGTCGGGGAACCAATGCAGCTGAACGGGCGGCGCGGTCGACGAAGCTGAAGGCCGATCTGCGTGACGTGAACAAGCGACGCCAAGGGCTTGCCGCCCAGCTGGGCGCAAGTTTATATGAGGTCACGCGCGAGAACGGGGAGTTCCGAAAAGGGCGCGAAGAGCTGTACGAGGGCATCGCGCAATGCGATGGAGAGCGCGACGAGATACAGCGCGCGTTAGACCAGCTGCAGGAAGCGGCTGCTGCCGAGGAGGCCGCCCGCCAGAGTTTTGCCTGCTGCGTGTGCGGTGCGATGCTGCGAGGAGGTGATCTGTTCTGCAGCGGATGTGGAACGCCAGCCGACAAGGCCCGTCAGGCGCAGCCCGCTACGATGTCAGCCACCGCAGGGCTGAAGTGCGCCGCCTGCGGGGCGTCCCTCAAAGCTGATTACGTGTTCTGCATGGAATGCGGTGCGCCGGTGCAGGCGTATTCCGATGCATTGACATCCACCGAGGCCGATGACGGAGCATCTCAAGAAGCAGAGGCCATTGGAGCTCAGCCGTGTTGTCCGACTTGCGAGGCCTCCGTCGAAGACGGCCAGGCATTCTGCATGGAATGTGGAACAGCGCTTGTGAAGCCGGAATCGGCGTAATTTCCAGTCTGGCACCGAAAGGGGATACCATGCCATTTTGCAGCCAATGCGGAAAGGAAATGGAAGCGACCGCATGTTTTTGTCCGTCATGCGGGGCCTCCACGGGATATTCGTCTTCTCGGCCGGGTTCGAGGGTGTCCGGCGTTTCGTCCGCTGCGCCTGTTGGCCATCGCGTCGTTGACGCCGCTTCATCGGCTCTGGCCGCGAGGACGAAGAGCGCAAAGATTGTGGCGGGAGTGCTGAACGCGCTGCTGGTCGTCTGTGCATTCATGCCGTGGGTCAATGTGAACCTCTATATCTGGAGCGACTCCTTCTCCATGCCCGCTTTGCTCGATATGACGAATACTGTTCGCGAATGGGGGTCGTCGCTCGGCGGTATCTCGAGCGATGTTGATGGCGCCTTGGCAGGTTTGACTGCGATCATTGTCGGAATTCTCGCCATCTGGCTCGGTACCGTCGTCGTCTTGATTCGCGATGCCTATCGCTACTTCACCAACGAGGAAGGCTTCAGGTGCGCGGGTGCAGCAGCCATGTGCGCTCTCTCGGTGTTATTCCTCTTGGTGGTCTTTGCCCTCGATCAAATGGTCAGCTCTTCATCGGGCGTTCCCAGCGGTATTGTCTCGGCGACAGGATGGGTGTGGGGCGCTATCGCCCTCTCCGTTGCCGCTCTCATTTATCCGGAAGTAAAGGAAAAGGAATTGGATCCGAGCGCCTAAGGGCTTTCGGTTACGATGTTGGATTGGAAAGGCTATGGCCCCCATGATGAGAAAGTGTCCCCACTGTGGTGTTCCCATGCCGCCCTCTGCTCGCTTCTGTGGCGAATGCGGTTCCGCTCTTCCTGAGGAGACTGTCGGGGTTGACGAGGCATCTGAGGATGCCAAAATGCCCGTGATCTGCGACACTCCAGCAGGGGGGAGTGCGACTGTGCGCGTCGCGACTTCTGGCCTCGATCATACTCGTCGCAAGTTCTCGAAGGGGCGAATTGCTGCCATAGGGGGCATTGCCGGCGCCGTCGTGTTGGCCGCTGGAGTGGCGGTGGCGTTGCTCTCCACTGGCTTCTTCGATCCTCGGGGACTGGTTATTGACGAGACGGCTTTTCCCGACGAATCCATCCGCGCCGCCGTGATGGCCCAGGTGGATCTCGATGGCGACGGGGAGCTTTCCGAGGAGGAACAACAGGCGGTGACGGGCTTCGTAGCGGGGAACGGCCAGGTTGCATTTGCCCTGAACGGCGCGGAAGTCGATCCAGGGGCAATGATCGGTTCTGATGCGGGCGATGCCATCGACGATGGAGCCGTCGAGAGTGACGCAGCGGCGGGGAATGAAGCCGCACCTGAGGAGGATGCGTCCTCTGGGGAAGAAACTGACCCCGGGGAGGGTGCCTCCTCGGAGGCCGACTCCGGTGATGATTCTGGCACGGCGGGTTCGCAGGGTGGAAATCCCATCGATACGGGCAGCCTCGGCGCGTTTCCCAATCTGCGGACCATCGTGGTGCGTGATGCGGGGCTGACCGAACTCGACCTCTCGTCATGCCCTAATGTGGAGTATGTTGACTGCCGCAACAACCCCCTCGTTTCGCTCAACTTAGCCCACAACGCAAACTTGACGACGCTGTTCTGCGATGACAACGTGCCTCTGGAAGGCTTGGAAGAGGCTGGGTTGTATTTCACGGATCTCGTGGTCGGTGCCACTCAGGCCAATCGAGATACAGGAAACATCGAGGGGTCATGGGCAGTTGAGTACGACACGTTCGGCCGCCCGCTGAAAGTGCTGGAGGGGCGTGGTGGAGAGCGTCGCTATGAGTACGACGACCAGGGAAGACTTGTGAGATCCGCTTGGAGCTCGTCGGATTGGGAAACGTATGAGTACGGTGAAAACGGTCTTCTGCAACGTTGTGAGACGTTCTTCACGTTGGATTCCGAAAGCACGAACACCTGGGAGGCGACGTTCGGTTACGGCGAAGACGCTGCCCTTATGCAGACCGAGCTTCGCTACGGTGGGAATATTCAGCAAAGAAGGTCGCTTGCCTATGAGGACGGAAGACCGGTCGCTCTTTTTTCCGAGAACCTTGATGCCAACGGGAGCGAGCGCGGAGCGTTTGAGTTAGATAGCAACGGGCGACTTGCCGCAGCCCGCTTCTATGCAGAGGAAAGCGGGTTTCAGGAGTTGTCCGACGATCTGACCTATGAGTATGACGAGCGTGGCATGCTCGTGTACGGAAACGTGACACGTTTGTGGGATAGCGAGTATGGTGGCACCGATCGTCATGTGGGATACGACGAGCAAGGGCATCTCCTCTACAGCAGGCTAGTTCCAGGGAATCCGCAGGCTTCGTGCGTCGATTTCGACTATTCGTGCAATATCGACGGGTATGTGACGTGGGTGCAGACGTGCAAACCGGACTACGATCGTGATATTCAGCTCGAGGTTTCCTACATCAAGATGGTCGGCTCCCTCGAGGATCGTCCGGCAAGACGCTATGTGCCGCAGTTTTTCGTTGGCTTCGGAAGTGACGATTATCTTATTGCGGGGAATGGCTGTACTCTGGGGCAAGAGTGGGGGCAAGATACCGCTTCCACGCTTGATGTGACCGTGAGGGAAATAGGCCCCGCGCAAGCGGCGTATCAGGCCATGGGCATTATGCCGCGCACTCTTTCCAATCCCAACGAATTGAAACTCGCTGTCTACGATGCCGAACACTGGACCGATGGGCTTTCCCTCAACGGACCCTCTCTCATTTTCGAGGAGCAAACTGAAGATGTGGGATTGGAATCGGAGGAATCGACTGCTTCCTATGATATCGACACGGGAGACTTCAAGCTCAATTTGCCTGAGGACTGGAAGGACAATGTGGATATCATCTACCCCGGGGTAGGTGGTGGCGAGAACTCTTACGTAGAAGTGAAGTTGAAGAATGTGCCTGAAGTCACACTCCTGGCATTTTCTGCCGGGGAATTCGTGGTGGGAGATCCAGGAGAATTTGATATTGTGCTCGCTTATTGGCCGCTCGATGATGGACGTTTCCTTTCGGTAGTTTCACCGGCATGGGGCGCTATTCTCATGGATGCTATAGAGAACGATTATCAAGCCTCAAATGGTCTCAGCACGCAGGGGCACTGGCAGATGTTGCTCCAGCTTTGCCTCGGCGATGGCTCTGCTTATGATGAGATTGCCACTACGCCTTACGATGCTACTTACATTGATTTCCTCATGGAAGCCCAACGGCATCATCTTGAGCGGGAAATTGTCAGCAACATCGTTATTGCTTAAGGAGAAGCCTCATGTCATTTTGCCATCAGTGTGGAAGCCAGTTAGAAGAGAATGCGGCTTTCTGTCCCCACTGCGGGAATGCTCGGGATTGCCTGCAAAATGCTGCTCCCTCTGAGAAGAACGCATCTAATACGCGGTTACATAGGTCGCGAGTTTGGGTCGGTGTTCTCGCCGTCATTATCGTGGCCGTCATAGTCACCATTTACCTCTCCGCCTTCGCCGGCACTCACGTTCGGGGAGATATAGCTGGAACCTATGAGATTTCAACGCCCTATCTGGAATTGCGGTTCGACTTGAAATCCGACGGTACGGTAGGAGTGGATGGCTTGCCTGGTGGGGGTAAGTTTCTCGGAATAGGGGTTAGGGACTGGAACCCCGTTGTTAAGGGTTTGCGATGGGAAAAGATTGAAACCCCTGTCCCTGAGGGAAGCGGGGAGCACTATCGCATTACGTTTGATGGAGATGCACAAGATGCGGTTTCCACCGACGATTGGAAGGCATTGCAGGACGCGGGCATTGATTTCAATCGGTGTCTGAGAGAAACCTCGGTTACCTTTGTGGTTCCGGAAGGTTTTCCTCAAACAGTAGAAGGTGAATGGACCTTCTCCGTTGAGCCGTCTTCGTTCTTTAGCGATGCTGGTCTTCCGGAAAAGGCCGCGGTTGCATTTCGCCTTAAAGCTGATGGCAACGTGGATGCGACTCTCTGGTTCGGTGCCAATGACGACTCTCCCCGGGAGTCAGTTTCCAATATTATCCAGTGGGCGCGGCAAGATGAGGAAGCCGACGGTAAAGCCAAAATTACCGCTCACTTTAGCTCCATGGGAGAAACCTGGACTTCGGATGTGGCGACTATCGTTTTCACTCCGGCATCCTAAAGCCTTTGAACTAAAGCAGGGCTTTCAAGTTAAATGAAGAGAGGACAAAATGTTTTGTGCAAAATGCGGCAAGGAGTTGCCCGAGGAGGTTCGTTTCTGCCCGGTTTGCGGAGTAATAGTCGATAAATCGGTCTCAAGTGCTCGAAAGGTGCTTGTCGCATGTGATGCTGTGGCTGGGCCTTCTGCCGGGGCGACCGAAATGAAGCGGGCTCGCCAGCTTGCCGGGGTCATGGACGTTGCGCTTATCGTCTTGATGTTCCTGCCGTGGGTGAATATCGACTTCGGCCTGTGGGCCGGTTCATTCTCGCTACTTGATTTTGCATCGGCGGGAGATGAAGTTCGCACAATGCTCTCCTATTTAGGGTCGTCTTCGCAAGATGTCACGAGTGCGCAGCAAGGATTGGGCATCTTCAGCGTCGCAATCGTTATTTTATGGCTTGTTGCTGTGGTGCTTTTGGCCCGAAATGCTTATGGGAATTTTGGCGGCAAGAAGCCCTTTGGGATCGGCGGCGCGTGGGGAGCGTGCTCATCAAGTGCCGCGGCACTGGTGATTTGCCTTTTGGTTTATGGGGCTGTAAGCCAGTCGGGCTATGGAATGCTTTCTGGCGTCATGACGGCATCCCCCTGGTTGTGGATAACCCTCGTTCTGTCCATAACGCTCCTTGTCTATGCGGGCTACCAGTGTGCTCGCTTCGAGCTCAAGAGGTAGGAGTGGAAAGGTGCGGAAGGGATTTCCGAAAACCATGTTGAGGACGCTTCTTGCGCTTGCGATGCCGGGCGCAGTCTGTCTCTGTGCGTGCTCTGGTGCTTCGGAGGGTGCTAGAGATCATGGGGAGGCTGTCCGTGATGAGAGAATTCAGGTGGAACGATACGACGATGCCGTGTCGGATGTCATTCAGAGCGGGGAAGAGGCGGCGGAGCTAAACGGAGAGGCTCCACGAGCTGACGGAGCGGAGAAGGGCACTCAAGAGAGGGAGAGGCCGACTTCTGGGGTCGCTTCCAGCGAGGATTCTCTTAAAACGCAGCTTGGAATTGTCGAGGACTTTCGACCATCGCTTTCCCATGGACCGAAAACGGCCGCCCATCAACGGTACATCGTGCTACATGACACCGAGGGCGGCGGAAGCCCTGGTTCGGTAGTAGATTGGTGGGACTCGAACGGCAATCTCGTCGCAGCCCATTTTGTCGTGGGCAAGGACGGCTCCATCGTGCAGTGTGTCCCCCTCGATGAGATCGCACACCATGCCGGTTACGGAGATGCGGGGCATAACGAGCTGTACGGCATCGACGAGGATGGCCGTGATGACATGAAGGGCTCGGTGCCCATCGGATCCTGGGCGCCCGATTATGCGCTGAACGCCTGGTCCGTCGGCATCGAGATGGTGCATAGGGGAGGAGAGGGCGACTATCCGGCCGCACAGCTTGAGGCAGTGGACGGCCTTATCGCCTACATCGACGCCTACTACGGGTTCGAGAGCGACATTGTCGATCACAAAGCGTGGCGCTCGGGCAACTCCGATACGTCTGAAGAATTTGCAGGCTATCTGCAAAACTACCAAAGCCACCGAGTGCACGAATAGGGGTTCTATGTTTTGTATCAAATGCGGGGGCCAGATCCCCGATGATGTCAAGTTCTGCTCCCGATGCGGTGCGCCCACGGTGAAGGCTCCCTCTCCCTCACGGGCGGCTGCTCCTGGCGGTTTCCGTTCCGACCCGTCTACTGCTCCCGCGTCTTCCGCTACGCGTGGCATCTCAGCTTCTTCTAGCCCACAGGTATCGCCGGCCCCTAAACCATCAAAAAGAGTTCCTTCTCGGAATGTGGCAATCGGGTTGATCGCAGCGGTTTTGGTTGCCATGGCAGGCACCCTGGTGTTCTTCGTCGGCCCTCGCGTCGGTGTGATGCCAGAGGGGGCGCAGGACGCATCGACGTCAGCAGAAGAAGCATCAGGCGCTCATGATGCTTTGGCGGACACTGCTCCCGAGGAAGCGTTGGAGCAATTCGACTTCGTTATCTCGCAGATAGATAATTCTTCGTTTCCTGAGGTGACGCTGTACGCCCAGTTGTTGGCTGAGGACGGCTCGCCCGCCGCGGGTCTTACTGGCGAGAATATGCGCATTGTGGAAGTGGGGGCCGACGGCACCGAACGAGCTGCAACGGTGACGCAGCTTGCTGCGTTCGCCAAGGGTGACCCCATGAGCATCAATTTGGTGGTGGACCAGAGCGGCTCCATGGATGCGATGGGGAAGATGGACGGTGCCAAGGACGCGGCTCTGGGATTCGTCGACGAGCTTCTCGCAATAGGAGGAGCCCAAGCGGAAGTTACGGCTTTCGACGATACTGTCAGCAATCGCCAACCTTTCACGGAAAGTAAAGAACTGTTGGCGAGTGCTATCAATGCTCTGGAGCCCGGCGGGGAAACTGCGCTCAACGATGCTCTGTACTGGGCTCTTCAGAGAACAAACTTAAAGAGTGGCGCGCGCATGGTTATCGCCTTCACCGATGGTGCCGAGAATGCGAGCTACTACAGCGCGGAAGACGTGGCCGAGTTGTCGCGCATGACGGGCATTCCCGTGTACATCATCGGCATTGGTGATGATGTGGAGTATGGACTTTTGGACGATCTGGCCCAGCTGTGCCATGGCGGCTACTACGAGGTGAACGAGCGCGACGTGGCTGTCTCCTTGCGTGCGATATACGATGCCATCTACCAGGATCAGCTCTCCATGCTGCGTGTGGTGTTTACCTCCCAGTGCCAAGACGCCACCGATGTCTATCGCAGCGTTCGGGCGACTTATGGAACGGAAGACACGATCCAGGCGGAGACGACTTTCGAATATGTGCCGGTCGATACGGTTGACTCTTTCTCAACCCAGGCTCACACCGACGATTATATCTTGGCCGATAGCGCCTCGAGGGTGTACTCCGAGAGCGAGCTGGAGCAAATGTCTCTGTGGGAGTTGTATTTGGCACGCAACGAGATATTCGCCCGCCATGGCCGTGGCTTCAAGAACCAGGACCTCGTGGAGCATTTCGCCACGCGCACGTGGTACTCCGAGCAGTACACGCCCGAGGAGTTCGATGCGCTACCCAACCAGTTCAACAAGATAGAGCTTGAGAATATCGAGACGATGCACGCCATAGAGATGGCGCATAACTCGCCGTATCTGGTAACGGCGAAATAGAGAAGGAGGAACGTATGTTTTGCAAAACTTGCGGTACCGAACTGCCCGATGGAGCGGCCTTTTGCGCGGCCTGCGGAGAGGATTTAGGGGGAATGAGCGCACAGCCAGCTGGGGTTGCCGCAATGTCTGTCGGCTCTACGGCCGGTGCGACGATGGGGGCACCAGAGAAGAAGGGATCAGCGGCCAAAACCATAGCCATCGTTGCAGCTATCCTCATGGCCATCGCCCTGGTGTTCACTCAGTTCCACGTTTGCGACTACTGCGGTGCACCGTTCTTCGGGAAATCCTACCGCGCCTACGGTTACGACTTCCTCTGCACTGACTGCGGTTCCCGCAATGCCCCCTTCGTCGTCGAGAACGACTTCCTAACGATATAGCGATGTAGCTACTGAGTATTCTTGGAAGGAGAGAGATGATGGCTAAGAAAGTGGCGGCAGTCGTCCCGTGTGTTTTGCTCGCCTTGTCCCTAGGGGCTATGGTTTCTTGTCAGAAGACACAGCCCCAAATGCCTATGACGGGTCCGTCGGGTGTAAGCGAGACCATAAAGGAGTCGTCTTCGTCGGAGATCGAGGAAGGGGCTGGTGAAGACGCTGAATTTTCAACGCCTCAGAAAGAGATGATCGATGCTTCGGCTATAGAAGAGGTGAGTGATTTCTCTGACGGCTGTGCATGGGTGGAAACTGCCGACGACAGAATACTTGTGAACTCCGAGGGGGAGATTCTTCTTCAGCAAGGAGACACCGAATACGGGAGCATTTCTGAGTACAGCAATGGCGCCGCCTTGGCTTACGATAATCACGGGGACTTCGTTGCAATGATTGATAAAGAGGGCAATCCTCTCTGGACCTTGGAAACTGATGGGTGGAACAAGGCATATGAACTTTACGGGTCGGAGGATGTGACGAATGTAACGGTAGGCGGTTTTGATTACGGGAAATGGTCCGGTTATCTCCGCGTGAATTTTATCATTGACACCTTCGATTTCACGGGCGGCCTCACGGGGGCGATCGATGTTGCGGGCAACTGGGTTGTAGAGCCGTTGTCTATCGATGAAGCGAAGAATTGGGATATGGATAGCGATCCAGCTGGAAGCAGGTATTGGCTGCCTCTGAGCGAGAGGGGGATCTTCCTGTATCGAACCGGCGAATTGTTGGGGCGTACTCCCGAAGCAGACACGTTTATGAGCGGTCACACCTACGGGGGGTTCAGCACCACAAAGCTCCAGGATCGGGAGGAGTACTTTGCCTGCGGCAATATGTTGTATACAGGGCATGGCCAATTTGAGAATGTCGAGGGAGAGGTGGTTCTGGATATCAGTTCTATGCCTCTTGCGAAATACTTAACCGATCCGGATGGCATGATATCTTGGGATGCTTTTGCCTACGGAGATTACTGCCTTGTGATGCTGAGCAACGAGCAGGCTGCTACGTATCTTACCGTTATCGATAAAAGCGGAACGCAAATGTTCGATCCCATTCGATCTGGTGAACATAGCGAACTTACTTCAGTTGCATTTTTCTACAAGCCCGATCCCGCGGGAAAGAATCCCGTCGAGGAAGAGGGCTACTACATTGACGTGAACGGGAACACGCTTGGCGATGTTCGCGGGGAGGAAGGAACGCCCTTTTACGAGAATCGCGCATGGCTGAAGGTGGATGGCGACTGGCGGTGCATAGACGAGACGGGTACGATTGTAATTTGAGACAGCTGCTTCTTCTCTGGATTTGATCCGATAGGAGTGTTCTATGAAGTGTGTTCGCTGTGGGGGCGCGATTTCTGACGGTGCGAAATTCTGCCCTCGATGCGGTTGCCAATGCGACAGCAATGCATCTATGGCAAGCTCGTCTCGCAAGCCCCATAAGTCAAGGCTTGTAGCGGGACTGGCCGGAGTATGCGCTGCGGGTCTGGTGGTTATCGCTGTGTTGTTTTTCGAGATGGCGGAGTCAGGGACCGCCACTGTTGCGGAAAACTCCGATGGTGCATATCAAGCGGTTCCCACAGAAGATGTCTTATCGGATGAGGATGGCGAATCCCCTAACGTAGACAGTGGGGCAACCGATGATTCTCCAGTTGCTGCCACCGTAAATGGGGTTGAAATCCGGGAATCCGTCATCACCGACTATGTGACGCAGTTCCGTTTGGACAGCGATCTGATCGAGGACGCAGCTTGGGTGAGTTGGATGCAGTATAACGAATGGGATCCAGAAATAGTAAGGAGCGAGGTTGTCAATTACTACATCGATTTGGAACTGAAGAAACAGCTCTGCGCTGAATATGAGGTCAAAATCACGCCTGAAGAAATCGAGGAGGCACTAGACGAAGTAAAGGCTGAATTTGAATCTGAGGAGGCCTATCTGGAGGCGCTAGACGCTTCCGGAGTGACGGAGGAGGAATATCGAGAAGGCGCGCTACGCGAACAGGTTGAAGACGAAAAATTGAGAGAAGTCTTGCTGGGCTCCGAAAGTGATTCTGAAGCTTGGGAAGAGTATTTTGATGGTTTGCGGAGTGGGGCGGAAATTGTTCGAGCCGATATGCCCAAAGGTCTTCCCTATGACATAGAAATGCCCGATATGTGAAGTGATGCGCGGGGGAGCCCGAACGCCAGGGCTAACGTATTTGGACTTTTTGGAAAGGAATCAATTATGTTCTGCAAGCAATGCGGTACGCAGTTACCCGATGGCTCGCGCTTTTGCGCGGCTTGTGGGGAGGATCTGGGAGGAAGCGCGGGGTCGGTTGGGGCCGCTGCGGTGCTGGGCAACTCGGAGGCGGCGGCGAAAGAAGCCGAAAGAGCGGAAACCAAATCAACTATGAAGGTGGCGATTGTCGGCGTCGTGATTATCGGACTGATAATTCTCGTGCTCACCCAGTTCCACGTCTGTGAGTTCTGCGGCGAGAGCTTTTTCGGGCCCGGCTACAACAACGCGGAATACGATGTGCATATCTGCAACGATTGCGCCGAGAGCTACCATTGGTTGGGCATCTAGGGAGCGCATGGGGCTGCGTGGCGGCGTCCATTGACGGGTGTTTGTCACGAACGGGCCACTTCGTGTTAGAAGCGGGCATCCCCTCTGCCAATGCCTTGCTGGGGGGGGGTCTCTTTGTGGTAGATTATGACGTATGGGTGTAAGGAGGATGAGAGGGCATCATGTACTCGCTGGTCATCATGGACGATATGGAGGAGGCGGCCCAAGAAGCACAGAGGGCCGTTGAGGCGAGCCCGCTGGGTTCGCTGTTTTCCATTACCCGGGTGGCCAACAGCGCCGAGCTGAAAATCCTTCGGGGGGGGGGCGCTCCCTGCGATGTGCTGATCGCCGACATTCGGTTGGGCGATAACGATCAAGCGAATGGTATTCGGGCGGTGCGCGAGCTGTTCGGGCGCGGATGTGCCACCCAGGTCATCTACCTTACGGGCTATATCGAGTACTGTACCGAGGTGTACGAGACCGATCACGTCTACTTCCTGACCAAGCCCATCTGCCAGGTCGATTTCGATCGGGCCCTCGCGCGGGCGGTGGAGGGCCTTAAGCATACGGCTTCGGAAAACCTGATGGTGAAGCATGGCCATACGGTCATTGCCGTTCCCTGTGGGGAGGTCACCTTCATCGAAAGTCGGTTGAGGAAATTGGAGATTCACACGGTCGATGGCGTGCACGACACCTATGGTACTATCCCCGACATTATGGGTGCCCTGCCCCGGGGCTTTGTGCGCACGCACAAGAGCTTTGTGGTGAATCTGGCCCATGTGGCGCGGCTTGATCCCGATGAATTCGTGCTGCGCTCCGGCGAGGTGGTTCCTGTGAGTAAACGGCGGAAGCGTGAAGTGCGCGAAGCCTTCTTCGGGAATTTGGGGCGGTGATGGCTCCCGTGCCCTTTTTGCAGCGTATTGCCCTCGTGTTGTTTCCCGCAAGCCTTCTGATCGTTGCCGTCGTCGGCATTGGCTGGACGTTTTTCTATCGCCTGTCGCCGTGGCTGACCGTTGTCTTCGTGGTGTTGATGGTGTTATGCGTGCCCCTGAGCCTGCGGCTGCGGGGCGAGGTGCGTCGCACCTGCGAAGTGGAGAGCGTGCGCGAGCGCGTGCGGGCTCTCGAGGAGCAGGAGCGCATTTCGGCAGCCTATCAGGAGAAGCTGCTCGCTGATGAGGAGGGCATTCGGATGGCGCGGCGTCGCGTGGCTGAGGAGGTAGCCGAGGCGCGGGCCATGATTGCCGCCCGTGACGGGGGCGGCGCCTCGCGCCGTCTCTCGCGGGCCTTGGAGTTGATGGGCGATGGTGCCTACCGCCAATGCGATCATCCCTCCGCCGATGCCATGGCCTCTATGAAGGCGCAGGCCTGTCGCGATGCGGGCATCGATCCGCAGTTTGCCCTGGAAATTTCCCGAGACGTTCCCGTTTCTGCGGTTGATTTGTGCGCCGTGCTGGGAAATCTTGTCGACAACGCGCTGGCTGCGGCGGTGCGGGCACGGGAGGGGCGCTCGGGAGCTGAGGGGATTGGGGCGGGATCGGAAAACGACCCCGTGACGACTGCCGCCGCCGATTCTCATTCTGGGGATGAGCCGGCTCCCTACGTGCGCCTGACGGCGGAGCAGCGCGATGGGTATCTCGTGATTACCGCGCAGAATCCGGTGTGTCCTGCCGATGCTACCGCTTTTGGGAAGTCCGCCGGGTTGCGCCGACGGCGCCCCCGCTCGGTGGCATCCCATGGGTGGGGACTTTTCATCGTGTCGTCTGTGGCGGCCCGCTACGGTGGCGCCCTGGTCACTGATGTGCGCGACGGTGTTTTCCGGGCCACGGTGGCCCTGGGGTTGGAGCCGACCGTGGGGGAGTGGGAAGGCGCGCGCTGATGAACGGTATCAACGACGCCCTGTTCGACCCAGGCAACCTCATCGTCAACATGATCGGGGGCATGCTCATTCAGACCGTGTACCTCGCGCTTCTGACGTGGATTATTCCTCCGCGATCGAAGGAAGTGTTCTGGTTCGTTGAGCTTGTCTGCACGGCATTCTTCATGTTCCTGAAACCGGTCATGCCCGCATTGCCGCGGCTCGCGGCCAGTGTGACCGTCGGGGTCTTTTTGCCCATTCCCCTGCTGCGCGGTTCGCTCTTCACCCGTGTTTTCGTGTGCGCCCTGGCCGGTGTCGCCCAGACGGTGGCCGAGCTGGTGTGCATGGTGGGGTGGGTGTCCATCACAGGGTTGGGCGTGGTGGATAACAATGTGCTCGTGAGCTATTTACCGGTTTACCTGATTACGCTGATTGTCGGGCACGGGGGAACGATGTTCCTCCTGGCGGCGGGTATCCGATGGCTAGTTCATCGGTTTTTGCCGACTGAGACCTCTCGTGCAACTGGATCGCGCGGCATTCCCTCCGCCTGGGTGCTCAAGTACCTGTGGTTTCCCGTGCTTCAGTTCACGCTGTTCTTCGTCGTGGTGGAGATCGGCTTCGATGTGCTCCACTGGAAGGAGGGGTCGGTTGGCATCGTTTCGCTGCTCGGCATTTTGTGCCTAGCCGTGGACGTGCTGCTGTTCGTCCAGATCGGCCGCTCGGTGGCCCAGGCCCAGGAGGAGGTGCGGGCCGCCGTGCTGGAGGAGCGGGTGGGCGACTACCTCGGGCGCTCGGAGCGGGTGCAGGCCCTGCTCGGCGAGACGGCCCACCTGCGCCACGACCTGCGCAACCACCGCATGGTGGTGGAGGCCCTCTGCGAGCGGGGCGAGTACGAGCGGGCCGAGGCCTACCTGGACGAGTTCGCCGACCGCCTTACCGGGGAATAGGCGGAAGATAGGCGGAAGCACTGCAGCTACGCTTTCTGGGTTTCGACGAGGTTGCTTGGATTTTGTGGGCCAAGACCTGTTTTTCCGAGGCGCGGATCGCCTAAAAAATCTGGAGGACGTGGTCGGGGCGGTTCCCAAGTGCTTCGCAAAGAGCTATAATAGGACCGTACCAGCAAAGCCCGTTCCTCAGCGGCAAAACTCAGGGTTCACGGGCGGCGCAGGTATAGTCGAAATGAAGGGTCAGTTAGCGCTGGCCCTTTCTCTTTCTCCCTTCGTCATCCGTTCGCGTGGGTTTCAACTCCCGCCAGACCTCCAAAAGAAAGCCTACTATTGTGGCGACCGCCGCAGCGGCAAAAAGAATACTCTCCATGGCAGCACTCCAATCTCTCGAAGCACCGCCCGCGCGGACTCTGCCGGCACGTGGCCGAGATTCTAGCACGGAAATTGGAAAACTCATCGAAAATGGGGAGGTCATCTTCGTTCACAAAGGATTTCGCCATGGCCCAGACTCCTCATCGCGTTCTGTTCGTCTGTCACGGGAACATTTGTCGATCCACCATGGCTGAGTTCGTGCTGAAGGATATGGTGGCCGCCCGCGGGGTGGCCGATGAGTTCCATATTGAGTCGGCGGCGACGAGTACGGAGGAGATCGGCAATCCCGTGCACCCCGGTACCCAGCGGATGCTGCGGGCCCATGGCGTCGGCGGCTTTCAGGCCAAGCGGGCCCGGCAGCTCACGCGGGGCGACTACGACGGCTACGACCTGATCATCGGCATGGACGAGGCGAACATTCGCAACACGAACCGGATGCTCGGGGGCGATCCCGAGGGCAAGATTCACAAGCTGTTGGAGTTCGCCGGCTCTACGCGCGATGTGGCCGACCCCTGGTACACAGGCGATTTCGAGACCACTTACGACGACGTGCTCGCCGGCTGCGAGGGGCTGCTGGCGCATCTGGGACGCTAGGCGGCCTGGCGGGGCAACGTGCCGACGGCAACTCAGGCGGCTGCGGGGGTATGGGTGCATGGGGATCCATGGGATGGCGTTGCCGTATTCCCGTGCGGCCCGCGCGGTGCCTCATTGTAACTCTCGGTTACGTGTTGACGATTTGTCAGGGATATACTGAGTAGGATCGTCATCCTAATCGGGAGGGGCCATGCACGACATCCTGTCTACGATCTTCTCGCCGGCGTGCCTCTTCACGGGGTATGCCATGGCTATGCCCATCCAGATGCTTTACGACGGTCTGCTCGCCTACATCATTCCGCCGAAATCGAAACGGGTCTACTGGGTCACGGTGATCGCAGTGTCCCTCGGGCTCATATTGTTCCGCCCGCTCTATCCGCCCGACATTCGCGCGTTGCTGGGCATCTTCCAGTCGGTGGTGCTTCCGGTCTGTCTTCTGAGCGGCTCGTTGCCGCGGCGCATCATTGTGTGCTCGCTGGCCATGGTGCTCATGGCGGTGGCCGAGCTGGTGGGCGCTGGCATTTGGATTTCCTCCACCGGCCTCGACATGATGAACGAGCAGATGGCCCTCGCCAATGCCCGGCTCTTCATCTTCATGGGCGTGGTGGGCTACGGGCTCGTGATGACGCCCGCCATGATCGGAATGGGGCGCATCGTGCACCGCTTCTTTCCCGATGATGCGGCGCTCCGGAACGGCCGGGCGGTGCAGGCCCTGTCGCTTCTTTGGATGCGCCGGCTCGCGCTCTTCCCTCTGTTGCAGGTGCCGCTCATATTCGTCGTTCTGGGCATCTGCTTCAACATCACGCGGGGCGACCCTTCCTTCGTTATCGCGTCCGTGGCCCTCATGGGACTGTGCGCGGGCGTGGACGCACTGCTCTTCCTGCAGATTCGGCGTTCATCCGAAAGCCAGCGGGCGGCCATCGAGGCCGCGCTTCTGGAAGAGCGGCTGTCGGGTTACCTGAGCGAATCGGCGGCTGTGCAGGCGTTGCTGGACGATACGGCGCGGCTGCGCCACGATGTGCGCAATCATCAGTCCGTGGTGCGGGCCCTCTGCGATCAGGGGGAGTACCGGGAGGCCCAAGAGTATTTGGAAGGGGCCCGCGGGCTGTTGGGTCCCTAGGGCTCGCTCGGGCCAAGGGACTTGAGGGAGTCGGGGCGCGTGCTCTGGGAAGGCGAGCCGGTTGAGGGCGCCGGCGCGGGGGAGGGGCGCGGCGTCTCGCAGGATGAAGGTGCGGAAAATGTTCGAGGAGGGGTTTCATGGACGGCTTTCTGGCGACGATCGCCATGCCGGAGAATCTGTTTCGGGCGCTGTGCTGCGCATGGCCCATTCAGCTGCTGTACTCGTGGCTGATTCAGCGCGCCATGCCCCCGAAATCGAAGGTGCGCTACTGGGCCGCCATCGCCGCTGTCTCCCTGCCCCTGGCATTGCTGAGAATCGTGCTGCCGCCGCTGGTCACGGGGGTCATCGGCATCGCGCTGTCGGTGCTCTTGCCGGTTCTGCTGCTGTCGGGGCCCGTGGTGCGGCGCGTCGTCGTGTGCGCCATCGGCATGGTGCTCATGGCCGCCAGTGAATTGGTGAGTGCCGTGGTCTGGCTGCAGCTGACCGGCTTGGAGGTCATGGACGCATCGCTGGCCCTGGCCCACAGCGAGGCCTTCCTTCTGTGCGCGGCCATCGGGTACGGTTCGGTGATGGTGCCGGGGCTGCTGGCCGTCGCGGCGCTCTGCCGTCGCTTCTTCCCCGATGACACGGCCCCGGCGACGGTCGGCCGCTCGGGCCCCTCGTGGCTCGGCCGTATCGCCCTGCTGCCGATCCTGCAGGTGCCGTTCGTGTTCATCCTGCTCACCGTCTCCTTCAACCTCACGCGCGGGGAGGCGTCCTATGTGGGGGTTGCCCTGGCCCTGCTGGCCTTTGCCTTCGCGGTGGACGCGTTCCTGTTCGTGCAGATAAGCCGCTCGGCGGAAAGCCGTCGCGCCGAGCTGGAGGCGGCGCTTTTGGAAGAGCGGCTGTCGGGCTACCTGGGCGAATCGACGGCCGTGCAGGCGTTGCTGGACGATACGGCGCGGCTGCGCCACGACGTGCGCAACCACCAGTCGGTCGTGGGAACGCTCTGCGAGCGCGGGGAATACGCTGCGGCCCGCGATTACCTCGAGGAGGTGGTCGAGCCGCTGCGCTCTTCGTGAGGCGTTGCCGCTGCACCGCTTGTCGCGATCTGCGCTTTCGCGAGAATCGCCGCAACCGTGTGCTCTTCGCCATGCAACCGTTCCCCATTCCCCGTGTCGTCCCGTTACCGTTTCCGCCCATTCCGAGAAAGGTCTCGCTTATGAACCGTTCGATTCTCCGTCGCGTCGCATTTTTCCTGTATCCGGCCAGTCAGCTTGTCATGGTGGTGGTGTCGGCCATCTGGATTGTGCGGCTGCAGCTTCCCGAGGGATACCTATGGGCGGTGGGGCTGCTCGCGCTGGCCAGCATCCCCGTAGACTTTCAGCTGTTCCGCGAAGTGCGCAAGACCCAGGAAGCCGACATTCTGCGCGAGCGGGTGCGCATGCTGGAGGAGCAGGAGCGCGTGCAGGTGGCCTATCGCGAGCAGATCACCGCCGACATGGAGGACATCATGGCGTTGCGGCGCGAAGTGGCGGCGGAAGTTGAGGAGGCGGTGCGACAGCTGCGGGAGAAGGAGGAGGTTGCGGCCCAGGAGCGGCTCTCCCGGGCGGTGAATCTCATGGGCTCGACGGCCTATCGCCTGTGCGAGCACCGCTCGGCCGATGCCGTGGCCACCATGAAGGCGAAGGCCTGCGAGGACGCCGGCGTGCGGTCTCAGTTTTCCCTGGAGATTCCCTACGATGTGGGCGTGCCGGCGGTGGAACTGTGCGCCGTGATCGCGAATCTGGCGGACAACGGGCTGGCCGCCGCCCTGCGATCGCGGGAAAGCGAGGCGACTGCGGTGGGAGCGGGCGGCGAAGATGCCGCTACAGCGGGCGCGACTGAGGAGCGGATCGAGCCCTTCGTGTCGCTACGCTCCCATGTGCGTCAGGGCCATTTGGTCATAGAGGCTCGCAACAGCATTGCCGAGGCCGACCGCATTGCCTGGGAGGAATCTGAGCGGCAGTCCCATCGCCGTCGGCGCACCTGGAGCGACGCCCACGGATGGGGGCTGTCCATCATCTCCGGTATTGCCCAGCGCCATGGCGGCACGCTGGAATGCGAGATAGAGGGCGATGATGTGTTTTGCGCCACGGTTCTCATGCGTGTGGGCAACGCGACTGCTCCCGCAGCGATGAGAGCCAACGCTGGCGCGGTCACCGCCTCGGCGCCATCGCGCCTTGCGGATGACTTGGAGCCGGTCGGGGACGTGCTGTAATGGAGGCGGTCGCCCTGCTGCTCTCCCCGGAGAACCTCTTCGTCAACGCCTTCTGCGGCCTGTCGGCGCAGTTCGTCTACCTGGCGCTGATGACAAGGGTCTTGCCGCCCCGCTCGGCGCGCACGTTCTGGACCGTGGAGATCGTTTACCAGGCGGTGACGCTGTTCCTCAAGCCCCTTTATCCTGTCCCGTTGCGTATTGTCATCGGCACTGTTGGCTCTCTTGTGATTCCTCTTCTGCTGCTCCGGGGGCGCTTGCTTCGTCGCATCGTGATCTGCGTGCTATGCATGTCCATGCAGACGGCGGCCGAGTTGGTGGCGGCCGTGGTGTGGATGGGCCTTACGGGCCTTCAGATCATGGACAACCATTTGGCATTCATCCATGCTCATCAGTTCATGGCCAGCGTGGTCGCGGAAATGGTGGCGCTTGCGTTTATCATGAACGGGCTTCGCTGGCTCTGTCTCCGCTTCTTTCCCCTTGAGGAAGATTCTGCGGGGGCAAAGCATGGGACGGCGTGGCTTCGGTGGGCTGCTTTGTTCCCCTTGATTCAGATGATGCTCATTTACACCATGGTGTGGATCGCCTTCGATGTGACAGAGGGGGAAGGGGCCTATATGGTCACGCTGGCGGCATTGCTCGGACTTTGCGTGGCGGCCGATGTGCTGCTGTTCGTGCAAATGGACCGCTCGTTCAGGCAGCGTCGCGCAGAGATGGAAGCGGCGCTGCTGGAGGCGCAAGTGGGGTCCTACCTCGGCGAGCTGGCGGCCATGCAGCGGCTCCTGGACGACACGGCACGGCTGCGCCACGACCTGCGCAACCATCAGTCGGTGGTGCGCGCCCTCTGTGACGGCGGCGACTACGCCGAGGCCCACCGCTACCTGGAGGGAGCGCGGGATCTGGTGGGACGGTAGGCCGACGGGTCTCTGGAAAACGAACGCCGCTCCTTCCCCGTGCGAACATGGGGAAGGGGCGGCTTGGGGGTTAAGGTGCGATGCCGTTCGATGGAACGGTGCGCTCAGTGGGCTGGGTTGCGAGCCTTTTCTAGGCGGCCTGCGCCCGAACCTCATCCATGAGCTGCTGCGGCGTTGCGGAAAGCTCCTCGTTGTCGACGAGGTAATCGTATACGGTGCAGTTCACCATGGCCTCTTCGACGGTAGGATTGCCGTTCTCGTCATACCCCATCATGGGCACCAGGGACACCGTGGCCTTCAGGCGGCCCTTGCTATCGTAGGTGAAGAATTCCATTTGCGGATCGGGATTCTCGCTGTAGGTTGTTTTCGAGGAAATCGGCCGCCCTGCTTTATCGTAAGTCCAGGTAGTTTCGCTGCTCATATTGATGCCGTCTTCGCTATAGGTGGAGGAAGTCTGGTTCCCTTCCTCATCGTAAGTAGAAGTGAGCTCGTAGGTCGCGCCGTTACTGACGTCCTTGGTGGATGTCCTGTTTCCGTTGGCATCGTAGGTGATGCTACTTTCACCGATCTTGTTGCCTTCGGCATCGAAGGATTCCGTGCGAATGGGGTGCGCTGAGGGGGTTATTTGGCCCAGGAACCGGGGGTCGGTGGAGAATGTGTCGTAGGCGGTGCGGGCATCCTCGTCGTAATAATAGATGGCGCTTTCGACGGGGGCTCCATCGAGGGTGAAGGTCTCGCCCTTCTTCTCTTTGCCATCCTCTGAGAATGTCCACTGGGTACGAGAGCTTTCCCCTGCCTCCTGCATCAGTTCTCCCAAGGCGGGGTCGGTTCCCATTTCGCCCGTTTCTGCATTGATGTACACAGCGGGCGCATGATCTTCCACGAGGGTCTCGGCGAGAGCACCGTCGGCACCGTAAGTGTAGGTGGTCAGGCGATCCTGCGGGGCCATTTCGGATTCTGCGATGACGCGCTCCGTTAGGATGCGACCCTCATTGTCGTAGGTCCACGCCCGCTCTTCGGTGCCGTTGCCGTAGGTCAGGATGCGGCCGTCGTCGCCATAGGTGGCCTTCGAGACAACGGGCTCATCCATGCCGTCGAAGTACTCGGTCACCGTTGTCACCAGTTGCGTTTTGTCGATGGCGGGGGCTTCCGGCTCCGGCTCCTCGGCCTCTTCTTCAACGGGGGCTTCGGGAGTTGCCGGCTCTTCGGCGGGGGCGGGAGCGGCGGTCTTGTCGGCAGGCTCCGATGCGGAGCAGCCGGCGAGCGCCACGGCTAGGATGAGGGCCAGCGCGATGGTGGGAAGCGCGCGCAGGCGGCTCAGGGCGGCTAGGGTCATGATGTCCTCCTTCTCAATAGGTGCAAGATGCTCAGAGGGCTGCTCTCGGAAAGGGCAGCCCTCATGTAGCTGAATGGGGATGGCGCTGCGGCCGGCGGGGCCGCTGCAGCGACGATGATGGGAATTACCGGCGGTTCAGGCGGCGCCGGGCGAGCGCGATCGCCGCGACCGCCCCAGAGGCGCCAAGGGCGAGAATCGCCGCGAGAGGAGCCAGAGCGTCTCCGGTTTGGGCGAGGGGCGTGCGCGAAGTCGCCGTAGCGGCAGAGCCCTTCGAGCCCGCGTCGGCCGTGGGGCTTGAAGCCCCCTTATCGGAGACATTCGTCATGTTGTCCCCCTGGGAACCGTTAGATCCCGAGCCGTTTCCGCCCTGAGACCCATTGCCGCCAGCGCTCTTCGCCTGGCCCACGATGGCGTAGGGCGAGAAATGGTTCGTGGAAATATAGAGGTAGCCCTCGTGCACCCAGCAGGTGATGGGTTCCATGCCGCCATTCTCGTGAATGCGGTAGGTGCGCAGGGTGCTCGGATCGAGAGAGGCCAGCTCCCCCTCGAGCTTCAGGCGGACGGTGAAGGTGAAAGAGCCATCCAGATCATCGTATTCGTCGAAGGCCGTGCCATCGGGGCGAACCAGGCTGATATCCACGGCAATGGCCTTCTCGCCCTTGGCGGCGTTCACGACTTCGAGCAGGCCTGCGCGCTGATCGGCCGTGAGTGTGTCAAGCGGCTTCAAGTCCGTGGAAAGGGAGAGCTTCTCTTGCTTTACGATATCGTCCGCATTCCCTGATGAGATGATGTTTCCCGAGAATGCGGAATCGGGAGTCGATCCGGCCGTTGTATCGGGGGCCTTCACGGTTACCGTCATGGTGTCGGTTAGGATGCTCTCCTCGGTGACGGGGTTGTAGAAGTACAGGTAGAGCTTTGCTGTTCCAGGCTTGCAGGCTGTCAGCCGAACTCCGCCGCCGTCGCCCGTGATGGGCTCGTCCTTGGGGAAGGGGTAGTGGAGAACGCTATCGTCGGAAGTTGCGATGTAGAAGGAGTGCCCCGCGGCCTCTTGGCCAGTAATGCCGTAGCTGAACAAGTGGGTGTTCCCAAATGATTCGCCTGATTGGAGGACAAGCTCTTTCTCTGTGAATTTCAGCTGGCTATAATCAAGGTCGCTCCACTGCTTGACCGTGACGGTGTTGGTGTAAATTTCTCCCGTTGCGAGGGTCATGGTGACGGTGGCGGTGCCCTGTTTGAGCCCGCGCACGCCCCAGCCGTTTAGGGAAGCCGGACACATAATTGTCGGGTCGCTGACGGAGAAATCGGCTATGAGCTCGCCTGCGTTATTCTCATGATGGGATGCGAAGAGGAGTGCTCTGGCAGAGGGGTTTCCCTCGAAGATATCGTAAATGTCCAGGTATCTATCTTTGTCGAGCACCGTGAAAGGGTTGGCTACGGGTGTGAAGGTTGGTTTTTCGGGGGAGACGACGCCATTGATCGTGATGGGAGCAGTGGCGAGGACGCTTCCGGTTTCTGCCTCCATTAAGGCTATCGTCGCTTCGCTTTCGCCCGGAGTGGAGACGGATAGATTCAGCGCTCCCTCATGTCCATGGCCCTCGTACCCCAGGTAGTCCGTGATACCGGCGATCTGGCATGTGAATTCGTATTCTCCCAAGCGGGAGCCATCAGAGCTGGTAATTCGATAACGAACGTCTCCGGAAGATGCGCTGGGGTGGTATCTATCGGCGTTGGCTGCCGAGCTGCAAACCGGGCATCGGTAGAGGATGACATCGACGGTGGAGGCGTCCAGGGTAAGCTCATAGGTGGGGGCGGTTGCCTCTGCGCTCGGCGCGGCCCCTGCCGTCTCTTCCGTCGACGGGGCAGCGGGGTTTTGCGGGGTTACCGTTGCTTCTTTGTCGGTTGATTCGCCGGTGGCGCGGGCTTCCCTTTCGCTCGCGTTCTTCGCATGGGCGTCGGTCGCGTTGGTGATGGTGCTGCTGCCGTCATCGGCATCAGGGGACGTCGCCTCGTTTTCGGCCGCGTTCGGTTCGGGGACGGACTCTGCGGCATTTCCCTCCTTCACCTCTTCGGTGAACTCGAGGGGGTCGGCGGTGGGGTTGGGGTCGCCGGCCCAGGCGGCTGCGGGCACGATGCCAGCGGCGAGGGCGGCGGCGCAGGCGATACGCAGGGCCCGGCCCCTCAGGGTTGGTCGTCTCATTCGCTCTCCTTCGGTTGTCGGCGCGGTTTCCCCAGGGGCCGCGCGGCGGTCTTCCTCTCTTGCGCGGAGCGGCCGGAAGGGCGCCGCCCCGCGCAATCACATCAAGGTACGGAAGCGCCTGGCAGGATTCAATGACCTTGGAACTTCTGGTATCTCTCCGGTAAAAACTCGCTGCGGGACCACCTTTAGCGGCCTGGTCTCGGCGCTCCATAGCTCACAGGGTTTCCGTCGCTGCTCTTCTCTCGTTTTCGCCACTCGATTTCTTGTGAGCATCTATGAGGGAGGTGCCACTTGGAGCACCCGACTCCAAAGTCGAACATGAGCTGCGCAAGCAGGCTGCCATTATTAGGCAGATACGCAGGCTTCTTTTTGTGAACAAGAAGCGGGAAGTGATTGACATAAAATAGTCAAGCATATACCCTATCAAGCAGCAAAGCACTGGCATGGTGTCCACCTACACCATCGTCGGTGCTTTACTTGTTTAGGGCTTGGGCCCCTCCCGATCGATGGCAAAACCGTCTCTCGTAAGAAAAAGAGCCGGCCCATGGGAGGTTGGGCCGGCTCTGGCGGAAGGATGTCTGCCGAAGGGCTACTGTTCCGCGGTCATGCGGCGGCGGGTGAGGTAGAGGGCGGCGCCGGCCGCAGCGGCGCTCAGGGCCACGGCGGGGATGATCCCGATGGCATCGTCGCCGGCCTGGGGCAGCACGCTGGTGGCCCGGGCGGTCACGGTCTGCTTCGCAGAGCCGCTGGCGTCCTTGTTGCCGACCTGCTGGGTCGGCGCGGTGGTGGCACCCGTGCCGGCCTTGAGATCACCGGTCACCACATACTGGGAGAAGTGATCGGCGACGATGTACAGGTAGCCCCCTTCAACCCAACTGGTGATGTTCTCGGGACGACCCTCGTCGCTCAGATAGAACACCTGGATGGTGGCCGGATCCAGCTCGGCAAGCGTACCTTCCAGCTTCAGGCGCACGGCGTAGGGGAAGACGTAGCCCTCTTCGCCGCCGTGGATGAGGTTGCCCTCTTGATCGATCAGGCTCAGGTCGATGGGAATGGCGCGATCGGCCTCCGTGACGTCCTTCACCAGGATGAGCCCCCGCTGCTGCGCCGCTGTCAGCTCGCTATCCTTCTTGACCTTCACGTCGAGGCGCACGCCCTCGTCCTGCACCAGGACGTCGAGATCTCCGTTGGAGGAAATGATGTTGCCCGCAATATCGGAGGAGGGCGTCGTGCCGGCGATGGCCGAGGGGGAGGTGACGGTCACCTTCATGGTGTCGGTGAACGTCCATTCCTCCTTCTCCGGATTGTAGAAGTACAGGCTCAGGGTGGCGATGCCGGGGCGCAGAGCCGCGACCGTCGTTCGATCGTTGGCCTGGACACTCAGGATATTCTCGTCGGAGGAGGTTATGCCGGCAGACCAGTTCACGGAAGCCAGGGCAGATTCAGATACGAGCTCCTGCAGAAACTCGCCGATCCAGTTGCTCGTGCCGACGGTCAGGGTGAGGGTCTTCTTCGAGAATTTGAGGTTCTGGTACGGGGCCTCGTCGTAGGATTTCACCGTGACCGTGCAGCTGACCGGGGCCTTGTCCTTCAGGGTGAAGGTCACGGTCGCGGTTCCGGGCTTGAGTGCCTCGGCGTAATACAAGGCAAAGGGGTCGGAGGGGTTGTTCTCCTGGGTAATGGCGAGAACGGCGGGGTTGCTCGAGGTGACGCTGACCACGTAGTCCGCGAAGGGTTCGTCATTGAAGAAGTCCCAGCCGGCATCGTTGAGATCGAAGAGGCTGTCTCCCACCACTCCTCGGCCTTCGCCCGTCCAGAAGGTGTAGGTTCCAGCGCTGATCACTTCCACGTCGTCGTAGGTGATCCCATCGGTCTCGTCCTCGGTATCGATGGCTTCGTCGGAATCCTCCCCGCCCTCATCGGCATCGTTCTCGGTGTCGGGGGTGGTGTTCTTATCGGCGATGTTGGCGGGGTCCATGGGGTCGGCCTGGTCGTCTGCGCCATCCTCGGCGCCATCGCCATCGGGCCCCTCGGTGCCGGCGCCGTCGGCCTTTCCAGTACCCTCGTTCGGGGTCTCGTCTCCATCGGCTCCGTCGGGATCCGTCGGAGCGCCGTTGCCCGCATCGTCGCCTTCGGCTATGACGGGGTTGCCCTCAGCCGTCGCGTCGTCGGTCGGGGTCGCGTCGACGCTGCCGGTCGCCGTGATCTCTTCGACCTTGTCGTTCGTCGCGGTTTGCAGGGCCGCCACCTCGCTCGGGCCGTCGCCCTCCTCGGCCGTGGCCCAAGCGGCCACGGGCACGAGACCCACGACCAAGGCCACGGCGCAGCCGGCGCACATGAGTTTTCCTCGCAACATGGAACCTTCCTTTCTCCATTTGATCGTTGACGCACCGCCAGGGTGCGATGCGCCGGCCTCCGGTTCTCTCTCGCGCGGCCGGGAGGCGGTCCGCGCATACGGCCTTAAGGTACGGCTGCGGCGCGGTCGGCTCAACCGCCTTGAAACTTTTGGCGTCGCTGTCGCCATAACTTGCAGCGGCGACGAGGCGAAAGGCGCGAAACGGGCTCGGGGGGGGGGGCGTTCCCAGCCCGTTTGCGGAGGGGTCCCTGCATTTTGTTACCCCGATGCGACTGATTGTGACATGGGCCCGAGCGCCCCGCGCGCTTTTGCGATAATGTGGAACATGGCGTCGTCGCGCTGGATGCACGCGGTCGCCGTTGAATTGGAACGAAGCTATGAGTGAGGAAGATCGACCTGTGTACACCTTGGCCGTTGTGGACGACGATCCGCGTCAGTGCGATATTTTACTGGACCTCATCGCGCAATGCCCGGTAGCCGACGGCTTCGAGGTGCAGAGTTTCACCAGCATCGAGGACCTCATCGCCTACCAGGCCACGCATGGGCCGGTGGATATCTGCCTCATGGACGTGCGCGTCGGCGAGGCGCCCGGCCGTTTCGCCGATGGCATTCAGGCGGTGGCTTCTCTCTTTCCCGAGGGTTGCGCCACCCAGGTGATCTACGTTACGGGCTATCCGGAGTACTGCACGCCGGTCTACGAGACCTCCCACGTGTATTTCCTTCTGAAGCCGGTGAAATCCGAGCAGCTCCATGCGGCGCTCGGGAAGGCCCTGGAACGGCTGGCCTCGCGCACGAGCAGCTATCTGCCCGTCACCTCGGGCGGCGTGGTGCGCCGGCTGCCGGTGGGGAAGATCATCTACCTGGAGAGCAACCGTCGGAAGGTGTCGGTGCACATGGTAGACGGCACGGTGGAGACCTACGCCAAGCTCTCGGAATTCGAGGAGCGCCTGCCCGGCTGCTTCGTGCGCAGCCACATGAGCTTTCTCGTGAATATGAACTACATCGATTGGGTGGACGGCAAGACCATCGCCCTCTCCACGGGCGAGCGCCTGCCAGTCAGCCGTCAGCGGAGCACGGCCACGCGTGAGGCCTTCCATCGGCATCTGCGGGGGCTGGCTTAGGGCCTGCGGCCCGGGCGGTGCTCGGCGGCTATTTCCCCAGGAGATGACGGATGGCAGCCACGGGGTGGTGGAGCATCATCCGGGGGCCGGCGTAGCGCATGACGGCGCGGATGCGCTCGCGCTCGGCGGGGGCGTAGCAGTGGTTGCCGCATGCCTCGCAGCTGGTCTTGTGGGCCATGGAACGGCACCGTTCGGTGCGGCGCACGCAGTACTCGTCGATGGTTTTGCAATCGGGGCAGATGGGCTCGCCGCTGTGGCTCGTCTCGGTGCGGTTCGCGCGATCGTGGTTTCCGGCGCAGTAGACCGCCACCATCTGGGAGATGGTGCGCTGCTCGCGCTCGCGACGGCGGGCGACGGCTGGGGTGTCGGGGGTGCGTGTCATGGGCGCTACCTTAGCAGATGACGCGGGCCGCGATCGCGGCGAGGCGCCGTTTGCGGAAAGTTCACAGGAGGCGCCGCAGCACAACGTAGCAGTTGAGGTCGCCGCTCTTGCCGTCGGCCGAGAAGCGGGCGATCTCGCGGCAGGGCAGCGAGAGATTGGCGATCAGGCCGTCGATTTCCTCGTCGGTCGCGTGGTGGCAGAAACGGTAGACGTCCTCGGCATGCTGCCAGCCGAGCAGGTAGTCGCCCGGGGCGAAGGCGGGCAGGCCGAGGGCCGCTCTTCCATGGTCGGTGGCGGCTGCGGCCTTGGCGGCGATGCGCTCGTCGCGCAGGAACTGCCAGAACGACACCAGGACGAAGCCACCGGGGCGCACGGCTCCCGCGAGGCCGTCCAACAGGGCGCGGCGCTGGGCCGGCGCGGCCAGGTGGTGCATGAACCCGAAGGCCACGGCCATGGCGCAGGAATTCTGGGGAAGGTGGCGCTCCAGATCGCCGTCGATGAGGGCGGTTGCAATGTCGAGGGAGCGGAAGTCGATCTCGGCGGTTGCAGGGGCCGGGGAAGCTGTTGAGACGAGGGGGTCGCAGTTGTCCAGGGCGATGACGGACAGCGGGCCTGTTGAGCGCTCGGCGAGGAACCGCTCGAAGCGCAGGTTGCCGCACCCCACATCGAGCAGGCGCAAGGGCCCCGCGAGCAGGGCGGGGTCGGCCTCGGCCACGGCGGCCAGCGCCCGGTCCCAACCGTCCCAGGGAGCCTGGCGCGTAGCCGAGAACGAGGCGGCCTTACGGGCATAGAAGTCGGTCGTGAGGGCGCTCAGGCGCCGGAGGGTATCGCTGTCGTAGCTCATGGGAGATCGCGCCTTTGGTAGAGGCCGGCGTCGGTGAAGCCGAGGCGGCGGTAGTAGGCGCGGGTGCCCACGGCGCTGATGACGTTCACGGCCGTGAAGCCCGCAGCCGCTGCCTGGCGGCAGGCCTCTTCCACGAGGGTCCGCCCGAGGCCCAGATGCTGGGTCCCCTCGCCGGTGCGGTGCAGGGCGGCCACCTTCCCGTACACGTGCACCTCGCGAATCATGGCCTCGCCCCGGACGGGGAAGCTGCCCGCCTGCCCGGGGCGGTTCGTGGTCGCTGGTAGTGGGGCCTCGTCCGGGGCGGGGAAGCTGTTCGGGCGATCGCGGTCATCCGCGGCCACGGCGCCCACGGACTCGCCCGGGGCGGGGAAGGCAGCTGATCGCCCATGGCCGTCGGCGGCTATCAGCCCCAAGGCCTCTTCCCGGGGCAGCGATAGGCGCAGGAAGCCGGCGATCTTGCCCGTGGGGGTGGTCCACTGGAGGAAGCGCTCCTCGCTCACGGTGGTGGCGTAGGTAATGGTCTCCAGGGAAAGCGTCTCGGTATCGGCCCCCTCCACGGAGATCTCCCGGCTGCGAATCTCCCGCGCCGGCTCGCCCGCCTCCGCCACGGCCGCTTCCACCACCTGGCGCAGGTTCGTCTTCTTGTTGCCCACGAGGATGTCGGTGGCCGATATGTCGCGGATCATGCGGGAGATGCGCGTGAAGGGGGGCGTGGCCAGCACGTCGGCCGCGAGCACCCCCACGAGTTCCTCTTCCGTATAGGGGTGCCAGGCACCGTCGCGGAAGCGGTCGGTGAGCGCGGCGCTGGCCACGAGGCAGCAGGGGTACAGCTTCACCTCGTCGGGAAGGAAGGCCGGGTCGGTGACGAGACGGCGGTAGTCGGCGACGTCGGCCGCGGGCGTGGCGCCGAGCAGGTTCACCATGAAGTGCACGTGGCTCTTGAAGCCGAACAGGCGCAGCAGGGCCATGGCGCAAGCGATACGCTTGGCGGTGAGGGCGCGGCCGTTGACCGCGAGCACCTCGTCGCTCAGGCTCTGGATGCCGATCTGCACCTTGGTGCAGCCCAGGGCCCGCAGGGTGCGGCAGCTGGCGGCCGTGACCAGGTCGGGCCGCGTCTCCACCACGAGCCCCACGACGCGCTTGGCCGCCTCCTCGTTGGCGCGGTGCAGGGTCGCGAGATCCTCCCAGGAGAGGTCCTGCGGCTCCGGCGCGGGGGCGTTCCCCGCGGTGGGCCCGTCGTCCCCGCACGGGCGCGGGGCTGCGGCTGGCGGAGGGGGCATGGCCCCGCCCCTGCGGGCGTCGACAGAGCCGCAGGCCGGGTCGGTGCCCCACAGCAGCTTCCAGGCCTCGTTGTAGGTGAGCTCGCCGTTGTCGATGCGCGCCTGTAGCGGGGCGGTCAGGGCCGCCAGCTCGTCGCGCTCGCGTGGGCGGCCCTGGGCCTCGTAGCGGGCCCGGCGCGCCGCGGCCTCGGCTGCCCGTTCGTTATCGGGCAGGTTCAGGGCGCGGAACAGCTCGCCGATGAACCAGCGCTGGTAGGCCTCGGGGTAGTCGCTCCAGGTGCCCCCGAGCACGATGAGCTCCACCTTGTCGGTGACGTGCCCCATGGCCGTGAGCGCCCGCAGCCGCGCCTCTACCTGGAGGAAGGGGTCGAACCAGCAGCGCTCGGCCCGCTGGCAGGCGGGCTCGTCGGCCAGGTAGCTCTTGGGCATGCGGATGTCGCTGGGGCAGAAGACGCACGCCCCCGAGCAGGGCCAGGGCTTCGTGAGCACGGTAATCGTTGCCACGCCCGAGGCGGTGCGCCGCGGCTTGGCCTGGAGCAGCCGCACCAAGGCCGCATCCTCCGCGGCGCTCACGTTCCACATCGCCCAGCGCTCCGGCTCCTCGGCCTTCACGCGCAGGTAGAACGGCAGCAGGCGCCGCTTCGCCACCTGGCGCGTGCTGTCGTGGGCCGCGCGGTTGTGCCGGCGCACGAGCTTGTCCAACCAGGCGCCGTCAACGTCCTCGCCCGCCTTCAGCGCAGCGATTATTTCCAGCAGGGCCTCTTCCACCTACAGGGCGGCCTTGATGGCGGCCAGCAGCTCGTCGTAGGTTTCCAGGGCCGGCAGCTCGGGGTGCTCCGTCTTGATGGCATCGGTGGAGCGGAACAGGAAGCCGGCCTTGGAATGCAAGATCATGCCCAGGTCGTTGTGGGAGTCGCCGGCGGCGATGGTCTCGATGCCGCAGGAGTGGAGCGCCCGCACCGTGGTGAGCTTGCTCTCGGGGCAGCGCATGGCGAAGTCGGTGATGGTGCCGTCCTCGGCCACGATCAGCTCGTTGCAGAACAGGGTGGGCCATCCCAGCTTCTCCATGAGGGGCCGGGCGAACTGCTCGAAGGTGTCGGAGATGATGATGACCTGGGTGAGGGAGCGCAGCTCGTCGAGGAAGGCCCGGGCGCCCTCCATGGGCTCGATCTTCGCGATGGTGGCCTGCACGTCGGCCAGACCCAGGCCGTGCTCGGCCAGGATGCCGAGGCGCCAGGCCATGAGCTTGTCGTAATCCGGCTCGTCGCGGGTGGTGCGGCGCAGCTCGGGGATGCCCGCCTCCTCGGCGAAGGCGATCCAAATCTCCGGCACCAGCACGCCTTCCAGGTCCAGGCATACAACGTTCATGGCGCAGCTCCTAACGGTTGAGGGGAACGGACTCTAGGGGAAGGGTATCCGATAAGCGCTCCGGTCACCGTTGGGAGCGGGGAATTCTCCGCAGAAGGTTGCGGGCGCGACGGCTCGGCAACGGATCGGGCCACCGGGCCGAGCCGCGGGGCACCAGGCCGACTTCCCCTGTTACACTTAACAAGTTTGCTTGACGGCCCTGAAGAGACGACGGGAGAGACCCATGCACGAGCCGACCCCCATATTCGCCGCCGATTTGGCCGTGCCCGCGGTTATCCGCGAGGCCCCGGGCATCTTCCTCCAGGGGCGCCGCATCCGCTCGCTCGTCTTCTCCACCGATCTGGCCGTCATCTGCCACTGCAACGCCGATGCGGTGCTGGCCGTGTACCCCTTCACCTGCCAGCCGGCCATCACCCAGGCCCTCGTGGCCGCCTCCCAGCGCCCGGTGCTCAACGGCGTGGGCGGCTCCATCACCCATGGCGAGCGCTGCGTGGAGGTGGCGCTGCACTCCGAGATGCAGGGCGTGGCCGCCGTGGTGGTGAACACCTCCATTCCCGTGGAAACCGTGAGCGCCCTCACCGAGCGGCTGAACGTGCCGGTGGTGGTGACCGTCTGCGCCGACGACGCCGTGGCCGCCCGCCAGATCGCGGCGGGGGCGAACATGGTGAACGTGGCCGCCGGCGCCGCCACGACCGATGTGGTGAGGGCCCTGCGCGGCCGCTACCCCGAGCTGCCCATCATCGCCACGGGCGGTCCCACCGAGGCCTCGGTGACGGCCACCATCGCCGCCGGCGCCGACGCCATCAGCTGGACGCCGCCGGATATCCGCGCGCTCGAGCGGGCTGTCATGGAGAAGGCCCGTCGCCTCGTGGCCGAGCAGGGCGCCTCCTAGTCCTTCAGCATGCGCTTCACGAGGTAGCCCTCGCGGATGCCGTACTTGCACACGGCCACCTCGCCGGCCCCGAGGGCCTCCATGAGGGTGCGCAGGATGACCATGCCCGGCACGAGGGTGTGCACGCGGTCGGGGCAGGCCTTCACGGCCCCGTGGGCGAAGGCGGCGCGATCGCTTTCCATCAGGTCGAACAGGGCTTCCAGCGCGGCCCGCTTAATGAGCGGTGGTTTCGCGGGTAACCCTAAGGCCTGGGCCTGCATCTTCACGACGGCCCGCACCGAGCCGCCGATGCCGTAGAAGCGCTCGCCGCGCAGCTGCTGGCGGCTCTGCTCGCTCAGGCGATCCAGATGGGAGAGCAACCCCTCGGCGATGGCCCGGCATTCCGCGGCCTCGGGCAGGATAACGGCCACGAACTGCGCATAGGAGGACACGCTGCCCTGGGGCAGGCTCGTACTGGCCCCGTGGTGGGGGCGCCGCCCGTGCTCGTTCAAGGCCGTCAGCTCGGTGGAGCCGCCGCCGATGTCCACGAGGGTGCCCCGGCCCAGATCCTGGCCGATGCGGGCCCCGGCCAGGCCGAGGTCGGCCTCCTCTTCCCCCGACAGGAGGAAGATGGGGTGCTCGATGGCCTCCTCAATGGCGGCCACGGCGAAGGCGGAGTTCGCGCAGTTGCGCAGCACGGCGGTGGCGAAGATGTCCACCCGGTCGCAGGAGAGGTTGCGGGCGATCTTCAGGTGGTCGCTGAGAATGGCCGCGGCCCGCTCGATGCCGGCGGCGCTGAACTGCCCGTCGACGACGTAGGCCGACAGCCCTGCCATCTTCTTCTCGTCGGCGAGGATGCGGAAGGGCTTGGGGGCGGCCGCGTCCTTGCGGGCCTCGTAGATGACCAGTCGCACGGAATTCGATCCGAGGTCGATGACGCCAAGTCGGGCCATGGGGCTCCTTTCGCGAGGGGGTGCGTTCGCCCCCATTGTACCGTGGGAGGGCGCAAACAAGGGCCGTCCGCGCTGTGGGGGTGAGTCGGACGGCCCTTGGGGGAAGGGGAGGTCGCGTCAGTTGGCGATGACCACCCGGTAGTGCGCGTTGTCGCCGCAGCAGGTTTGCAGGATGATGGACTCCCCGTAGTCGGTCACGTGGGACTGGATGTCCTCCCAGTAGGTGTCGTCGGGCACGATGAACTCGTCCACGACATAGTAGGTGCGGGCGTTGCCGTCGCTGTCGCAGACGGTCACGGGGTCGCCGTTCTTCAGGGTCATGACGCAGGTGAAGGAGCCGGGGTTATGACCGATGAAGTAGCCCCAGCTGCCGTCGGTGGTGCTGTCGGAGCCCATCCACAGCCCGGCGCCCGAGGAGGGGGCCGAGGCGGTCTCGTAGGAGGGAATGTAGCCCATGACGTCGCCGTTCACATTGATGGTAGCGGCCGCCATGGCATCGGGCTCGGCCACGTCCTCCGGCGAGATGGTCTCGAGGGGATGCTCGACGTCCACGGGTTCCACATCGACGGCCTCCTCCTCGGTCACTTCCGGGGCGGTCTCGGCCGCTGCGGCGTCCTCGGCGGCCGAATCGTCGGCGGTGGCCGTTTCATCGGTGCGGTTGTGGTCGCGGGCCAGCTGGGCCCGTTCGGCCACGGCCTGGAGGGCCAGCTGGTCGTGGATGGCTTCGAATTCCGTAGCAATGGCCACGGCCTCTTCCTGGTCTTCGTAGATGATGATGGAGGCTACCTGCTTGGTGATGGAGGTGTCCTGGGCCTTCTCGGGCATGGGGCGCGTCGCGGGATCGACGGGCTCCAGGGCGAAGGCGAGGCCGCCGGCCAGGCACAGGGCCGCCACGGATGTGAGCGATGCCGCCAGAACCTTCGGTGCCTTCATAACCTGCTTCCTTTCACGAGGGGCCCCGACTGAGCGACGGCTCCGCGGGGTCGGTCGGGCGGGAGTACGGAGGCGCTGCGGCGAGGGGAGCGCCGGGGCCGTCTGTCGGGGACTATCATAGGGTGGGAAGGTAAGAAATAGGCTCTGATCGGGCATTTGTTGGAAGCCTGTTCGGCTCGGTTCATATTCGCGGCACATTGCCATCGTTCCGTGGCGGCTCCGTTGTCCGACCGTTGCCGTTGTTGACACGGTGCAAACAGAAGCGGCCCGGATTGCGGAGGAATGAAGGAGGAGGGCCTGAGGTGCCCACGGCGGCCGAGAGCGGCCATCCGGCCGTAGAAAATTAGCGAAGAGCGGGCGTTTTCCCGCAGATCGCCGGCGAGTTCCCCTATACTGTATCGGCTTGAGAATTCCAACGGAAGCAACCGCGCCCGCCGCGAGGCGGTCGGCGCAGCCACAAACGAGCTTGAAACGCACGACAGACGAACAAGAGGTTGATCTCCATGGGAACCTACGAAGACGATCGCGCCGCTCAGTCGGGCACCCCTGATTATCCCCCCGCGGATCCCGCTCCGCGCCCCGCCACGGGCTCCCGCGGCAAGATAACCACCCGTCCCTCCCGCGAGAGCATTCTGCAATCCTACGCCTCCCAAGACGAGATGCGCGCCCGCAACGCGCGGCTGCGCTCCCAGCAGGCGGCCCAGTCCACGGCGGCCAGCGCCGCTCAGCGCAACGCCGACCGCCTGGCGCGCCAGGAGGCCCTGGCAGCCCAGCAGCGCGAGCAGGAGGCCTATCGCGCCCAGCGCGAGGCCGATCGTGCCGCCCGCCGGGCCCAGCGCGGCGGCGCGGCCCCGGCGGCCCCGGCCGCGGCTCCGGCGCCCCGCCGCACCCGGGTGGTGCCCCCGCTGTCCTCCCAGGAGAGCTACGACATGACCCGCTCTTCCATGGAGAGCTACGAGCGGGCCCGCGCCTCCCGCGACGCCCTGTCCGAGACCCGCCGGGGCCGCGCCCTCAACCGCGAGGTCATCGACGGGCGCGGCAGCATCGATTCCCGCACCTTCAACGAGAGCCACCAGATCTCCGCCTACTCCCGCGACGAGCGCGACCGCCACGATCCCATGGTGGACACCGTGGAGGCCCGCACCACCTGGCGCAGCCGGGCGGGCCAGGGCTTCGACGGCGCCGTGGACCCGGCCGGGGCCCACGCCATGCCGGCGCCCCTGCGCCCCCGGGGCTCCCGAGCCAGCGACGTGGGATTTTCCGGGGTCATGAGCGGCCGGGCGAACTACAGCGCCCCCGCCTCGGGGCCGTTGGCCGCCCTTCCCACCTTCCTGAAAGTGACCATTCCCGTCATTGTTATACTACTGGCCGTTATCATCTATCTGGTGGTGTTCTAGAAAAGGCAGCCCATGTACGCGAAGCCCACGTGCCCGACCCCGCTCAAGATCGTCATCCTGGCCATCATCGCCATCGAGCTGGCCTTCATCGGCTTTACCCTGGTGACCGAGGCCCGTGCGGGCGAGGGGGCCGCCCCCGCCCCCGAGGAAACTGTCCAGCCGGCCCCTGCGCCGGCCGACAGCGCCGCGCCCGAAGCTACTGCTCCCGAGGCCGGTGGCGACGAAGCCGCCCCCGAGCCGGTGACGCTGACCGTCACCTTCGCCGGCGACTGCACCCTCGGCTCCGACGTGAACTTCGACGGCTCCCGCAGCTTCAATTCCAAGTACGCCGAGGTACAGGACCCCGCCTACTTCCTGCAGAACGTGGCCGAGCTGTTCGGCGCCGACGACCTGACCGTGGTGAACATGGAGGGCGTGCTGACCGAGGGCGGCGAGCGGGCCGACAAGGAGTTCGCCTTCCGCGGCAAGCCGGAGTACTCCAAGATCTTAAGCTCTTCCAGCGTGGAGGCGGCCACTATGGCCAACAACCACTCCAAGGACTACGGCGAGGACAGCTACAACGACACCATCGAGGCCCTCGAGGGCGACAACGTGAAGACCTTCGGCTACGACCGCATCGCCTATATGGATGTGAAGGGCGTGAAGGTGGCCCTGATCGGGGCGTACTTCCCCGAGGACAGCGATGAGAACCAGAAGGCCATGACCGACAACATCGCCAAGGCCCGCTCCGAGGGGGCCCAGCTCGTGCTCGTGTACGTCCACTGGGGCATCGAGCGCGACTACGACCCCTCCACCGACCAGATGAACATGGGCCGGGCGGCCATCGACGCCGGCGCCGACCTCGTGGTGGGCTCGCACCCCCACGTCATCCAGGGCTGGGAAGTGTACCAGGGCCGCTACATCGTCTATAGTCTCGGCAACTTCTGCTTCGGCGGCAACAGCAATCCCGAGGACAAGGACTGCATGCTCTTCCAGCAGACCTTCACCGTGACCGGCAACGAGGTGGCGAAGAACGACGACGTGGACTTCATCGCCTGCTCGGTGTCTTCCGAGAGCGACCGCAACACCTACCAGCCCACTATCGCCGAGGGCGACGAGAAGGCCCGCATCGACGGGAAGATCCAGGAATCCACCGACAAGATAGCCGCAGCCGCCGCCGAACTGGACGGCACCGGCGGCGATACCGCCGGCGGAGATGCTGCCGGTGACGGCGAAGGTGGCAGCGAGGGCGACGGCGAGAACGCCTAGGGGATCGTCCGGTTCCGCGAATCGCCGGCACTACATCGAGGGGGGGTCGGGCTGCTGGTGGCAGACCGACCACGAAAAACGGGCCCGCTCTCAGAGCGGGCCCGTGCGTTGCAGCGGTGGGGAGGGGCTTGCGATGGCTGCGTTGCCGGGGGCTCCCCTAGATCCGGAAGACGCAGGCGCCGGCGGTGAGGCCGCCGCCGAAGCCGGCCATGCAGGCCAGGTCACCGCGCTGCAGCTTCCCTTCCGTGAGGGCCTCGTTCAGGGCGATGAGTGCGCTGGCGCCCGACACGTTGCCCGTGTGCCCGATGGACATCTGGAAGCGCTCCACGGGCTGGCCCATCTTCTTCGCGGCATAGCGGATAATGCGCTCGTTGGCCTGGTGCGGTGCGAACAGGGCGATGTCGGCGGCGGTGACGCCGGCTCGCTCGAGAGCCGTCTCGATGGAGCGCACCATGGCGGAGGTGGCGAACTTGAACACTGCCTGGCCGGCCATGCGCATGTAGGGGTCGCAGTCCTCGCGGGCCGGGGAGAAGGGGGTCGCGCGGGCGCAGAAGGCGCTGTCGCACCAGAGCACGTGGTCGGTGTCGTCGGTGTTCTCCATGTAGCTGGCCAGCATGCCCTCCTCGTCCTCACGCCATTCCATGACCACAGCGCCGGCGCCGTCGCCGAACAGGATGCAGGTGGAGCGGTCGGTCCAGTCCACCAGGCGGCTCAGACGCTCGGTGGCCACGACGAGGATGCGGCGCAGCACGTTGCGGCGAGGGGTGCGGCCAGCGGCTTCGGCGCTGGCGCGGTCGGCGGCGGAGGCGGCCAGCAGCATGTCGGCGGTGGAGGTGCCGTACACGCAGCCGGAGCAGGCGCAGGACATGTCGAAGCACACGGCGTTCACGGCACCGATGCGCTCGCGGATGAGGGCGGCCTCGGAGGGGAAGTGGGCCTCGGGGGTGAGGGTGGGGCAGATGACCATGTCGATGGTGGCGGGGTCGATGGCCCCCTCGCGCAGCCAGCCGCCCTCCTGAACGCCCAGGGCGCGCAGGGCAGCCGCGGCGCCCAGGTCGGTGGCCGTCTCGTGCTCGGCGATGTGACGGGTGTGGATGCCCGTGCGGGGCACGATCCACTCGTCGGTGGTGTCGACGATCTGACCGAGCTCGTCGTTGGTGACCACCTGCGCCGGCAATGCCATTCCCGAACCGATAATTACGCTGCCCAAGGCCATTCCTTTCCCTGAAGGCGCAGTGACCTGCGCTATGATAGACGGTGCGTCTCTCAGTGTTTCACTCATCGATAAGATGTTTGATGAAGATTTTAGACGCGCAGTCAGTTTTTTGGCCAAATTCCTTAAGATTTCTCAGATAGTTTATCAGAGACGAGCGTGAGCACCGGAGCGAGAGAAAGGATGAGCGCGTCCCATGAAGACCCGAATCACTGAGTTGTTGGGGATCGAGTACCCCGTCGTGCAGGGGGCCATGGCCCGCATCGCCGACGGCGGTTTGGCCGGCGCCGTGAGCGCCGCCGGGGGATTGGGCATCATCGCCTGCGGCGGAGCGCGGCTGGAGTGGATCGAGGAGCAGGTGGCCCGCGCCCGGGCCATCACCGACAAGCCCATCGGCATCAACGTCATGCTGATGGATCCCCGCGCCGCCGAGGTGGCCGAGCTCGTGTGCAAGCTGGGGGTGGAAGTGGTCACCACCGGCGCCGGCAGTCCCGCCAACTATATGAGTATGTGGAAGGAAGCCGGCGTGAAGGTGGTGCCCGTCGTGGCATCGGCCGCCCTGGCCGCCCGCATGGAGCGCCTGGGCGCCGACGCCATCGTGGCCGAGGGCACCGAGGCCGGCGGCCACATCGGCGAGCTGACCACCATGGCCCTCATCCCCGCCGTGTGCCAGGCGGTGTCCATCCCCGTCATCGGCGCCGGCGGCATCGCCGACGGCCGCGGCATGCTGGCCGCCTTCGCCCTGGGCGCCGAGGGCGTGCAGTGCGGCACCCGCTTCCTCACCGTGGAGGAGTGCAGCGTGCACGAGGCCTGGAAGGAGAAGGTGCTGAAGGCCAAGGACTCCGACACCATCGTCACCGGGCGCGGCACGGGGCATCCCGTGCGCGGCCTGAAGAACAAGTTCGCCCGCGAGTGCCGCAAGCTGGAGCTGGCGGCCCAGTCCGGCGAGGAGCTGGAGGGCATGTACGCCGGCTCGCTCGCCCGGGCGGTGGCCGGCGATGTGGAGAACGGCTCGGTGATGGCCGGCCAGGTGGCGGCGCTTGTGACCGAGCGCGGTACCGCGGCCGAGGTCATTCAGGAGATGGTGCGCGAGGCCGAGGCCCTGGCCGGCCGCACCATGGACGAGCTGGCGGCCATGAACGGCCGTCGCGAGCGGGCCTAAGGGGGCGCCATGACTTCACTGCTCGACGAGACGCCTTTGGCACCGCTCGGCCCCACGGGACTTGTGTTCATGGCCTCGGGCCAGGGCTCCCAGAAGCCCGGCATGGGTGCCGACCTGCTGGATATTCCCGAGGTGGCGGCCACCTTCGCCTGCGCCTCCGATGTGCTCGGCCGCGATGTGGCGGCCCTCGTGCGCGATGCCGCGCCCGAGGAGCTGAACGACACCCGCAACGCGCAGATCGCCATCAGCGCCCTGTCCATCGGCACGGGCTGGGCCCTCATGGCCCGTGGCGTGGTGCCCGACGCGCTGCTCGGCTTCTCCCTCGGCCAGATTTCCGCCCTCGTGCTGGGTGACATGCTGGACGAGGAGGCGGCCTTCGCCCTCATCGCCGAGCGCAGCCGTCTGATGGGCGAAGCGGCCGACGAGAACCCCGGCGTCATGAGCGCCTTTTTGAAGATCACCCTGGCCGAGGCCCAGGAGCTGTGCGCGGCCTGCGCCGAGGGCGAGGTACTGGTGCCCGCCAACCTGAACGGCGGCGGCCAGATCGTCATGGCCGGCACGCCGGCGGCCGTGAACCGCGCCGAGGAGGCCTGGGCCGCTTCCAAGGGCCGCTTCTCGCGCCTGGCCACGTCCGGCGGCTTCCACAGCCCGCTCATGGCCCCGGCCGCCGAGGCCTTCGCTGACTACCTGGCCGGCGTGGACTTCCGCGCGTCGGCCGTGCCCGTCATCGGCAACGTGCACGGCGCGCCCCTTCAGGCCGCTACCGTGCGCGAGGAGCTGGTGGCCCATCTCGTGAGCCCCGTGCAGTTCGAGGCCAGCGTGCAGAAGCTCGCGGCCGCCGGTGCTGCCTCGTTCGCCGAGGTGGGCTATGGCGGGGTGCTCGCGAATCTCGTGAAGCGCATCGACCGCACCATGCCGCGCGCGGCCATCCAGGACCGCGCGAGTTTCGACGCCTTCGTGGCGGAAAACGGAAAGTAGGAGACTATGACTGATACGCAGGATCGCCGCGTCGCGGTGGTCACCGGGTCTACCCGGGGCATCGGGCGCGAGATCGCCCGCGAGCTGGCTCGCGCCGGCATGAACGTGGTGGTGAACAGCTCTTCGGAGAAGAGCCTGCCCGCCGCCCAGGAGCTGGCCGCCGAGATTGCCGCCGACTTCGCCGTGGAAGCGGTGGCCGTGGCCGCCAACGTGGCCGTGGAAGAGGAGGCCAACGCCCTCATCGCTGCCGCCACTGATGCCTTCGGCCGCGTGGACGTGCTCGTGAACAACGCTGGCATCACCCGGGACGGCCTGGCCGCCCGCATGAGCGACGAGGACTTCGACGCCGTCATCGACATCAATTTGAAGGGCAGCTTCCATTGCTGCCGCGCCGCCGCCAAGGTGATGATGAAGCAGCGCTGGGGCCGCATCATCAACATGTCCAGCGTGGTGGGCGTCTACGGCAACGCCGGCCAGGTGAACTACGCCGCCTCCAAGGCCGGTGTCATCGGCATGACGAAGTCGCTGGCAAAGGAGCTGGCCCGCCGCAACATCACGGCCAACGCCGTGGCCCCCGGCTTCATCGCCACCGACATGACCGACGCGCTCTCCGAGGCCCAGAAGGCTGCCATCGTGGATCGCATCGGCAGCGGACGTCTGGGCGAGCCCGCCGACATCGCGCACCTGGTGCGCTTCCTCGCCTCGGACGAGGCGTCCTACATCACCGGTCAGGTTATCTGCGTGGACGGAGGTATGTCCCTATGAGCGAGAATATGAGCGAGAGCGTGCAGACCCGCCGTCCCGACGGCAGCCATCGCGTCGTCATCACCGGTGTGGGCGCCGTCACTCCGGCCGGCGTGGGCGTGGACGCGCTGTGGAACACGCTGATGGAGCGCGGCTGCTGCATCGGGCCCATCGAGCGCTTCGACACGACCGACTACGAGGTGCACATCGGCGCCGAGGTGCGCGACTTCGACGGCACCGAGCACGGCCTCACGAAGAAGGAGGCCCGCCGCTTCGAGCGCTTCGTGCAGTATGCCATCGTGGCCGCCGACGAGGCCCTGGCCCAATCCGGCCTTGAGGTGACCGAGGCGAACCGCGACCGCATCGCCGTGGTGTTCGGCACCGGCATCGGCGGCATCGACGAGCTGGAGAAGAGCTTCGCCACCCTGCAGGAGAAGGGCCCCAAGCGGGTGAACCCCCTGTTCATTCCCACGATGATCGGGAATATCGCCGCCGGCAACCTGGCCATTCGCTACGGCATGCGCGGCGAGTGCCTGAACGTGGTGACCGCGTGTGCCACCGGTGCCCACTGCATCGGCACGGCCCTGCGCGACATCCGCCATGGCTATGTGGACGCGGCCCTGGTGGGGGGCACCGAGGAGTCCGTGAGCCCCATCTGCATCGCCGGGTTCACGAACCTGTCGGCCCTCACTCGCGCCGAAGACCCCCAGCAGGCCTCTCTGCCCTTTGACGCCCGCCGCGGCGGATTTGTGGCCGGCGAGGGGGCCGGCGCCCTGGTCATCGAATCGCTGGAGCACGCCCTGGCCCGCGGCGCTGAGCCTATCGCCGAGATCACCGGCTTCGGCTCCACCGGCGACGCCTACCACATGACCGCCCCCGACCCGGAGGCCGCGGCCATCACGGCCGCCATGGCCGCAGCCCTCGCCGAGGGGGGCTTCACCCCGGCCGACCTGGGCCATCTGAACGCCCACGGCACCGGCACCCCGGCCAACGACGCCGGCGAGTCCAAGGCGCTCGCCAACCTCATGGGCAGCGTCGAGGCTGCCTCTTCGGTGCCCGTCACCTCCATCAAGGGCACCACGGGCCACATGCTCGGCGCCGCCGGCGCCGTGGAGGCCATCGTGTGCGCCCTGTCCGTGGCCCGCGATGCCGTGCCCCCCACGGCCGGTTTCGCCGAGCCCGCCGAGGACTGCCCCGTGGCCGTGGTGACCGAGGCTGTGACCGACTACCCGCAGAAGGTTGCCCTGTCCACCTCCCTGGGCTTCGGCGGCCACAACGCCGCCCTGGCCTTCTCGCCCTATAAGGGCGTCCCCCTTGTGAGGAACATGGGACATTACCCGGTAAGGGTGTCCCGCTGAGAGAAAGAAGCGATCATGGCCGACGAGACGACGCTGGCGCCGCTGCCCTGGGGGCGCGACGTCATCGAGAGCATCCTGCCCCACCGCGACCCGTTCGTGTGGGTGAGCCGCGTGGTGGCCATCGAGCCCGGCGCGTCCATCACCGCCGAGCTGGACGTGCCGGTCGACCTGGACATCTTCCGCGGGCACTTCCCCGATCACCCGGTGCTACCGGGGGTCATCATCATGGAGGCCCTGGCCCAAGCTGCCTCCATCGCCATGCTGCAGGCGCCCGAGCTGCGCGGCCACATCGGCTTTCTCGCCGGCATCGACGGCGCAAAGTTCCGCCGCCAGGTGGCCCCGGGCGAGACCGTCACCCTGACGGGGCGCATCGTGAAGTCCTCGCGCCGCTTGGTGGTGGCCGAGGTGGAGGCCTCCGTGGCCGGCGAGGTGTGCGCCACGGCAACCCAGAAGTACGTGCTCGCCTAGGGCGCGTCGAACCGAGAGCTAGAGGGATCGAATCATGGCTAAAACGGCATCCAAGTACATCAGCTTCGACAGCGACGGGCGCCTGTTCGCCGATGAGACCGTCGGCATCGAGGAGCCGGCCGGAGCCGAAGCGCCCGAGAACCCGTCCCTGAAGGCGGCCGTGGCCTACGCCTTGGACGCCATCGTGGATGCGGCGAGCGCCCTGCCCGAGAACGCCGCCGCCCTCATCGCGCCGGCGCCCAAGGCCGAGCGGATGGATCCCGAGGAGGCCACGCTCACCGTGGGCTGCGACGTGCGCTCCACCATCGGCGACGACTTCGCCGTGACCGCGACCGAGGGGGCCGACGGGCACCCGCGGGCCCTCGTGGTGGCCTCGGCCAAGAACGCCCGGGCCTTCGTGGGCCCCATGGAGCAGGCCGGCCTGGACGTGGTGTTCGCCACGGTGGACAACCGCTCCCTGGACGGCTTCGCTCGCCGCCAGCTGCCCACCTACAACCTGGGCAGCACCTCGGCCGCCGTGAGCGCCGAGCAGTTGTCCGGCAACATCTACACCGTGCTGTCGGCGGCCAAGGAGTGCGGCGCGTCCCTCATCTTCATCGACAGCCCCACGGCTCCCCTGGCCGTTGACGAGTACTTCCTGCGCCATGCCCGCAAGCGCGGCCTGCGCGTGTTCGCCCCGGCTGCCGAGGGCACCCAGCTCATGGGCTGGGTGGAGCTGCTGCCCGCCGCTGACGGCCTGGCCGCGCCCACGGCCGCTCCCTGGGAGAGCGCCGCGCCCGCGGCCGCCGACGATGACGAAGGCCCCACCCACTGGCGTCGCTGCCACGCCTGCAAGCTCTTCTTCGACAAGGAGGAGATCATCTCCGAGGGTTTCACCTGCCCCGCCTGCGGCACCCTGCAGCGCATCCGCTCCGACGAGCGCCTGGCCCTGACCGTGGATGCGGGCTCCTTCGAGGAGTGGAACGCCCAGATGGCCGATTCCAACCCGCTCGACTTCCCCGGCTACCCCGAGAAGATCGCCGACCAGCGCGAGAAGAGCGGTCTGGAAGAGGCCGTGCGCACGGGCCGGGCGACCATCGCCGGCCTGCCCGTGGCCATCGGCGTCATGGAGTCCGGTTTCTTCATGGGCTCCATGGGGCATGTGGTGGGCGAGAAGGTGGCGGCCCTCATCGACCGCTCCATCGAGGAGAAACTGCCCGTGGTGGTGTTCTGCGCCTCCGGCGGCGCGCGCATGCAGGAGGGGCTCACCTCTCTCATGCAGATGGCGAAGGTGTCCTGCGCCGTGGAGCGCCTGGGCCGGGCCGCGCTGCCCTTCATCACCGTGCTCACCGATCCCACCACCGGCGGCGTGACCGCGTCCTTCGCCATGCAGGGCGACATCATTCTGGCCGAGCCACGGGCCCTCATCGGGTTCGCCGGCCAGCGGGTCATCCGCGACACCATCAAGCAGGAGCTGCCCGAGGGCTTCCAGACCGCCGAGTTCGCCCTTGAGCACGGCCTCATCGACGCCATCGTGGAGCGCGGCCGGATGCGCAGCGTCCTGGCCCAGATCCTGGCCCTGCACGCGCCGACCGATCCGTCGCGCATCGTCACCTACCACAGCGTGATGGACGCCCTGGAGGTGGGCGCTGGCGCCTACGGTACCGTGTCGGTGGCTCCCGAGGCCCGCATCGTGGGCGAGCGCATCCGCGCCGAGGAGGCCGCGGCCGGCTTTCTGCGGAAGGTACCCGTGGTGGGCAGCCTCATCGGCCGGGGCGAGGAGGAGAGCGCCGCGGAGGCCGACCGCCGCGAGCTGGACCGCTACGCCCGCCGCGAGGCCCGGCGCGCCAACGTGAGCGCCGATGCTGCCGCCGGCAGCGCCTGGGAGAGCGTGCAGATCGCCCGCAACGTGCACCGGCCCACGGCCAAGCGCTACATCGACGGCATCGTGGAGGGCTTCATCGAGCTGCACGGCGACCGCGCCTTCGCCGACGACGGGGCCATCATGGCCGGCATCGGCTGGATCTCCGGGCATCCGGTCACGGTGATCGCCCAGGAGAAGGGCGCGACCCTGGCCGACCGCGTGGCCCGCAACTTCGGCTGCCCCCAGCCCGAGGGCTACCGCAAGTCGCTGCGCCTCATGGCCCAGGCCCAGAAGTTCGGCCGGCCCATCCTGTGCCTGGTGGACACCCAGGGCGCCTTCTGCGGCACCGAGGCCGAGGAGCGCGGCCAGGGCAACGCCATCGCCGACAACCTCGTCTTCATGGCCGGCCTCACCGTGCCCGTGGTCAGCGTGCTGCTTGGCGAGGGCGGCTCCGGCGGGGCGCTCGCCCTGGCCGTGGGCAACCGCGTGGCCATGCAGGAGCACGCCGTGTACTCGGTGCTCTCGCCGGAGGGCTTCGCCTCCATCCTGTGGAAGGACCGCACCCGAGCGCCCGAGGCCGCCCAGGTTATGCAGATGAACGCCGAGGCGGTGCTCGCCGGCGGCATCATCGACGCGGTGATCTCGGAGGGGGAGGGCCCGGCCCACGAGAACCCCGAGGCCGCCGTGGAGGCCGTGCGGGAGTACGTGAAGGAGGCCTACAAGGAGCTGACCGGCCTCTCGCCCGAGGAGCTCGTCGCCCAGCGCCAGGAGCGCTTCGCCCGGTTCTAGGGCCGTTGAGATAACCTTCGCGAAACGCTTGGACGGGCCGCCCGGCAGGGGCGGTCCGTTCGTTTATGCTGGCCTTCGTGGAACCTCGTCGATGGGAGCAGCTATGCATATGGGACCGCGGAAGGTCATCTGGATCGCCGGCGCCACCGGGCGCATCGGTCAGGCCGTGGAGCGCCTGCTCGACCACGGCGACTACGTCATCATCACCACCGATACCGAACTGGACGTGACCGACCACGAGGCGGTGCTCCAGTACGTGTCCATCAACCGGCCCAACATCGTCATCAACTGCGCCGCCATGGCCGACGAGGCCACCTGCGAGGCCCATCCGGTGGAGGCCTACCGCGTGAACGCCATGGGCGCCCGCAACCTGGCCGCCGCGGCCTGGTCGGTGGGGGCCTCCATCGTGCAGCTGTCCACCGACGATGTGTTCTCGGGCACCGACCGCGGCAGCTACAACGAGTTCGACGCGGTGCTGCCCCGGGACAACGCCTACGCGAAGTCGAAGATCGCCGGCGAGAACTTCGTGCGCGAGCTGAACCCCAAGCACGTCATCGTGCGCTCGAACTGGGTGTACGGGGCCGAGCCCGGCTACTGGCTGGCCGACCTGCTCATGGCCGCCCGCACGGACACCCCCTTCCCCGTGGCCGAGAACCAGCTCTCGTCGCCCACCTCGGTCACCACCCTGGCCGCCTGCATCGTGGCCCTCATCGAGAGCGAGGAGTACGGCTTGTTCCATGCCGCCGACGAGGGGGTGGTAAGCCGCCTGGACTTCGCCCGGGAGGTGCTGCGCCTGGCCGGCCTGCCCGATGGGTGCCTGCGGCCCGTGAACGATCCCGCCGAGGCCCGCACCATCAACCTCGTGAACCTCATGCTCACCATGACTGGCATCTACACGATGCCTCCCTGGCAGGACGACCTGCGCGATTACCTGGCCGCCCACGACCTTTTGGCCTAGAGGCGCCCGGCCATGGAGTTCCGCAACCATCTGCAGCCGACCGAAGGGCCCGAGGGTTCCGGCGGCCGCCCGTGTCTCCGCCTGAGCCGCCTGAGCTTGACGGGCCGCATCCTCGTCGCGCTGGGACTGGGACTTTTGGTCGGTGTGGTCTTCCACTACCTGGTGCCGGCCGGCCCTGTGCGCGACGACGTGCTTGTGGGCGGCGTCTTCTATCTGGTGGGCCAGGGGTTCATCCGGCTCATGCAGATGCTCGTGGTGCCGCTCGTGTTCTGTTCCATCGTCTGCGGGGCGGCGGCCATCGACACGAAGACCTTGGGATCGGTGGGCCTGAAGACACTGCTCCTGTACCTGCTCACCACGGCCATTGCCATCTCGCTGGCCCTCGGCGTGGGCAACCTCATCAACCCCGGCGAGGGGGTGGATATGTCGTCGCTGGCTGCGGTGCCCGGCGACGGGGATGCCGCGCCCCTCGACGAGGCGGCCGCGACGAACACCATGGACACCCTGCTCAACATCATCCCGAAGAACCCCGTGGCGGCGCTGGCCAACGGCGACATGCTGCCGCTCATCTTCTTCGCCCTGTTCGTGGGTATTGTGCTGGCCCGGCTCGGGCGGCGGGTGGAAACGGTGCATAGCTTCTTCGTGCAGTTCAACGACATTATGATGGAGATGACCTCGCTCGTCATGAAAGCGGCGCCCCTGGGGGTGTTCTGCCTGCTCGCCCGCACCTTCGCCAACGTGGGCTTCGAGGCTTTCCTGCCCATGGTGAAGTACATGGGCGGCGTGCTCGCGGCCCTGGCATTGCAGCTCGGCGTGACCTACATGGTGCTCTTGTGGGTGTTCGCCCGCATGAGCCCGCTCATGTTCCTGCGGAAGTTCTTCTCCGTGGCCGCCTTCGGCTTCTCCACGGCCACGTCGAACGCCACCATCCCGCTGAATATCGAGACCCTGGAGAAGAAGATGGGGGTGGACCGGCGCATCTCGTCGTTCACCATCCCGCTCGGCGCCACCATCAACATGGACGGCACCGCCATCATGCAGGGGGTGGCCGTGGTGTTCACGGCCCAGCTGTTCGGCGTGCCCCTGGGGCCGGCGGAGTACGCCACGGTCATCGCCACGGCCACCTTGGCCTCCATCGGCACGGCCGGGGTGCCCTCGGTGGGACTCATCACGCTGTCCATGGTGTTCAACGCCGTGGGGCTGCCCTTGGAGGGCATCGCGCTCATCATGGGCATCGACCGCATTCTGGACATGTGCCGCACGGCCGTGAACATCACGGGGGACGCGGTGGTCACCTCCATTGTAGCCAAGCAGGCCGGGCGCGTGGACATGGCGGTGTTTCGCGACCCCGATGCCGGCCGCGAGGTGGACGAGGTGCGCGTGGTGGTGCACCAATAACGCGGGGCAGTGTCGCAGGGCATGGGTGTTCGGAATGGCCTGGGATGGTCTGATCGGGCTTCTCAAAAACCTGTTTTTGCGCAACAAACTCCGCGAAGAAGACATCGACCGTTTCCGGGCATGGCATCTCGAGCTATGGGATCGAAGCTACCAGGGAAAACATCGAGCTTGGGGAGGGCTTTGCCCGATCTGGCGCTCGCAAACGGGGTGTGAAGTCTATTTCGCGGAGTTTGTTGCGCAAAAGAGCCGTTTTCGGATACCAAAACGAAGGGGCACCCGCCCGGGTGCCCCTTCGTTTGCGTTCTATGATGCGCGGGCCTACAGCATGGTGGCACGCAGCTCGTCGGCGCTCAGGGGCGACAGCAGTGCCGGAGCGATATCGAAGATGGTGCGGCAGCCCACTTCGCCGGCCTCGGCCATGCGGGCGCAGGCGCGGGCGCACGCCGCCAGCACGCTCCCGGTGAACTCGGGGTTGGAATCCAGCTTCAGGGAGTACTCGATCACGTGGGTGTTCTCGCCTGAGGCCCCGGTGGTGCCGGTGCGGATGACCGAGCCGCCGTGGGGGATGCCGGCGTGGTCGCGATCCAGTTCCTCCTGGCTCACGAAGGTGACCGTGGTGTCGTAGTCGGCGAAGTAGTTCGGCATGGTGACGATGGCCTCTTCGATGGCGGCGGTGTCGGCGCCCTCCTCGGCCACCACGAAGCACTCGCGGGTGTGCTTGTCGCGGGTAGTCAGCTCGGGGTTCGCGCCGGAGCGCACGGCCTCCAGGGCGGCGGGCACGGGCACGGTGTACTGGCGGGCATCCACCACGCCGGGGATGCGGCGGATGGCATCGGAGTGGCCCTGGGACACGCCGCGGCCCCAGAAGGTGTAGTCGGCGCCGTTGGGCATGATGGCGTTGGCATAGACGCGGCTCACCGAGAACATGCCCGGATCCCAGCCCACGGAGATGACGGCCACATGCCCTGCCTCGCGGGCGGCGGCATCCACGGCGGCGAAGTGCTCGGGGATGTTGGCGTGGGTGTCGAAGGAGTCCACCACGTTGTAGAGCGCAGCAGCCGCGGGGGTCTGCTCGGGCAGGTCGGTGGCTGAGCCGCCGGCCAGCACGAGCACGTCGATGTCATCGGTATGGGCGGCCAGCTCGTCGGCGGGCCACACGGCTACGTCCGCGCCGTAGGGGTGCACGGTGGCGGGGTCGCGGCGGGTGAACACGCCCACGAGTTCCATGTCGTCGTTGGCGGCCACGGCCAGCTCAACGCCGCGCCCGAGGTTGCCGTATCCGAGGATGCCGATGCGAATGGGGTTCAAGGTTGCCTCCTAGAATGTCTGCTTCTCGATCGCGGTCTATTATCACCCAAGTTGCCGCGGCCCGGTTCAGACGATGCGTGAGTGTAACGTGGTTTTAACGGAGCCCCCGGCCTCCGCGATGCCTCCCGCTCGCCGCGGGCGGCTCCGCCGGCCCGTTGGGGGATGTGCGACACGGGCCGGGTGCCTCCGGCCGTGGAGGCGCGGGACGCGGGTGGCGAGGGGCGGGAGCTGCGCCGGGGAGCGGCGGGGGTTGCCAAGCCGGGCCGGGTTCCGTCGGCCGCAAAGCCGGGCCGGGCGACGGCTCCTGGGGCGGCGCCCGCGAGCGGCGGGCTGTCCTCACCCTCGGTGGGAATGCGCAGGGTGAACACCGTGACGCCCCGTTCGCTGGCCGCCTCGATGACGCCGTGGTGGGCCACGACGATCTCCCGGGCGATGGCCAGTCCGAGCCCCGCGCCGCCGGAGCGGGTGGTGCGGGCCCCGTCCTCGCGGTAGAACTTCTCGAAGATGGTCTCCAGGTGGGCATCGGATATCTCGCGGCCTCGATTGGCCACCGTGATGGTGGTGAAGCGTCCCTCGGGGCGGGCGGCTAGGGCGATGGTGGAGTTCGGGTCGGCGTAGGCCACGGCGTTGCGCAGCACATTGCCGAGGGCCCGGGCCAGCTTGTCGGGATCCACGAAGAAGCGGTCGGCGGCCCCCACGTCGATGGAGATGCGGATGCCCCGAGCCGAGGCCTCGGGGAAGAACGCCTCGGCCACCTGCTGGCAGAACAGGCGCACGCCGATGGTCTCGCGCTCGATGGGGATGGCCGACAGGTTGTAGCGGGTGATCTCGAAGAACTCGTTGATGAGGCTTTCCAAGCGCTCGGCCTTGGTGTAGGCGATGTCGGCGTACTTGCGCAGGGTGTCCCGCGGCAGATCGGTGGTTTCCCGCAGCAGGTCCAGGTAGCCGAGCACCGAGGTGAGCGGCGTGCGGATATCGTGGGCCAAGTAGGCCACCAGCTCGTTTTTGCGCTGCTCGGCCGCCTTGGCCGCCCGCTCGTCGGCGATGGACTGGGTGCGGATGACCGCCAGCTCGTTGCGGGCGATGGACAAATCGGGCGGCAGCTCGATGGGGGCGTCCTTGTCGGCCAGCAGCTTGCCCACGGCCTCGGCCAAGTCGTCGAAGTAGCGCAGGGACTTGTTCAGGGTGCGCAGGATGATGAAGAGCCAGCCCGCGACGAAGGCGAGCGCGGCCAGGGGCAGCTTGAAGGACTTGATGAAGGTGTAGGTGGCCACATCGCGCACCGAGGTCACGCCGTTCTCGTTGGTGATGGTCTGCCAGACGGGGTGCTCGTCGGAAAGTCCCACGGCCTGGGCCCGCTGGTCAGCGGGCAGGCTCGTCCAGGTGTTGAAGGCCTCGTCTTGGGCTTGGCGGTAGGCATTGCCGAGAACCTCGTCGAGGGCTTGCTGATCGTAGCCCATAACGGCCGCGGAAGTGAGTATCTGGACGACTTCCTGCTCGGGGGTGTTCTCGGGTACGAAAGGCGAGGGCAAGGTGAGGGAGAGGCGCAGCTCTTGGATGGACATGGACACGTGCAGGGCCGCGAGGGCCTGGGCCGCGCTCGCCTCGGCGGGAACGACGTTCTGGGCCTCGAGGATCTGCTCGTAGGACACCGGGGGCACGGGAGCGAGATTGTCGGCGCTTGCGTTGCGGGCGCCGTCGTCGGTGGCGTCGATGCCGGCCGCTTCGATGCCACCGACTTCTCCGCCAGCGTCCACTTCGGGAGTGCCGCTGGCGGCGCCCGATATCTTGGTTTCGGCCCGGGCCTTCTCGTCGGCCGCCTTCGCAGCGGCATTCTCCTCAGAGACCGTAACGTACTCGCCGATGGCGTCCTGCATCTCGTTGACCTGTCCCTGGACCTCATCGACGGTGGCCGCCTCGCCGGAATACCCTTCGTTCACGAGATCCTCGACCCACATGTCGAACAGGCCGTTATCGAGCATGCCCTGGTCGACGAGGATGCGGCGGAACTCGGGGGAAGCGTCCAAGGCGCGCCAGCTGGAGGTGGCGTTGGCCACATAATTGGCCACGGATGGCACGACGAAGGTTTCCAGGGAGAAGCAGATCAGGACGAAGGCCCCGCTGAACAGAACGAGATTGCGGATGAGGGCGCCGAGCACGCGCCGCTTGAGGACGCGGGCCTGCTCGCTCCTAAGCGCCATGGCCGTCGGCGCCGGGGCCGCCGCGCAGCTTGTAACCTACGCCCCAGGCGGTCTCGATGAAGGCGGAGGAGGCATCGATGGCGGCGAGCTTCTTGCGCAGGCGGCGGATGTGCACCATGACCGTGTTGGCCGCAGCGTCGTCGAAGCGCTCGTGCCAGGCCCCCTCGAACAGGTCGGCAGCCGAGACCGGCGAGCCCACCGACTGGGCCAGCAGGGCCAGGATGGCGAACTCCTTGGGGGTGAGATGGAGCGGCTCGCCGTGGAGCGTTGCCAGGTGGGTGCGCAAGTCCACCTCGATGGCGCCGGCGGTCAGCAGGGTGGAAGAGGCCTGGGGGGCTGCGGCCTGGCGTCGGCGCAGGCGCGCCTTCACTCGGGCCACGAGCTCCCGGGGGCGGAAGGGCTTGGTGACGTAGTCCTCGGCGCCCAGGGTGAAGCCCACCACCTGGTCGGCCTCCTCGTCCTTGGCCGAGAGGAAGATGACGGGGATGTCCATCATCTGCCGCATGCGCACGCACAGCTCGAAGCCGTCGATGCCGGGCATCATGATGTCCACGATGGCCAGATCGAAGGGAGTGCGGCCGAGCATATCGAGGGCTGCCTGGCCGCTGTAGCAGGCCAGGGCATCCATGCCCTCGGCCACGAGCAGGTTCACCACCAAATCGGCGATGGCCTGCTCGTCGTCGACCACCAATATGTGAGCGCGTTTTTCCATGGGATCCATGGTACACGATTCCAGCGGCGGCTGCAGGGCAAGGGGCCCCTCGCCGGAAGGCTTCAGAAAAAGTTAAGGTCCCTGCCGGAATCGTCAGTATTTGCTATGGGACGTGTAAGCCGTGCTGTCGATAAGGTGAGGGGGAACTTGAGAGTGGAGTAGGCGAAGGAGCGACCGATGGATACCATCCTGTACCGAACCGACGAGAGCAGCGGCCTCGGCCGGGGTCCTGCGGCGAACCCCTATGGGCGCGAGCGCTGGTGCCGCCCTGACCGACCGGCCGGCCCACGGCACGGGGCTGCGGCGAGGGAATCGGCATCGCGGGACGGGGCGGCGAAGGGCTCCGGGCGGCGGGGCGGCTCGGCGGCGTCGCAAGGGGTGCGCGGCGGCCGGCCCGTGCAGTCTGCGGCTGAGTGCTCCCGCGAGACTTCGCAGCGTGCGACGGCCTACGGTGAAGAGGTTTTGCGCCATGGGGCTGCTCACGGCGAGGGGGCTACGCGGCGACCCGGGTGCGACGGTACGGCGGTGCGGCGCCGGGGAGGGGGAGCGGACGAGGCCGCGGCTGAGGCGGCCCGACGGGTCGCAACCTTGGCGCCCCGGCCGGTGTGGCATCGCCTGCGCCCGCGCTTCATCGGCCGGGCGGCTCTGGCGGCGGTGCTGGGAATCTTTCTGGTCGTCGCTGCCTTCCAGTTGGCGGCCATCTACCGGGACGGTCGCGGTGACGGATCGGCGCCGCTGGTGCCGGCGGTTGTGGCCGACGCGCCTCAGGAGGGGGAGCCGGCGACTAGCACCCCGCGCGACCAATGGCGGCGCGGGGAGGTGCCCTTCCTCTACCAGATCGACAGCGCCTGGGCCGATGCCCCCTATGCGGGCACCGACGTGGCCGAGGCCGGCTGCGGGCCCACCTGCCTGTCCATGGTATACGTGGCTCTGACGGGCAAGGACGACTATGATCCGGCGGCCATGGCCGCGTTCAGCGAGGCGGGCGGCTACGTGGAGGACGGCATGACCGCGTGGAGGCTCATGGGCGCCGGCGCTGGCGAGCTGGGGCTTGCCTCCCACGAGGTGCCCGCCGACCGGAGCCGCATTCTCGCGGAGCTGGGCGAGGGGCGGCCCATCATCTGCTCGGTGGGGCCTGGCGACTTCACCACGACGGGCCACTTCATTGTGCTGGCCGGCGTGACCGAGGATGGCCGGGTAGTGGTGCACGACCCCAACAGTCCCGCCCACAGCGCCGAAACGTGGGATGTGGACCAGATCATCGGCCAAGCCCGCAATTTCTGGGCCTTCGAGCGAGCCTGAGGTCTCTTAGGGAAGGACCGTTCCGTGGAGGGACGCTGCTCATTCGATGGGTTCGGTGCTCAGGGTTTCCCTTGTGCTAGGATGGCCCTACGTATTCCCCGAGGGAAAGGAGGCCGTCGTGAGCGAGTTCCCGCCATCGCAGCCGGCTCCCGCCGCACCGCCGACCCCGCCTGCGCCCGCATTCGCACCCGAGGCCCCGCAGCCGGCTCCCGCATTCGCACCCGAGGCCCCGCGACCGACGAGCGCATTCGTTCCAGAGGCCCCGCAAGCGGCGCCCGCATTCGCGGCGCCGTCGCCGTCGGCTCCCGTGCTGTGGTGCCAGAACCTCACCAAGACCTACGGCTCGGCCGTGGCCCTCGATCGCTTCACGATCTCGGTGCCCGCCGGCCGCATCGTGGGCCTGCTCGGTCCCAACGGCTCCGGCAAGACCACGCTGCTGAAGATGATCGCGGGGGTGAGCCATCCCACGGCTGGCGAGGTGCGCGTAGCCGGCCTGCCCGTCGGGCCCCAGAGCAAGGCCCTCGTGTCCTATCTGCCCGAGCGCCCCTATTTCTCCCGCTCCATGCGGGTGCGCGAAATGCTGGCCTATTTCGCCGACTTCTATGCCGATTTCGATAGCGCCCTGGCCCACGAGATGCTCGGCCGCCTCGGCGTGGACCCGGCCGCGGCGTGCTCGACCCTTTCCAAGGGTACCGTGGAGAAGGTGCAGCTGACCCTCGTCATGGCCCGCCATGCGGCCCTGTACCTTCTGGACGAGCCCATTGGTGGCGTTGACCCGGCGGCGCGCGACTACATCCTGTCCACGATCATCCGCGCCTACCGTCCCCAGTCCACCATCATCCTCTCCACCCACCTCGTGCGCGATGTGGAATCGGTGCTGGACGACTTCATTCTGCTGCGCTACGGCCAGATGCTGCTCCATGCGCCCGTGGCCTACGTGCGCGAGAAGGGCACGACGCTGGATGCCTTCTTCCGAGAGGAGTTCCGATGCTAGGCAAGTTGATGACCTATGAGCTGCGAGCCCTCTGGAAGCCGGCGGCCATCATGCTCGCCATTATGGTGGTCGCGGGCATCGCCGGAACCGCTTGCCTCGGCGCGACCCGGGCGATCAGCGAGGTATCCTGGGGCGCCTATGGCTCCCTGGCGGCGCCCACGGCCGGCAATGCCACCGTGGTGCTCTTCATGGGGGCGCTGTTCTGCGGTTTTCTCGTTTGGGCGGCCGTGGCGGCGTTCTACGTGTTTTCCACCATGCGCTTCTACCGCACCCTGTTCACCGACGAGGGCTACCTGACCCTTACGCTGCCCGTGTCCACAGGGAAGCTGGTCATGGCGAAGTTCTGGGTCTCGTACTTGGTGCTGGCCGCGTTCGCCCTTGTGGCGCTGCTGATGTACACCCTCATGGCACTGGCTATCAGCGGCGGCGACGTGGATGCGGTCACCGGCGTGGCCTCCATGATGGGCGGTTGGTTCGCCTTCGCGGCCGACGGCGATGGGCTCAGCGCCCTGCTAGGTTACGGGAATATGCTGGTGACCTGCGCCTACGCTCTGGGTCTCGCCTACGGCAGCCTCACCTTGGGAGCCTGGTGGGCCCGGCGCCACAAGGTGGCCGCGGCGGTGGGCGTGTATCTGGGCGTGGGCTGGGTGCTCTCTCTCGTCTTCTCCATTGCGGGGGTGCTGGTCATGAGCGGCGATGTGGCGTCCTGGGACTTCACCCTGGGAGCCGTGGCGGTGGTGCAGCTGCTCATGAACCTCGCCGTCGCCGTCGGGTCTCTGGCCCTGTCGGCCCACCTCGTCCGCACCAAGGTCGACCTGAATTAGGAGCGCCGATCTTCGCAGCTTCCGCGACGTTTGGGATCCTTTCCGCCCAACCTTAGCTGGCAGCTAATGAAATGATTCGCGAGAACCGATACTCTTCTTCACGGCCATGAGGCGAAACATTCATGAGAAGAAGGGAATCATTATGGAGAAGAAACCGACGTCCGGTCTCGCCGTGACGGGGCTGGTGCTGGGGATTATCGCGCTGTTCAGTGCCTTTGTGCCGTTGTTGAATTTGCTGTCGTTTCCGTTTGTGCTGCTGGCCATTATCTTCGGAGCCATCGGGCTTATCCAGACGATCAAGGGCACTAAAGCAGGCAAGGGCCTTGCCATCGCCGGCTTGGTGCTCGGTGTGCTCGCGTTGCTGGTGACGATGGCCATGTACGGCGGTGCCTCGGCTGCCTCCGACGACTCCTCCGAGAATGCCCCGGTCGCCGAGCAGGCCGCGAGCCAGGATACGCCGGCTCAGGCCGAGCAGGAGGCGAGCCAGGAGGAGCCGGCCCAGGCCGAGCAGCAGGAGGCCGCCTCCGACTACGCGGTGACCATCGATGGCTGTCGCATGACCGAGGATTACGAGGGCAATCCTGCCGCGGTGGTGACCTTCACGTTCACGAACAATTCCGAGGAGACGACGAGCCCGGCGGTGGCGCTCCATGCCCAGGTGTTCCAGAACGGCACTGAATTGGAGATGGCCATCACGGCGGACAATGAAGATGCCGGCAAGTACATGAACGACGTGAAGCCGGGCGCCTCCATCACCTATGGTCTCGCCTACGAGCTGGAGGATATGAGCGACATCACCGTGGAGGTGCAGGAGCTGATGGCCTTCAACGACGTCCTTCTCGCCGAGCAGACGTTCTCCTTGAGCTAAGCGGCGCGTGGAGTACGGTTTTCGGCGCCCCGGCCCCGGTGCGGCGCGGGGTACCGCTAGAATACGGCTACGGTAATGGCGCGACGAAAAAGGAAGAAGCGTGTGGAAGAACCGCTGACAGAAGATATGCTGGCCGAGCTGCTGGAGGCTCCCGATCCTCGGGCGTTCATCAAGAAGGCCGCCCACGTGCCGCGCGACCTGTCGGCGTATCTCAACGAGCTGCTGGAGGCTCGCGACCTGAAGCGGGCGGCGGTGGTGCGCGACGCGGGGCTGAACGAGACGTTCGGCTATCAGATATTCACCGGAGCCCGGCGTGCCTCGCGAGATAACCTGTTGAAGATCGCCTTCGCGCTGGGGCTGCCCCTGCGGGAGGCCAACCGGCTTTTGCAGGCGGGCGGCGTCAACGAGCTGTACTGCAAGAACCGTCGCGATGCCATTATTATTTTCGCTCTCAGTCATGGCTATACGCTGCAGAAGACCGAAGAGGAACTGTACCGCTTCGGGGAGACGACGATCGGCTAAGAACACATCGGGCTGGAACAGGGCCGCCTCGGACGTTGCCTGGTCGGCAATCGAGGCGGCCTTTGGTACCATAGACGCTATGGAGCATGATCCGCTGGCGACATATTTGGAAGCGCTTGCGCGCGACGACTGCTACCGCGTCCATCGCGTTCTGAAGACGAATCCGCACGAGACCACCGAGGTGGTCTTCTTTGTGGGCGCCAACGATGCGGCGCTCGGTCCTTTCGTGCGCAAGCGCATCAGTGGGGAAGTGCCCCTTGGCAGCGCCTATGGGCTGCTCGCGGAGGCCCAGCGCACGGGGCATCGGTTTCGTCATCTGCCCCGCATTTACGATGTGCACGAGCGCGACGGCGATTTGGTGGTGGTTATGGAGTTCGTGGGCGGCCGCACCTTGCGCGACGTGGTATACGAGCGCGATGCCTCGGTGGCGCTGGCCCGCGAGGTGTTCCCGATCCTATGCGACGGGGTCATCGAGCTGCACGAGGGTTTTGCGCCGCCGCTCATCCATCGCGATCTGAAGCCGAGCAACATCGTCGTGAGCGACGGCGGTCTGACGATTATCGACTTCGGCATCGCCCGCGCTTTCCACGAGGGAGCCGGTGCCGACACGACCCATTTCGGCACGCGCTCCTATGCGCCTCCCGAGCAGTTTGGCTATGGGCAGACCGACGTGCGCAGCGATGTCTATGCCCTGGGCATGTTGCTGTACTACCTGGTGACCGAGCGCGATCCAGATGCCCGGGTGGCCACGGGGGGATTTGCGGATCCGGATGTGCCGCCGATGTTACGACCGGTGCTCCAGCGAGCCTGCGCTTTCGACCCCGCCGCCCGCTTTTCCTCGGTTCGGGCCTTGAAAGCGGCGTTTCTCGCGGCTATGGGAGCGCAGGCGGCGCTGGACGCGGCACCTGCGGCGGGACTGCAGGTGCAAGGGGCTGCCTCTGCGGTGCCCCACGGAGGCGCGATGGCCTCCTCTGAAGGTGCCGGAATTCCCCGACCGACAATGGTTCAGCGCGTACGGGCTGCGTTCTCTTCCCTTCGTGGAACAGAGGCTGCGGGGCTTGTGTGGGACTGCATGCTGCTGTCTGCCTGGCTTCTGTTCGTGGGCGTCGCTCTTGCGATGCCCTTCGATCCCGGGGAAGGGTACGAACAGTGGCCTCGTTGGTTGCTGGTGTTCCAATACTGGTTCTTCGCCGCGCCGTTTTTCACGGGTATTGCCTGCGCCCTGCTCGATGTGCGCGTAGTCGCCCGGATGTTTCCCCGTCTGCGGCGCTATACCCTGAGGTGGCGTCTTATCACGAGTGGCGTCCTGGTGGGGGCGGGCGTGCTGGCCGTGGGCTGCACGGTGGCCATGGCCTCGGTGTTGGGGTTGCCCCGGTAGCTGGCGCGGCTCTACGATTCCCAGCGGGTTTCCCAGAAGGCCACGGCGCTGGCGGCGGCTACGTTCAGCGAATCCACACCGTGGGCCATGGGAATGCGCACGGTGTAGTCGCAGGCGGCGATGGTGCCCGTGGCCAGGCCGTCCCCCTCGGTTCCCAGCACCAGGGCCAGTTTCTCGGCCGTCTTCAGGCGCGGGTCGGCCACGGAGATGGACTGCTCTGACAGTGCCAGGGCCGCTGTGGCGAAACCGGCCTCGCGCAGCAGCGCCACGCCCTCTTCGGCCCAGTGGGTGCCGCTTCCGATGCGGGCCCAGGGTACCTGGAACACGGTACCCATGGCCACGCGGGAGGCGCGGCGGAACAGCGGGTCGTGGCAGGCGGGGGTGAGCAGCACGGCGTCGATGCCCAGGGCCGCGGCGCTGCGGAAGATGGCGCCGATATTCGTGTAGTTCGTGATGTCCTCGAGCACCGCTACCCGGTGGGCGCCAGCCAGCAGGGCGCCCAGGTCGGGCTCGGCGGGGCGGTGGAAGCAGCAGAGCGGCCCACGGGTCTCGCGGTAGCCGGTGATGGAGCGCATCTCGTCGGTGGACACCACGGCCACGGGCACCTGCGGGTGCGCCTCGGCGATGCGGCCGATGAGCTCGGCGGCCCCGTTCAGCCAGCGCTCGTCGGTGAGCAGGGCGAAGGGGGCGCAGCCGCTGTCGAGGGCCCGGGTGATGACGTTCACGGATTCCGCGACGAAGAGCCCGGCGGCCAAACGGTCGGGGGCGCCGGCGGGATCGCAGGCCCGGGCGAGGCCCACGAGCTGCTTGGGGTCGCGCAGCTCGCCGTCGGTCATGGCGGCGAAGGGGGCGAGGTGGGCGTCATCCGGGCCAATGGCCGCCGCGCCCGGAACGTGCCGGTCGTGCGAAGCGGTCACCTCAGCTCACGCCCTTCCGTTCGATGAGGGCCGGGGCCGGCGGAAGGTAGCGGGCCGGGTAGATGAGGAACCCGAGCTTCCCGACGCGCTCCAGCAGGGCCATGACCAGCACCGGCAGGCCGAAGCAGGCCACGAGCCCCGCAGCGAAGCAGAGCCAGGGCGCGCCCGATGCCGTGACCCCCAGGGCTGTGAGACCGACGATGGTCAGCTTGAGGCCGAGGGGCGCCAAGGGCCACAGGGCCATGGTGTAGCGGGAGGCGAACCCGTAGAAGGCATCTTGGGCCCCGGAGCGGAACGCCGCCGAGAACAGCGAGGCGAACCAGACGACGCCGATGGCGTCCAGCAGGCCGTAGGAGGCCTCGCCGAGCCAGCCGGCGCCGAAGGTGATGACACTCGTGGCCACCCAGAGGGCCCCGAGGGCCCAGGCCTTCTCGGGAGTGCGCAGAAGCGGCAGCACGCGGAACAGGGCCACGCCCATGCCGCCGGCGAACCAGATCCAGTTCTCGGCCACGGCCTGCACGAGCCAGGGCAGTCGCTCGGCGGTGGGGGCCGTGGCGGGCAGGGAGAGCAGCACGACGATGGCGATCTTGCAGCCCAGGGCCGCCATCAGCAGCCGCGAGGCGTTGCGACGGCTGGCCACCGTGGGCGTGATGGCGAACAGGATGAGGCAGACGGGGAAGTACCCGAGCGGCTCCACGGGGTCCAAGAGCAGCACGTCGAGGACCGTGAGCGGTCCGAGGGGGCGGCCGCCGCCCGTGAGGGCGTTGACGACCAAGGTGAGCACGGTGAAGGTGAGGAAGGGCACGAGCAGCACCGTGGCCTCGCGCTTCATATTCGCCATCCAGGCCCGCTTCGTGCGCACGGAGCGATAGCGCTGGTAGAGGTAGCCGCTCGCGAAGTAGAACACGGGGAATTGCAGCGGGAACAGGCAGTCCTGGGCCCAGAGCACGATGCCGGCCGCGGGCAGGGGGCCGGCGGCCGTGGCGAAGGTGAGCAGGCTGCCGAAGGCGATGAGCAGGGCCGAGGTAGCCTCCATGTTGTGCACCCAGGTGTCGCTCGGATGGTCGAGGCCACGGCCGTGCATCTCGTGGACGGCCGCGGGGCGCGGGGCGGTGTGGGCGGTGGCGGTCATGGGCGCGAAAGGGTCAAGGCGGCACTTCCTGGAAGATCGCGGTCGGGCGTTGGATGGCGCCATGATACCGTGCCCGCGCCGTCGCGCAGTCCCGCACCGCTTCCCATCAGCGCGAAGCAGCACGCACGGGCGGTGCGCGGCAGGGCGTCGGCGCCGGTTGCGCACCGCCGCGACTGCGCGGCGGTCAGGGACGGAGACGACGCGGGTTGCGGCGCGGTTGCGGCGTGCGGGCGCTGCGACTGCGCGGCGGTGGGAATCTTGCGGGGCCGCGATTACGCGACGGCCCTGGTTGTCCGCAGAGGGGGCTGCGCGGAGGCAAGAGCCTGGCGGGGCCGCGATTGCGCGACGGTCCTGGCGGCTCGCGGGGGGGGGGGCTGCGCGGCGGTCAGGGGCGCAGGCGGGGAATGACCTCGTAGGGGTCGGCGTGCGTAGCGGCCGATTCGTCCCCAGCGGCCAGGAGGAGGTGCTCGAAGGCGCGGCGGCGCTCGACAGAGGCCTTGCGGAAGATGTTCGAGGCATGGAACTGCACGGTGCGCGGCGAGAGTCCCAGCTGGTCGGCGATGTCCTGATAGCAGCGGTGCTCCAGAATGAGCTGGGCCACCGCCACTTCCCGAGGCGTGAGGCCGAAGGCGTCCAGCTTGCGCCGCAGGCGCTCCTCTTCAGCCTCGCGTCGGCTCTCGGCGAGGCGGAGGGCGCGGCCGTGCCGGGCGAGGAGCGCTCCGGTTCCCATGAGCCCGAGGGCCATGGCTGTGGCCCCGATGACGACGGCGGATTGCCGCAGTCCCTGCGGGGCCGGAGCTCCGAGGGCGAGGCAGCCGGCTGCCCCGGCGAGCAGGCATCCCAGGGCGATGCAGCCGAGGGCCGCCGCGATGACGCGGCCGCTGCGGACCGCGCTCGAGCCGTGAGCGCGGCGCGGGTCATCGTCTTCGCCGACGCAGCGGCGGTCTTGTGGGGGAATGAGAAGGGAGTGGGCGACGGTAGGTCGGCCCCACGGGACAGGTGCCTCCATGGTTGCTCCTTAGGAACGGGAAGGGCCAGGGCTCTTCGGTGAATAGGGCCCCAGGTGAGGATGGGCGTTGCCGCTTGGGAGGGCCGTGGGGCGTGCGGGCGGCGAGCGCGGTCCGCACGCCGACGGAGAGGCGGTTCTGAGATGCCTCGCGTGGGTTTCCGATCATAGCACGGGACGTTGAATGACATGCTATTCTATGCAGAATATGATAGATCGATTACCAATATGGACAAATTTCGTTAAAAACCAGCCTGTTTTCGCCCCTTGTCGAGCTGCCCTAAACGTGGACTTTCTTGGGAAGTGGAAGCGGTTTGCTGTGCCCATGGTAGGATTTTGCGTCGCTTCGCGCTGGTTCGCCGGACCCGCGGGCGCCAGTGCCGCCGCGCAGTCCCGCGGTGTTCCCGATAGAGTAAGGGGCGAGTTCTTCCATGGATATGTTCATCGAGATTCTGAAGGCGTTCTTCATCGGCGTGGTGGAGGGCATTACCGAGTGGCTGCCCATCTCTTCCACGGGCCACATGATCCTCGTGGACGAGTTCGTGAAGCTCAACGTGTCCGCTGAATTCTTGGAGCTGTTCCTCGTCGTCATCCAGCTGGGCGCCATCATGGCCGTGCTCATCCTGTACTTCCACAAGCTGAACCCCTTCTCGCCCCGCAAGACGGCGCCCGAGAAGCGCGGCACCTGGCGGCTGTGGGGCATGGTGGCCATCGGCTGCATCCCGGCGGCGGCCATCGGACTGACCCTGGACGACTTCTTCAACGAGTACTTCTACAACGCGTGGACCGTGGCTGTCGCCCTCATCGTGTACGGCGTGGTGTTCATCCTGCTAGAGCGCCGCAACCGTCGGCGCGAGGCGGCCTACCGAGCCTCCCATGACGCCCGTGCTGCCCGTGGGGCCCATGCCCGGCCGCTGCCCGTGGGCCCGGGCGATGACGGCGACGATGCCGAAGCCGCCCTGTTCCGCGTGCGCACCGTGGACGAGATCGACTGGAAGACGGCGCTCAAGATCGGCTGCTTCCAGATGCTCGCCATCATTCCCGGCACCTCGCGTTCCGGCTCTACCATCATCGGCGGCATGCTCTGTGGCTGCTCGCGCACGGCGGCGGCCGAGTTCACGTTCTTCCTGGCCATTCCCGTCATGTTCGGCTGGGGCGTGCTGAAGCTCATCAAGTACATCCTGGCCGTGGGCCTGGCCATGACCGCTACCGAGATCGCCGTGCTCGTCGTGGGCATCCTCACGGCGTTCGTGGTGTCGGTCATCTCCATCAAGTTCCTCATGGGCTACATTAAGAAGAACGACTTCACCGCCTTCGGCGTGTACCGCATCATCGTGGGTGTCGTGGTGCTGGCCTACTTCGGCGTGAAGGTGCTGCTGTAGCTGGCGGCGCTGCGCGAGAGCGCCCGCGAGCCCTCTTCGGCCCCGCGGGTGTTTGGTCGTGCCGCGGTAGCCAATTAAATTGTCTTATGATAATCTGCTCCCCGTGAAAGAGCGGTGTCGCACCGGATTCGGTGCGACGTTGTCGGAAGGGGAGGAGCGCTGTGTTCGGCGAACTGATTGTGGCCTACCTCTTCCTCGGCGGCACGGGGGCTGGCGCCTGCGCGGTGCTGGCGGCGCTCGGACTGCTTGCCGATCGGGACGATGTGGCCCGTGGGATGCGAGAGCGGTTCCGCGACGGTCGCGGCGCGGTTTACCGGCGGCTGTTCGTTCCGGGGCTCACTGCGGCCCTGAGCGCCCTGGCCCTGGGCGTTCTGTGTCTCGCTGCCGATCTGGGGCGGCTCGATCGCATTCTGGTGCTCGCGGCTGCGGCCCCGACCCATTATCTCGTCGTGGGGTTCTGGGCCATTGCGGCGAGTATGGTTCTGGGCGCGGCGTCCCTGCTTGCATGGCAGGGGGTTCTGCCCCTCGGGCGGCCCGTGTTCGCGGGGCTGCACGGGGCGCTGCTGCTGGCTGCCGTGGTGACGGCGGCCTACACGGGCCTGCTGCTCGGCGGTCTGCGGGCGGTGCCGCTGTGGTTCGGCCCCTGGCTGCCCCTCCTGTTCGTGCTCTCGGCGCTTTCCTGTGGAACGGCGCTGGTGGTCGCGACGGCAGCTCTGTCCGGTGCGGCTTCCTCGTTCGGCCGCGTGGTGTGCGGCCTCGCCCGGGCCGATTGCGGGCTCATCGCTCTGGAAGCTGCGGCCCTGGCGCTGTGGCTCGCTGCGACCTGGGCTGCTGCGGGCGGGATGGCTTCCAGCACGGGCTTCCCCGCTGCCCCGTCGACGCCGACGGATGTCGCCGCCCTCGCCTCGGTGACGGCCCTTGTGGAAGGCCCCTGGGCGCCGGCGTTCTGGGGCGGTCTGGTATTCGGAGGGCTCGCCGTGCCCTTCGCCGTGGAATCGGCTCTGGTGCGCCGGCACACCGCGGCGGCCGCTGCGTCCGACGGCCCGCGCTTCCGGGCGCGGCTGTTTGGCAGCGCGGCCTGCGTGCTCGCGGGCGGGGCGTGGCTCCGCTACCTCGCGGTGGCCGCCGCCGTGCAGCCGATCGTGTCCTCTGCCCCTGTGGCCCTCTGACTCGAAGAAAGGTTTCCCATGTTTCCCTTTGAAATCGACGAAGCGAGCGATGTGCCCCTGTGGGTGCAGCTGCGCAACCGCATCGCCTACCTCATCAACGACGGCTACTTCAAGCCCGGCGACAAGCTGCCCACGGTGCGTGGCCTGGCTTCGGAGATCTCCATCAACTACAACACTGTGAACAAGGCCTATCTGAGCCTCGTGTCCGACGGGTATCTGGAATCTACCCGCGGGCGCGGCGTGTTCGTGACCGATATGGCCGCGGCCGAGGGCGGCGAGGGACGCGGCGAGGCGGACGCGGTGCTCGACGACTGCATCGCCGCCTGTCGCGATCTGGGCATGGACTACGACGACATCGAGCGGGCCATGGGCCGCAAGATCAAGCGCTTGAAGCACGAGGAGGCCCGCCAGCGGGGCGAGGTGTCGGCCCGTATCATCGACTTCGAGCAGTCCGTCGGCCGCAAGGCGAAGGAGGCGTGAGCATGACCCGCGAGAAGAAGGAGCACCGGTTCCGCGTTGCGCCCGACCCGACCACCGAAGTGGTGGGGGAGCGGGCATCGAGCACCGGGGTGCTCGTGTTCTCGGCGGTGCTGTTCGCCGCTGCGTTCGCCGTAGGGCTCGCCGCGGGCTGGCTGATAGTGGGCGCGGTGACGCTGCCGGGCATCGTTGGGGCCGCGGTGGCGGGGCTTATCGCCCTGTCGTCGTGCCATGTCGCCCAGCAATGGGAACGGGTCGTAGTGCTGCGCCTCGGTCGCTTCAACCGCGTGTCGGGCCCGGGGCTGTTCTGGACGTGGCCCGTCGTGGAGGCGAACACCCTGCGCGTGGACACCCGCACGCGGGTGACCACCTTCTACGCCGAGGAGACCCTCACGGCCGATCTGGTGCCCCTGGATGTGGACGCCGTGCTGTTCTGGCACGTGTGGGACGCGAAGGCGGCCTGCCTGGAGGTGGGCGACTTCACCCGGGCCGTGGAGATGGCGGCTCAGACGGCCCTGCGCGACGCCATCGGCCGCGCCGGCGCCGCTGAGGTGGCCATCCGCCGCGAGCAGCTGGACCGCGAGCTCAAGCGGGTGCTGGAGGAGAAGGTGGCGCTCTGGGGCGTGACCGTGCTGTCGGTGGAGGTTCGCGACATATTGCTGCCCCGCGAGCTGCAGGAGGCCATGAGCCTGGAGGCCCAGGCCGAGCAGCGCAAGAAGGCCCGCATCATCCTCATGGAAGCGGAGCAGGACGTCTTCGAGACCCTAGCTGAGATGGAGGATCTGGTGGGCGGTCCCGAGGCCGTGGGCCGCCTGCGCACCATGCACCTGCTGAACGAGTCGCTGCGCGAGGGCAAGGGCACCGTCGTCATTCCCAGCGCCTTCGCCGAAGGCTTCAACGAGGGCCTGAGCGGCCTGCTGAAGGGGTAAGTGTCAAGAATATTTGACAATCACGTCGCGTCCTTATTCGTCAAGAATATTTGACAATTCTCAAATATTAGCTAATATCAAGAAAATTTGATATTAGATGGGAGATGAACGATGAAGTGGACCAATGTGTACGGTCTCGATCAGCTGGGGTCGTTTCTCCGGCGGGCACGCAAAGAAAAGGGGTACACCCAAGATGAGTTCGCGGAGATCATCGGCGCCTCCCATGCCACGCTCTCAGCCCTTGAGAACGGGAAGAGCGTCAGTTCCCAGACGCTCATGCGTGCCATCAGCGATTTGGGCTTGAAGTTGGTGGTGCTTCCCAAAGGCGCCCAAGCGGAAGTGCGCGAGGCCCCCGCTTCTGCGGTGGTGCTCCCGCGGTCGCACCAAGAGGGAGGTCGGTCATGAATCCCGAGGTTCTCGAAGTTCGCCTCGGTGGCGAGAAGATCGGGCATCTTGACCGCACGAAGAACGGCGCGCGCTTCGCGTTTTCGGAAGAGGCGGTCTCGGAGCACCCCTCTTCGCCCCTGCTCTCAACGGCACTCTGCGTGCAAGAGGGGCCTTTCGACGCTTTGCGGACGTTCTCCTGGTTCTCGGGGCTGCTGCCCGAAGATGCGAGGCTCAATGAGTTGCAGCGATTCTACGGTGTCGCCGAGGGCGACTATTTCGGATTGCTCGCCCAGATTGGCTGGGAGTGCGCCGGTGCCGTTGAGGTGATGCCCTCGGAAGATTGGTCATTGGTGCGTGCCGGCTCTTGAGATCACGCCGGATATGCTGTTCATGGGCCTGCGCATCGATGGCCGCATTCGCATCGATCGGATCGGGCGAGAGAATGTCGAGGCCGAAGCCCGCTCGTGGGGTCTGCCTGCCCGTGTCGTAGGCGAGGTGCTCGAGAAGGCGGTGGAAGATGTCCGGCTCGGTATCGCGATTGCCGGTGAGCTTTATCCCGAGGCTGGCGCCCGTCACGCCGCCCCCGCCTTGGATCGGTTGGAGGCGATGGGGTTCTAGGTTCTGTTTCGAATACGAGATCTTAGACTTAAGAGAGAAAACTAGATTTACTAGGTAAATGAGATTTTCTAGATTCGCTGGATTCTAGAGACAGGCGGCCTGGTTGAAGGGGCGGATTCGCTTGAGTTCAGGCTCGAGTTTGCGCCGGGCGATTTCCAGATCGTAGGCTTCTTGGGCGCGAAGCCAGTAGCCATCGGTGAGACCGAAGAAGCGGCAAAGACGCAAGTCGGTATCGGCAGTGATGGTCCGGCGTCCGAGGACGATCTGCCCGATGCGCTGGGCCGGCACGCCGATCTCTTTAGCAAGTCGGTACTGTGACAGACCCAGGGGCTTGAGGAATTCCTCGGAGAGCAGCTCCCCGGGGGTAATGGGATTGAGAAGTTCATTCATCGTCGCACGCTCCTAGTGGTAGTCAGAATGTACCCCTATAGTAACTCCTCACGTTAATAACGCCAAGAGTTACTAGTGCAAAGAGCGTACGGGCCGCTTTGTCGGATCGTAGGTCAGCTTTCCGATCTGCACGGTACGCGCGAAACTCTGGAGCATAGGGTATACTGCAAGCTATCTAGTCGGTATGCGAGGAGGTGAGCAATGCCGCCCTATACCATTGAGCAAATTAAAAGTGAGGTATCCCAAGCCAGCGAGGAATACAACGCCACAGCTCCTCTTGAGGAGAGGATAGCGAGTGTGTCTCTGTTCGGTAGTTATGCCGATGGGCGGGCGACTCGCAGATCCGATATCGATCTGCTTGTGCGCTTCACTTCGGCTGTTGTGAGCTTGTTTACCTTAGCTCGTGTTCTGTCTTGCATGGAAGAGCGTTTGGGTGTCTCGGTGGATGTGGTTCAAGATCCGGTTCCCGATGGCTCCCTGCTTGTTATCAACAAGGTGGTGCCGCTCTATGAGGGATGCTGATGTCAGGATACTCAAGAAGATCGTCTCGGAAATCGAATATCTGGAGAAATTGCTAGGGGAGGTAGACCTAGACGCCTTTTTGGCCGACGAGACAATCGAACGCGCCTCCTCGATGACAACCATCAACGTAGGTGAGCTTGCGAAGCGCTTAAGTGAGGGGTTTTACGCTGAGCATCCTGGAACTGAGCTGCGTTTTGCTGCGAAAACCAGGGACGTTTATGCGCACGGCTACTTTACCCTTTCATTTGAGACGGTTTATAAGACTGCGGTTGAGGACTATCCTCGATTGAAGCTTGCGGTTCTCGAAATGATCGAAGCAGAGGAGGCGGATCGTGACGCTCGTTACGAAAAAGAGCTGATGGAGGTAATAGAGGGCGGCCGCGCGGATCTGGCTGCAGGGCGTTATGTCGTGGGGATCGAAAATGCGAAAGAGCGCTTGCGCCAGATGGAGGAGGAATCAAGCAACGATTTCGAATAACTATCCTCAAAATAGATAACCTGTCTCAAGAATTGTCATATGATAATCCTTGCATTGTCATATGACAATTTGCTATGATGCCTCCCGTGGAATTTGGCCAATTCTTCAGGATTACCAGTTTGAGGGGACGAGAGAGCGGTCGCGTGAGGAGATGCGGGCCGCAAGCGCCGGAAGGCGAGTCCCTGGGAATTCGAAGGAGGAGAGATGTCGGGAGCACGAAACTCCACTCTCACCCGCAGGAGCTTCCTCAAGACCACGGGCGCGGCGGCTGCCGGGCTCGCCTGCGCCGGGGCGGTCGGTGCCGCTCTCAGCGGCGAAGTGCTCGCGCCCGCCCAGGCCAACGCGGCCGGCGAGGAAAAGACCATTTACACGCTGCACCAGTTCATGTGCCAGGGCAACTGTTCGATCAAGTGCACGGTGCGCGACGGATATCTGGCCAAGATAGAGCCAAGCGATGCGGTGGCACCGAAGTACCAGCGCTGCTGCATGAAGGGTCTGTCCGAGATTGAGCACGTGTACAGCCCGCTGCGCCTGCAGACGCCGCTGAAGCGCGTCGGCGAGCGCGGCGAGGGCAAGTTCGAGAGGATCAGCTGGGACGAGGCCATGGATATCGTGGGCTCAGAGCTCAAGAAGGCGTGGGACGCCTACGGCAAGGAGTCGGTGTACATCTCCGCCTCCAACGAGCCGCGCTTCGGCATGCTGGCCTCCATTCTGGGCGCCGGCACGGGCGTGGAACCGGGCATCGACCGCGGCATCGGCAACGGCGTCGATCCGGCCATCGGCGGTGGCGGCTTCGCCTCCTGCACCAATGAGACGCGCGACTGGGTAAACGCGAATACCATCATCCTGAGCGGCATCAACTTCCTGGAGACCTCGCTCATGCGCTCCGACGATTTCTTCGATGCGAAGCGCGCCGGCGCGGAGATCATTGTGGTGGACCCACATTTCTCCACGACGGCTTCGAAAGCCAGCCAGTGGATTCCTCTGAAGCCTGGCACCGACGGTGCGCTGTACCTGGCCATGATCTCGCACATCATCGACAACCAGTGGTACGACGAGGAGTACATGATTGCCCACACGTCCATGCCGTTTCTGGTGGATGCAGTCAGCGGCCAGCTGCTGCGCAGCGGCAAGGCGCCCGAAGTCGATCCTGCGACGGGCGAGGCTGTGGAACCGGCTGATTACCTTGTTTGGGACACCGCGACGAACCGGGCTGTTATCTACGACGATCCCGCGGCCGTGCCCACGCTGGAGGGCACCTACGAGGTGGACGGCGCGAAGGTCGCCACGGTGTTCGAGCAGCTGAAGGCCAGCCAGAGGGAGTACACCACCGCTTGGGCCGCCGAGAAGTGCGACATCGACCAGGAGGTCATCGAGAAGCTGGCGGAGAAGTACGCCACGGGCGGCCCGGCCTACCTGTGCTTCGGCTATGGCGGTTCCGACAAGTTCTCCAATCCCGATATCCAGGGCCACGCCATGGTGATCCTCACAGCGCTTACGGGCCAGATCGGCAAGCCCGGCGCTGCTCTGGGCCATCCCGGTGGCGGTCAGGGCTACGGCGCATCGCTCGCCGCCTGGCCCCTGCCCGTGGATATGGTGCCTGCTGAGATTCCCGTGCGAGCCGACCGCTTCGCCGACACCGACGCCGGCGTGCACGTCATCATCTCGCTCGGCAACACGTTGCAGCAGTACTACGCGAACATGAACAAGACGCGCACCTGGCTCGACAGCCTCGACTTCATCCTGCATGTGGGCATGTACGACGAGGATTCCGTGGCCTTCGCCGACGTGGTGCTGCCGGTGTGCTCCAAGTTCGAGGACACTGTGGAGCACAGCATCGTGCGCGGCGGCTACAACCACATACAGCTGTCGCAGAAGTGCATCGACCCTCTGTTTGAGGCGCTGCCCGACTACGACGTGATGTACCGCATCGCGCAGTCCGTGGGGTTGGAATCTGTGCTGCCAGCTGATGCCGAGGAGCTGGCTCGCTTCTCTATCGACAACGCCGAGGACCCGCTGGTGGCCGGTATCACCTTCGATGCCCTGGTGAAGAACAACAACACTATGCCCCTTGCCGGCATCGAGGAGCCCCGCATCGGCTTTGCCGACCTTCAGTTTCCCACGCCTACCGGCCGCATGGAGATTTACTACGAGCCCCAGCATCATTCGGGCCAGGCCCTGCCCCAATGGGAGGAGAACAACGAGGTCTTCGACGGCAACCCGCTCATGGATAAGTACCCACTGCAACTCGCCCAGACCCGCACGCGCTTCTTCGTGCACTCGCACTTCCGCGGTGCTGCGTGGCTCGCGCAGTTCTATACCGGGCGCATCGAGTTGAATCCGCAAGCCATGGAAGAGCGCGGCCTGGCCGACGGCGACATCGTGGAGGTCTTCAACGACCGCGGCACCTTCAGCTGTCCGGTATATGGCAACAACGCCATTCGCCCCACATCGGCCCGCATCTACGAGGCCGCCTGGTCGAAGGACTGCACGTCCGGCAATCCGCAGAACGTGACGAACGACCACGTGAACGAACGCGACGCCGACCTCATTACCGGCGCCCCCATTCCCTTCAACGACACGCTGGTGGAAGTGCGAAAGGCTCAGGGTGAGTAACATGACGAAACTGGGAATTGCCATCGACTTGGAGCGCTGCGTGGGCTGCCATACCTGCGCCAACGCCTGCAAGATGCAGAACAACGTGCCCACCGGGATGCTGTGGAACCGCGTGCTCACCGAGGGCTGCGAGTGCATCGACGGCGCGGTGGGCACTTATCCGAATCTGACGCGCACCTTCCTTCCCCTGGCGTGCCAGCACTGCGAGAATCCCGCCTGCCTGCGGGCCTGCCCCACCGGTGCCACCTACAAGGACGACATGGGCCGCGTGGAGATCGACTACGACAAGTGCATCGGCTGCCGTATGTGCATGGCCGCCTGCCCCTACAACGCTCGCTCCTTCAACTGGGAGGAGCCCGTGCGCGACGTGGACTTCAACTACGGCGACGCGGCGGTGCCGGCTCGCGCCAAGGGCGTGGCCGAGAAGTGCACCTTGTGCAAGGAACGCACCGATCGCGGCGAGGAGCCCATGTGCGTGAAATGCTGCCCCACCCAGGCCCGCATCTTCGGTGACTTGGATGATCCGAATTCCGAGGTGTCTCGGGTCGTCGTCAATCGCGGCGCCCACGTGCTTCTGGAAGAGCAAGGCACGCGCCCGCAGGTGTACTACTTCGATTAAGCGCAGCGGGGGCGGCGTCGCTCCCGCGATCCCCCCGGCGGGGTGCTTTTGAGGGGTCCGGTATCGCGGACCTCGGGGCCGCTGAGGTCTTCTTCGGCCCGTGCGGCCGCCCCGCCCTCGTTTTCCCCGTCTGAAAGGTTTGGAAAATGGAACTGTTCAAGCGAAACAAAGTCGTCACGGCGGTGCTGGCCGTGCTCGCCTGCATCGGCGTGGGCGCCTGGATCTACCAACTCATGGGCGGCCTGGCCGTGACCGGCATGTCCAACGGCGTGTCCTGGGGCGCCTACATCACCATGTTCATGTTCTTCGTGGGCCTCTCTGCCGGCGGCCTCATCGTGGCCTCCTCCGCCAGCATCTTCCACATCACGGCGTTCAAGCGCGTGGCCATGCCGGCGGTCATCCTGTCCACGGTGTGCATCTGCTTGGCTGGCATGTTCGTGCTCATCGATCTGGGCGGCATCCAGCGCGTGTGGCGCATCGTGACCGGCCCGAACCCGGCGTCGCCTTTGGTGTGGGACATCTGCGTCATCACCTGCTACCTGGTCATTAACGTCCTGTACCTGTACTTCATGCGGAAGGGGGCCAAGCGCGCCGTGGCCATGGTGTCCCGCTTCGCCCTGCCCTGTGCCATCCTCGTGCACTCGGTGACTGCCTGGATCTTCGGCCTGCAAATCGCCAAGGAGGGCTGGTTCACGGCCATCATGGCCCCCATCTTTGTGGCGAGCGCCATGGATTCGGGCCTGGCCCTGCTGCTCATCGTGCTGGTGGCGCTGAACGCCTCGGGCCGCTTTAAGACCCCCAAGGAGCTCATCGCGAGCCTGGCCGGCCTGCTTGCCACCTGCATCGCCGTGGACGGCTACTTCATCTTCTGCGAGGTGCTGACCATGGCCTACCCCGGTGCCGCCGGCGCCGAGACGCTGGCCCTCATGACGGCCGGCCCCACCGCCCCGTTCTTTTGGTTTGAAGTTGTCGGCGGCCTGCTCATTCCCTTCTGCGTGCTGGTTTTCGCGAAGAACCGCGCGAAGACAGGGCTCGTGGTGGGCGCGAGCGTGCTCGTGGTGGCGGGCGTGCTGTGCAAGCGCGTGTGGCTGCTGTTCACCTCATTTATCGGTCAGAATGTGGCCGGTGCCCCGGGTGTGATGAGCGCCGATGGCTGGACGATGGCCGGCGCCTACGCGCCCACGCTCGTGGAGATAGCCATCATTGTGGGCGTGGTGTCGGTGGGTGCCCTCGGCTTTATGGCCCTGGCCTCGAAGCTGCTCGTGCCCGCGGCCGAGGAGGAGGCGGTTCCGGCCGTGGCCTCCCGCGCCAGCGCCCCCGAGCTGGAGTTCGACCTGCAGGTCGCGTAAGCGGGGAAGGGGCCGCGAAGGGCGTTTGGAGCTTTGCCGTTAAGCCGGGGCGCTGAACCCCTGCGACGCGGCGTTGGTTACGGGATAGTGGCGGGGCCAGGCCCTGTTCAACCGATTGTTTTCAAGGGCCGTCGCACGGGCCCGATTTTGTGCAGTCGCTTTAACATGGTGTCCATAGGAGATGGTTCCGCTGTCGCTTACGCCGCGGGGAGGGCGGTGGCACAACGGCAGGGGCCAGGATAGGGGCGTTACGGGCCCCGAGCGATAGGAGTTGTCTTATGGAGAAGATTTTGGATCTGGTGCGGTCGAACAACTTGGTGCAGGCGGTGCTGTGCATAGCCTTCGGCCTGTTTCTCATGATTTACCCCTCCATAACCATCCAGGGCATCATCATGCTGTTCGGCGTGGCTTTGGCCCTCATGGGCGCGGCCGGTCTGGTGTCCTACTTCCGCCAGAAGAGCGTGCGCTATCGCAATACGGGTACGCTTATGGGAGCGGTCTTCTACCTCATCATCGCGCTTATCGCCTTCGTGTTTCCCAAGGTAATTGCCGGGTTCTTCTCGGTGGTGCTCGGTGTGGTGCTCATCCTGTTCGCCATTGTGAACGTGGTGCGGGCCCTGGGGCTGCGCGCCTTCGGGGGCAGTATCTGGATCGCCGTGCTCGTGGCCGCCGTCATCGTGGGCGTCGGCGGCGTGCTCATCGTGGTGAATCCCTGGGGCGCTTCCATGACCTTCGTGCTGGTGCTCGGCGCGGCCTTCATCGCCAACGGTGCCGTGGACCTGTTCATCGAGTGGTACGCCCGCGATTCCGCCAAGCAGGCCGACCTTATGGAGCGTCCCCGCTAGGGTATGCTCGGTGCGGGCCGGGGCGCGTGGCGCGGAGCGTTGCGGCGGTGCCTTGCCGCGTCGCCGTGCCGGCATTCCCCGCTCCTTCCGCATTCCACCGACGCGCATTCGGTTTTGCCGATGGCGGCCCGTCGCGGGCTTCTATAACCTAATTGCTCCATGACCCCTGCTCGCGCGGGGGTCTTTGCTATCATGAACCCACGCGAGGGCCGATCGTGCCGGAGACGGCGCGCCGGCCATGCTCGTTCAAGTTTTTGGTACACGAAAGGAAAAGCGATGTCTGAAGAGAACAGCAATCTTGCCGAGATTCAGAAGCATCGTGAGCAGATCGACGCCATTGATCGCGAGATCGTCGCGCTTTTGAACAAGCGCGCCGGCCACTCGCTGGTCATTCGCGGTCTGAAACCCGGTGCGCATCTGGGTCTGTACGACGCGCGCCGCGAGGAGGAGATCTTCGCGCGGGTGGACAGCTACAACGAGGGGCCGCTGTATAACGAGAACCTCCGCGAGATTTATGCCACCATCCTCAAGATCATGAAGGAGACGCCGTCCGTATGAGCGAAGTGAAGATTGCCCCCATCCCCGATCTCGGCCAGCGCACGGACGAGATCACCATTTACGCCGGGCCCTGCTCGGTGGAATCGGCCGAGCAGTTCAACGAGGTGGCGGAGTGCGTCGCCGACCTCGGCCTCTCCTGGATTCGTGGCGGCGCCTTCAAGCCCCGCACCAACCCGCACTCCTTCCAGGGCCTCGGTGAAGAGGCGCTGAAGATCATGAAGAACGCCGGCGACACCTACGGCCTGAAGACGCTCACCGAGGTCATGGATTCGGCCCACTGCCAGCTGGTGGCCGACTACGTGGACGGCCTGCAGGTGGGTGCCCGCAACTTCCAGAACTTCAGCCTGCTGAAGAAGATCGGCCAGGTGACCGCCGAGAGCCAGCAGATGGTGCTGTACAAGCGCGGTTTCGCCGGCACCATCGCCGAGTGGCTGGCCGCCACCGACTACATCACTGACTGCGGCAACAACAACGTGGTGCTGTGCGAGCGCGGCATCCGCACCTTCGAGACGGCTACCCGCTTCACGTTGGATATCGCCGCAGTGCCGGTCATCCACAAGCAGTCGCTGTACCCGGTGTGCATCGACGTGTCGCACCCGGCCGGCCAGCGCGACCTGGTGCCGGCTCTGGCGAAGGCGGCCGTGGCGGCCGGGGCCGACTCGCTCATGATCGAGGTGCACCCCAACCCGCCCGTGGCCCTGTCCGACGGTCCCCAGCAGCTGACCCCGGCCCAGTTCCGCGAGCTCGTGGCCGAGCTGCGCGATCTGGCCGCCTGCCTGGGCAAGAAGATCGTATAGCGCGAGGACGGGCGCTGCGAGAAAGGCGTCTTCGAGCGGAACAGGTCCCGAGCACTTTTGGACTGCCTCCCATTTCCTGGTAACGGGAAACAGGAGGCAGCCCATTTTTCGTGCCCAGGGCCTTCCAATTGCGAAGAAAACGACGGTTCTCGTGGTTTTTGTGGGTGCGTGAGGGATATTTGCCGTATGGCGTCTCGAATAACCGCAGGCCAGATTGCTTCGCTCGTTCTTCGTTGACGTTTCGAGCTACGAGAACCGTCATTTTCGTCGCAATTCGCAATCGTGGAACCGGAAAAGGGAGGCCGTCGCAACGGCGGTGTCGTTCACCGGCAGCCGGTGCCCCCCACCGGATGCTCCGGCGTGCACGATGTCTTTGCGGTGCTTCTCCCATATATATGCGGGCAACTCATTGCAGTGGAACCTTGGCGAAGGGTAATGTTTCTCGAAGCGGGTCAAAGCGTTGCCGCTACACTGCGTCCATGCGAATTTTCCTTTACGGCATATCGTCCTTCTCGTATTGGCTGTCGGCTTCGTACCGTCCCGACAGCAGTTGCGCTGTGGGCACGAACGCCTTGAAATCCTGCGTTCCCAGTCGAAGGGCGGTGTCTTACTTAGAAGAATCGTTCCCGCAAATTCCCAAGCCCTATCACGTCCTCGTTCGCACCCATGCGAAGAGCCCTGTCCCCGAGGCGATAGCCCATGTGTCTATCTTCTCTTATCGGGAGAAGCCGTTTCTGCGTGTTGGGAATGGCGTGTTTGCAAGCTGTCCGGAGCTTTGTTTCGTGCAACTTGCCCTCTGCCTGCCCTTTCATGAGCTTGTAAAGGCGGGAGACGCCCTCTGTGGCACCTTTTTCATCAGCCCCGATTCCAGGGGTGGCCTGAACGATCGCATGCCCCTCACTAGCAAGAAGCGCATCGAATCATTCGTTCGGCGCAACCCCGGCCTGCGCGGGTCGAAAGCGGCGCGGCGGGCGCTTGGGTCTGTTGTCGACGGTGCCGCATCACCGCCGGAAGCATTTCTCTGGTCGGCGCTGAGCCTGTCGCAGCGTTACGGCGGTTATGGGATTCCGCATCTCGCGATGAATCGGCGCATCAGGCCGAGCAAGCGTGCGCGCCGCATTGCCCGACGGGAGACGCTTGTGCCCGACATCAGCAATGGTGTTGCCCGCTTGGCCATCGAGTATGACTCAAATGCCGAGCACCTGACTTCCCGGCAGCTGTCTCGCGACGCCGCAAAGCGCCTCGCCCTCGAGGCCGATGGCTTCAAGGTGATTACGGTGACGACACGGCAGCTTTCCGACTGCCAGGAGATGAGAAACGTGGCCGAGCAGGTGAGCAAGCGCATGGGGCGTCGTTTGGAGGTGAAGGGGAAAAGCTTCGCGGTTTCGCGCCGGTTGCTCTACGCAACCGGCTGGTCGCTGAAAAGCTACCATCGACCAGAGTGGTTGAAAGGCGAATGGGCGCGCAGCGAGGCGTGAGCGTATACCGAGAGTAGTCGGCTTGTTTTGCGAAGAAAACGACGGTTCTCGTAGTCCAGCGCAGGGGTTTTCGCGAGCGGGAATGAGTTTTCCCAGTTCGTGGAAAGCCGATCGGTTAAACTCCCCGCGCAAAACTACGAGAACCGTCGTTTTCTTCGCAATTCGGTGCAGTGCCGTCGGTCTTGCGGTGCCCGCGCGTTCCTACCCCGTCACGGCTAGGGCGATGGCGGCTCCCAGGATGAGGATGCAGGCGGCCAGGGCCAGGTAGTCCTCGGTGCGCAGGGGGTAGTCCTTGTAGCCGCTCGCGCGGGTGCGCAGGTTGAAGCCGCGCACCTCGGCGGCGATGGCGGCGGAGTTCGTCTTGCGCACGGAGCTCACGAGCAGGGGCACGCACAGGGGCATCATGAGCCGCAGCTTCTTCGCGAGAGAGCCGTCGAATTCCACGCCGCGGGCCGTCTGGGCTTCCATGATGCCGGCCATGTCGTTCATGAACACGGGGATGAAGTGCACCGTGGACGTGAAGGTGAAGGCGTACTTGTAGGGCACGTGCAGCTGCTTCACGGCGGAGTTCGTGATGTCGCTCATACGGGTGACGTAGAACACGAGGAATAGCGGGATGGCCGCCGCCTCCAGGCGCGCGATGGCCGTAAGCGCTGCCAGCAAGCTGCCGGTGCCGAGGTAGCCCCAGGGCAGGGCGATGAGGGGCTCTCCCGTCGGGGTGGTGAGCAACAGCACCACGGCCAGGATGAGCGAGAACGCGAAGACGGCTTTCGTGAGACCCGCGGTCTCGCGGCCCAATCCGCAGCCAACGGCCAGGGCCACGGCCCCGGCGAGCAGCACGCCCAGGAAGACCAGGTTGCTCGTGGTGAAACAGGCGATGGCGAACAGGATGGCGCAGATGAGCTTCACCGATGGGTTCATGCGATGGAGAAAGCTCGTGCCGGGCACATATTCCAGGAACTTGGCCATTATCGGACTCCTTCTGCGTCGGGGCTGTCGGGGGTCGCCGCCGGGGCGGGGCGTCCAGGGGTCGCCGTTTGGCCGGGGCGGTTGGGCCCCAGCTCATCCGGCACGCCAGCGCCATCGCGGTCGGGGGTCGCCGCCGGGGCCGGGGTCGCCGCCGAGGTGGGGGCTGCGGCGGCAAGGGCGTCTGCCATAGCCTCTACGGTGTTGGCGGCGGCCACGGGCGCGGGGCAGGCGGCCAGCTCGTCGCTGAGGGCGAGGGCGATCGCGGTGATCTGGGGCGGCAGGATGTGGGCCTCGGCCAGGACGGCGGGATCGCGCAGCACCGCGAAGGTGGGGCCGTCGGCCACCACGCGGCCCGCGGTCATGGCGATGACCCGATCGGCGAAGTCGCCCACCACTTCCATGTCGTGGCAGACCATGATGACGGTGGTGCCCTGCTCGTTCAGCTCGCGCACCACGGCCATGACCTTCTCGCACTCGCGGAAATCGAGGCCGGTGGTGGGCTCGTCCAGCACGATGACGGGCGGTGCCAGCACGATGATGGAGGCCAGGGCCAGAAGCTGGCGGGTGCCGCGGTTCAGCAGGAAGGGTTCGGCGTCGGGCGAAAAGCCGAAGCGCTCGATGACGGCATCGACGCGGGCCTCGGCCGCGGGGCCGTCCTCGCCGAGAGCGCGAAAGCCGAAGAGCAGCTCCTCGCGCACGGTGGCGCAGCAGATCTGTCGGTCGGGGTTCTGGAAGAGGAAGCCGATGCGCCGGGCCAGCTCGCTCGTCTTCAGGGCGCCGGTGGGCACGCCGTCGACGAGCACCTCGCCGGCCGTGGGCTTCAGCAGGCCGTTGACCAGGCGCATGGTGGTGGACTTGCCGGCGCCGTTGGTGCCGACGAAGGCCACGAAGTCGCCGTCGTTCACGGTGAAGCTGACATCGCGCAGCACGGCCAGCTCGCCGTCGTAGCTGGCGCTGACGTTCTTGAACTCGATCATGCGAGCACCTCCTTCGCGGCGGTCACGGCGCCGGCTACAGTGCGCACCGTGGGCCCGGCGTACAGGCCGCGGTCGGCCAGGGTGTTGACGAGGGTAGTGGCCCGGGGCACGTTCACGCCCAGGGCCAACAGCTCGTCGGCGTGGGCGAGCACGGCCTCGGGCGCGTCGGCGAAGCGGATGCGGCCCCCGTCCACAATGACGAGCATATCGGCGTAGTCGGACAGCAGCGCGATCTTCTGCTCCACCACGATGACCGTGGTACCGTGCTCGCGGGCGTAGCGAGCCAACAGGTCGAACACGGCCACCGACGAGGCCGGGTCCAGCTCGGCGGTGGGCTCGTCCAGCACGAGCACCTGCGGGCGCAGGGCCAGCACCGATGCTACGGCCACCTTCTGCTTCTGGCCGCCGGACAGGCTGTCGATGGTGCGGTCGCGCAGATCGGCGATGCCCATGGCCGCGAGGGCCTCGGTGACGCGGTCGGGAATCTCCTCGCGGGGCACGGCGAAATTCTCCAGACCGTAGAGCAACTCGTCCTCCACCACGGTGGCCACCATCTGGGAATCGATGTCCTGGCACACGCTGCCCACCAGGCGGGACAGGTCGGTGAGGGAGGCCTCCATGGTGTCAAGCCCCTCCACGACCACCTCGCCGTAGAAGTCTCCGGGGTAGCAGTGGGGGATGATGCCGTTCACCGCGTAGGTGAGGGTGGACTTTCCGCTGCCTGCCGCGCCGGTGATGCCGACGAAGCAGCCGTCGGGAATGGTCAGGTTGATGTCCCGCACCACCAGATCGGCGCCCTCGCGGTAGCGGAAGCTGAAATCTCGGAACTGGATCATGACTGCCTTTCTCGTGCCTTTCTTGAATCTTGCTCGAAGCTCTTCGGGGGCGAGACCGCGGGGTATTCTGATTCGCTCAGACAGTCCTCGCTTGGTGAAACAGGACATTGAGTCCTGTTTCAATCGCTGCGGAACTCGCTCGGTCAGAACACCCCGCGTTCTCGCTTCGCTCAACCACGGTTGAATCGGAGGGCGAGTTAGCGCTTCAGGACTTTGGCCAGGGGGGTGGCGAGGAGCTGGACGAAGACGGCGTTGAAGGTGGCGGTGCCGAGCACGATGGCAACATAGGCGGCCATGGCCACGGCGAAGCTGCCGCCGACGGAGACGACGTTGATGTAGACGGACAGGGCGGCGAAGGTGAAGCCGGACACGCAGGTGGAGATGAAGGTGTTCACAAGGGGATTAGCGTCGAACGTGCCGCCGATCTTCAGGGGCACGCGGATGAGAAGGCCGCAGGCCACGGCGCCGAGCAGTTCGGAGGGGATGTTCAAAAGCGGCGTGGCGTTCAGCATGGGAATTTGGCAGACGAGGCCGGCGATGAGGCCGATGACGGCCGACTGGGCCAGGGTGGGACGGATGAGGATGATGGCGAGGCAGTAGGCGGCGATGATGAAGTTCGGCTTCATGCCGAAGGAGGCGAGCAGGCTGCCCACGGTGAGCTTCAGCACCGCGCCGGCGGCCAGGAGCACGGCCACGAGGATGAGATCCTGAATGGACAGGCCCTGTCGTGCCGTATCGGAGGCTTTCGCTCCGGCCGCGGGGGCTGCGGCAGCGGTGCGGGCACGGCCGGCCGGGGCGGTGGAGGCGCTGGTGCGCAGGGCGCCGGCAGGGGTCTCGGGGATCGTGGTCTCGGTGTCGGGGGTGAGGGTGCGCTCGGTCATGACGATCAGTCCTTTCTCGGCGGCGCGTACGGGGCCGCCTGTCACGCTCGCTTTTTCGCGAGCCTTCCAGTAGGTAGCAATTGCCCCGTATCCGACGCCTTCGAGAGTTTCCAGCCCCACCCCAAACAAAAAGGGATCTGTCCTTGGATTAAAGGACAGATCCCTTGATCTGCGGTGCCACCTTTAATTGATCCGCCGAAGCGAACCCTCTCGTGAACGGGCTATCACCCGCTCTGCCTTTAACGCAGGCTCACGGTCCAGATACTCAGTGACGCGGAGACAAACCGCGGCAACCTTTCCCCTTTCCCTCGGCGATCCATTTACCCTCTGGCGTTCTGCGGGAATCTCAGCTGCGCCCGCTCTCTGTGAGTGCCCGGAAGGCTTGATCTTCGCCTCATCGGTTTAGGTGTATTCAATTGCTGGCCCGTACTTTAGCACAAGAACCTGATCGCGCAACCCCACAATTTGGCAAACGCCGTGCAGTGCGGGAGGCGAGGGGGCCGGGGCGGGGCTGGTATGGGCTGCACGCTCCGGCCCGACCTACCCCAGGGAGAACAGTTTGCGCATTTCGGCGGCCAGCGGCTTGCGGGTAAGCAGTAGAAGAGCAGCCAGAAGCGCCACGGCGGCCGCGGCGGCGGTCCACGCCAGATAGGGCCAGGTGGTCAGGCCCGCGAGAGCCAAGCCGGCCGGCACGAGGCCGAGGACGAGCTCGTACAGCAGGTACTTCGCGTAGCCGCTCACGAAGGGGCCGCGGTAGGCGATGAGCAGCACGGCGTTGAAGCTCAGGCCGAGCAGGCAGAGTCCCGGCAGGGCGAAGGTGGTGACGAAGAGATTGCCCGTGGCGAGGAACCACAGGCCGCCCACGGCCAGAAGCACGAGGAAATACCGCTCCACCACCCGGATGAAATCGGGGGCGTGCACGATCATATTCCGTACGAACAGCCAGTTCAGGGCAATGGCGGCGCAGGGGAGGATCACGGTGGGCGCCCCGGCGCCCAAAGCCGCTCCGAGCAAGCCCGTGGCTGTCATGCACAGCACTGTCAGCAGGAGCATCACCGTGCGCGCCCCGCTGCTTTTCCGCATGAAGGTGTTCGGCGGGAACACCGAGGGCTCCGGCGCCTGCTTGCGCGCCCGGGTGCACGCCGGCGAGCGATGGAGGGCGGCGGTGTCGCGGCTGGCGTTCAAGTAGCCGGCGCATCCCGCGCTTTCCAGCACCTCCACGACCGCTCGGGCCACGCGCAGGCTTACGAAACGGCTGGACATGCCCAGGGACAGGTCGTCGCCATGGGTGCATACGATGAAGTTGAGGCCCGCCGTGGAGGTAAGGGCGCTGATGCCCCGCACGAAAGGGGCGGCGGTCTCGTCCATCGCCACGCGGCCCAGGCTGGATACGGTGGTGGTCACCTCCCGGGTCGTCTTCCACGCGGCCAAGCCCAGGATGGCGTCCTTGACGAACAGGGGCGCGGCGCGCAAGAGCGGGTTCTTCTCCAGCTTGATCATGGCCATCATGCGGCGCTTCAGGGCCGCCGGCTCGGTGCCGGCGGTCAGCTGGCGCTGTACTTCAGCGGCCACGGCCAGCAGGGGCTCGTCGGCGGTGCCGGGTGTGTAGGTGATGAAGGCGAGGCCGAAGAAGTTGCGCAGGGTGACGGAACCGAAGAGACTGCGCAGGTCGACGGGAACGTCCAGGTGGATGGCGCGGTGCCGATCGCGGGCCGTCATGGTGGAGCGCACGGCGCAGATGACCGCGGCGATGAGCAGGGATGTGACGCTGACGCCGGCCTCCTTGGCCCGACGGTGCACGGCACCGGCCGACAGGTGCAGTTCCAGGTACGTCGGCTCTCCGTCGGTCTTCCAGCCGTTGAGGTGGAAGACCCGCGGCTTGGCCGTGGCGCCCGCCAGGCTGCGGTCGTAGTTGGCCGAGAAGCTGTCCTCGGTCTTCTGGGGCTCGGTGCCGGCATAGGTGCAGGCCGGCCCGGGCGCGGCCCCGTAGCGCTCAGTGGCGTAAAAGCCCACAAGCGCTTTCAGGAACTCCAGGCCGCCGCGCCCGTCCGAGATCATGTGGGACACTTCCACGTTGATGCGGCGACGGTAGTACGTCACGCGGAAGAGCACGCTCTTGGGGCCCGTGTGCAGGCTGTAGCAGATGGGCAGATGCTCCGGCTCTACCATCGGACGCGCCCCCGAGGGCTCCAGGTAATGCCAGAATATGCCGCTGCGCAGGGACACGTTGAAGCCGGGGAACAGCGCCACCGCGGCGTCGAGGGCCCGCTGCAGAGCGGCCGGGTCCACCTCGTCGGCCATGGTGGCCGTCAGGCGGAAGATGGTCTGATCGGGGCTGCCGGCCTCGGCGGCGTAGAACTTCCCGACGTTGTCTAGTCGGTACCAAGCAGGGGAAGCCATGGCCGCTTGCCTTCGGTGGGGATGTCGTCGCCGTCGAGGAAGTGGGAGAGGAGGCGGTAGGTGTCGCGCACGAGCGAGAGCACCGACGGGTACAGGAAGTAGCCGTGCACGCCGTCGTGCATGCGGAAGCAGGCTACCTCGTTGCCCTCGGCATCGAGCCGGGCCGCGAAGGCCTCGCCCTCGTCGCGCAAGGGGTCGTACTCGGCAGTGATGACGAGCGTGCGGGGCATGGCGGCCAGCGACGTGGCGATGAGCGGGGCGAAGCGGGAATCGTGGAAGTCGTCGGGCGTGCGCAGGTACAGCTCGATGTAGTCGACGATGGCCTGACGGGTGAGGATATAGTCCTCGCCGTTCTCGCGCACCGAATCGAACAGGGTGGTCTCGGAGTGGTCGTTGTAGACGAGGGGATACAAGAGGATCTGGGTGCGGGGCGCGAAGTCGCCGCGCTCGCGGGCGAGCAGGCTCACCCCGGCGGTGAGGTTGCCGCCGGCCGAGTCGCCCATGAGCACGATGTGCTCGGGATCGGCATCGGGGATGATCTCGCCAGCGAACAGGGCCCGGGCCACGGCGTAGGAATCTTCCAGGGCTGTAGGGAAGCGGTGCTCGGGGCTGCGGCGGTAGTCCACGGCGATGACGCGCCGCTCCAGCTTCAGGGCCGTGCGCATGCAGGCATCGCTGTAGAACTCCACATCGCCGTTGGCCCAACCGCCGCCGTGGAGGTACAGGATGGTGCCGCGATGTTCCTCGTTCACGTGCAGGCCGCCCTTCAGAGAGAAGTCGATGTCGAGCGGCGTGAACACGCGCAGGGGAATCTCGTAGCCGTCGGGGGCGGCCACGGTGGTCTCGTCGATACGGCAGCGCGGATCGGCGATGGTCAGCTTGCCGGCGGCGTCTTCCACGCGGCGCTGCTCGGCGTAGGATTCGGTGACGTCGGGCTGCAGGCGCGTGATGGCCTTCACGACGGCCTGGACGACGGGGTTCATGGGCATGGGCGCTCCTTTGGTCGGGGCGGATAGACACTCGGCCGGGGGCCGGGCACGGTTGCGGTGGAGACCGCGGAACGGTTGCGGCGGGATTGCGGTTGCCGCTGGCCGGGTTCGCGGCGGGGTTGCAGGGCCACGGGATCGTAGCCGTTGACGGTGCGTTAACGATGAGGCCTATGCTAAGGGATGGGGCGAGCTTGTGCTGCCATCGTAGCGCGGTTGCCACGAATCTGTAACGCCGCACGGGAATTGTGCGCATCTTATGAAGATCGGGGCGGCGAGCCGAGGGCGGGGTGCGCGGGGCCGCTAGCATAGCTCCCCCACCTTGATGTCGGCGCTTCTCACGCCACCGACCTCTCAGGTTTCGCGAACGGGGCCTGCACGGGCCGCGCCGTTCGTTTCTCAGAAACTTGAATGAGGAAGGAGAGGGCCATGGATGCTGCCCACCAGAGCGTTCGCGGCGATGCCGACGTACCATTTCCTGATATCGAAACCGAAGAGAGGGCCCACCTAGCCGAGGTGATGGCCGCGGTGCGCGCCGCCGTGGCGCGGGCGAGTGGCTTGGCCGAGCGTACCGAGGCGAGCCACCGGGAGGCCGGCGCCCAGCTGGCCGAGGCCCGGGGCGAGCTCGCGCCGGAAGAGGCGCACCTGTCCGCCTTCGAGCTGAATCGCCTGGACGCCCAAGCCGCCCTCGCCCATCGCTCGCGGGGACGCCTGGAGAAGCTGCTGGCGTCCCCCTATTTCGCGCGGGTTGACTTTGCGGACGACGCGGGCGCGGATGGCGATGGAGCCGCAGACAGGGTCGCGTGCGCATCGGGCGTGGCATCTGAACGCACCTATATCGGGCGCTTCGCCTTCACCTGGGAAAACCAAGCGGTCGTCTCCGACTGGCGCAGCCCCGTGGCGGCCCTGTTCTATGATTTCGAGCCCGGGCCGGCCTTTTTCGATGCGCCGGCAGGGCGCCGTACGGGCACGCTTGTGGGCAAGCGGCAGATCTTCATCGAGGACGGGCAGCTGCGCTATGCTGCCGATTCCTCCTCCAGCGTGCGCGACGAGGTGCTGGCCCGCACCCTCGGCCGCGCCTCCGATGCGAAGATGCACGACATCGTGGCCTCTATCCAGCGGGAACAGAACGCGGTTATCCGCGACGAGGCGCCGGGCACCCTTATCATCCAGGGCGTGGCCGGTTCGGGCAAGACCTCCATCGCGCTGCATCGGGTGGCCTACCTGCTGTACCGCCAGAAGGAGCGCCTTTCCGCGCGGTCGGTGACCATTCTTTCGCCGAGCCGGGTGTTCTCCGACTACATCTCCGGCGTTCTGCCGGAGCTCGGCGAGGAGCCGGTGCGCGAATGGAGCCTGCACGAGGTGGCCTCCCTCGTGCTCGCGGGCACGGTGAAGGTGGCCCTGCCGCGCTCGGCGGCCGACGAGGCGGACCCGGCCCGCGCTGCCCGGGCCGCGGCCAAGGGCACCGAGGAATTCGCCGCCGCTCTTGTCGGCTGGCTCGCCGAGCAGCTAGGGGAGAAGCGGGGTGCCGGGGCCGGGACCCTGGCGGGGGAAGATGAGGCGGAAGTCGTGCCGGACGCTCCCGTGCGTGAGGAACCTGCGGATGCCCCCGCGCCTTTGAAGGCCGCGAGCACCCCCGTGCGCCGGGAACCCCCGGCCGCCCCTTCGATCTTCGAGGGGCGCGATCTTGCCGTCGGGGGAGATGTGGCCGAGGCGGCCTGGCTCAACGGCCGCTTCGCCGCCTACGCGCCCGTGCCCTTCGACGAGCGGCTCGACCTGATGGCGGGCGATGCCCTGGAACTGGCCCATGGTAAGACCTTCGGCCGCTACGCCCACGCCATGCCCACGCGCCGTGAGCTGAAGAGCCGGCTTGGGCGCATGATGCGGGCCCGGAACCCCCTGGCGCTGTACAAGTGCTTCCTGGCCGATACGGGCCAAAGCGCCCTGCTCAAGGCGCCGGCCAAGGGCGTCGTGGAATGGGAGGACGCCTTCCCGCTCGTGCTGTGCGCCCTGGCCTTCGGTGCCGGCGACGGGGTGGCCGCCTGCGCTGCCGTGCGCCATCTGGTCATCGATGAGATGCAGGACTTGACCCCGGTGCAGCATGAGGCCGTCGCCCGGCTATTCCGCTGTGACCGCACCATTCTGGGCGATGTGAACCAGCTGGTGGATGGCCGTGCCGTGGCCGCGCCCGAGACGGTGGCGGCCCACTACCCCGGGGCGCGGGTCGTGCGGCTCATGACGAGCTACCGGTCTACCTACGAGATCACGGCACTGGCGGCCCGCGTGCTGCCCGTGGCCGGCCTGACGGCGGTGGAGCGCCACGGTGCGCCGCCCTGCTTCGTGCGCTGCGGCGACACGGCCGGGGTGCTCGCGGCGGTCTTCGAGACCATCGAGCGTTGGCGCGACGGGGGCGGGCGCACTCTCGGCATCATCGCGAAGTCCGACTTCTTCGCCGCCCGCTATGCCGAGCTCATCGGCCGCGATTGCGCGCTTACGCTGCTCACCGACGAGACCGACACCTATCCCGGCGGCATCGTCGTCAGCTCCGTGCGCCTGGCCAAAGGCCTGGAGTTCGACGAGGCGGTGCTGCTGGACGCCGACGGCCGCCAGTACGCCACCGAGGCCGACCGCCACCTCCTGTATGTGGCCCTCACCCGCGCCATGCACGGACTGACCATCCTCTACCGCGACGAGCCAAGCCCGTTTTTCGGCGAAGTTCCAGCGGCATAGCGCCGATTTTCAACTCAGCCAAACTCATGCGCCTCGTGGCAAGTCGGCCGCAAAGGTTCGAGGAGGCCTCTACTGCCCGTGCTCTTTGCGGTAGCGGGCTAAGGCAGCATCGAAGCTGCCGACGGTGCGGCGATAGTGCAGGGTGTAGCCGGCGGTGACGGACGCCAAGGTGACCAGGTAGATGGAAACGAACGTGATCCAGGCCCCCGCGCTATCGATAGGAAACCAGCCGCCCGCAGCCGCACATAGAGCGAGCACGGGCAGGGCCGTGATGCCGAAGCCCGCGATGCGCGCCGGGTAGCTTACCCGCGCGAGCACGGCTCCAGTGAACCAGAATGCCTGCAAGGCGCACAGGGCGGCGCAGGCGCCCAGGAGCGAGAGGGTGATGACGATGCCCTCTACCGGGCCGGCGAAGGCAAGGCCGATAACGCACCATAGGGCCATGGCGGCGGTGAAAACCACGCAGGTGCGCGTGAGGGCGCCTTTGAGGAGCGTGTTCATGGGGGTTTCCTTTCTCGTGATACGACACTCAAGGGGTGCGACGGTGAAGCGGGGCGCCACGCCGGCCCTACAGGCCGAGCTTGCGCTTGATGGCTGGGGCGTACTGGCGCGAGGCGACGACGTGCTCGCCGTTGGCCAGGATCAGCTCCAGGCGGGCGTTCAGCTGGGGGCGCAGGCCGCGCACGGCGTCGAAGTTCACGAGCAGCGACTTCGACGCGCGGACGAACTCGGTGCCGGCCAGCTGGTCCTCCAGCTCGTAGAGGCGCAAGGGGCTCTCCAGCACGCGGTCGCCCTCGTAGAGGAAGGTGCGCCCGTCCACGGTCTCGGCGTAGAGCACGTCCGCGGCCTCCACGAGGAAGGTGCCGTGCCCGTCGGTTCCCATAAGGCGCCGGTCGGCGGCGTTCGCCGCGGCCATGATGGCCTGCACGCGCCGGTCGATGGCGGGGCAGCGGATGGTCACCTCCACCTCCTCTAGCTCGGGCCGCTCTTCCACCGTCAGCTTCACGGGGCCTCCTTTCGCTCTTCCGATGGCACCAGTGTGCCCCGAAAAAACAACAGGTGCAAGGGGCGCTAAGCCCACTTGCACCTGCGGAGCGCTATCCTGCAAAAACGGAAGATCAGTGATCGTTCATGTTGAAGGCGTTCTTCATGGTGACGGTACGCTGGTCGAGCACGGTGCCCAAAAGCGCCTGGGTCTGGGCCTGCACCGAGTCTATGAGGGCCTGGTTGGCGGCGGCCAGTTCCGCCTGCACCGTGGCGTCGTCCATGACGTCCAGGTTCACCTTGCCCTCCTTCGCCAGGGCCTTCAGCTTGGCATCGGTCTCGTGCAGCGACTGGTAGCCCTGGGCCATGGTGTTCAGGCGGTAGCCCTGGATGGGCTCGTAGCTCTCGAAGAACTGCGGGTCGGCGAGGCCGGCCACAAGGCGGTTGTTCCAGTAGAGGCTGTCGGTGGTGACCGCGGTGGGCGTGTCAAGGTAGGCCGGCATGGTCGTCACGTTCGCGTACATGGCCACAGCGGTGTTGAAGGGGCCGGATGCCGGTGCGAACCAGTGCACGCCGCGCAGGGCCACGGGCACGTTCGGGCGGATGCAGAGCACCGAGCACTCAGAGGTGCGGTCGATGCCCACGTAGCGGTACTGGTGGCGCGTCTCGGGCGTGCCCTTGGTGCCGTAGGGGTCGTACTCGGTGCCGTCGTAGGTGGTGGCGAGCAGGTCCTTCACATCGGAGGCGGACAGCTTCTTATCGGGGCGCAGGGCCCAGGGAATGTCCAGGCTCTCGGGGCCGAAGGCGGGCGCCGGGCCCTGGAAGCGGGGGTCGGAGGGGGTCAGGCGACGGCAGAGGTACCACTTGCGCGGGGCGTTGTAGAGCTGGTCGAGCCAGGTATACGTGGAAAACGCGATGCGGGCGTTGAAGTAGCGGGGCAGTCCCTCCACGGTCTCGCCCGTGTCCCCCTCGTGGGCCGGCATGTCCATCAGCAAATCGTGATCCTTGATCCACTGGGCCAGGTCGGCGCTGCACATGTAGTCATGCTGCTCGCCCAAGGCATCGGCCAGATCGAAGTGATCGATGCCCTGGCGGTTCGGCTGCACTACGTAGCAGTCGTCGGGTACGCGGCGGGCGATCCAATGGTGGCCGCCGATGTTCTCCCAGTACCACACGTCGTCGGCATCGCCGAAGGCCACGCCGTTGGTCTCGTAGGTGCCGTACTTCTCCACCAGCATGCCCAGCCGCTGCACGCCCTCCCGGGCGCTGTGGATGTAGGGCAGCGTGATGGTGGGCAGGTTCTCCTCGCCGATACCGCCGGGCACTTCGGGCCGGTAGTCGGCGTCGCCCGGCTTGCCTTGGGCCGGCTGGTACACCACGAGCGGGTCGGCGCCGAGCACCCGGGCGTTGGCGGAAATGGTCTCGGTGGCCGACATGGACACGTTCGCCGCATTGATGCCGGTCTCGGCCCACACGCCGTTTGAGGGATCGGCGTTCGGCGTGCAGGTGTAGCGCAGGGGGTTGTCGGGCAGCTCGATGGTGAGGTGGTTGGCCACGCCGGTGTAGGTGCGCGGCTGGTCTTCCGGCATCACCACGATGAGCTTCTTCGGATCGAACGAGAAATCCTCGCCGTCCTCGTTGCGGGCGACGATGGTGGAGCCATCATTGGTGGCGAGACGGCCGACGAGCAGCGATGTGCATGCCATAGTATCTCCTCGGTTGGGGGCTTTTGTTACTGCCCCCATGGTGTGCCCGCCGCGCCCGGGCCCGGCGGCTCGCGGGCAACTTGTTCGAAGACCGTTGCCAGATGGCTGCGCCGCTGACAGGGAAGAAGACGTGGGGAAGGGGCCGCGCGGGGCGGCCCCGGAATGCCGGGGGACGGGGAAGGGGTTCCGAAGCCGCTCGGGTTGCCGGGGCGCGGGTCCCTAGGCGCGCTCGGCCTCGGAGGCGAAGGGAATCGGATCGGGGTGGGCCGTTTCCTCGTCGAGGTACTTCAGGCTGTGGGCGTTAAGGGCCCACAGCGTGATGAGCATCCAGCAGCCGGCCAGGCCGAGGGCGGCGGCAGCCACGCCCACGCCCTCTACCACGAGCGAGGTGGCGAACACGGCCGCGGGGGCAGCGGCCAGGGTGAGCGAGTTCTGGGTCCCCAGGGCGCTTCCGCGCCTCTCGGCGGGAATGCGGTCGAAGATGAAGAAGCCGAGCAGGGCCGAGATGGGGCCGGCCGACAGGCCCAGGATGAGGGCGCTGGCGATGAGCAGCGGGAACGAGGGCAGAAGGCCCAGGCCCAGGATGCCCAAGGCCGTGCCGGCGAGCGACAGGACGTACCAGGTGCGGCGGCGCAGCTTGTGGGCGATGGCCGCATAGCCCAGCGAGCTGACGAGCATGCCGGCGGACATGGCCGACAGCACGTAGCCGAGCAGTTCCGGCGAGCCGGCGGCGGTGAAGTGCACGGGCAGCACGAGGCCCTGGAGCGAGCCCATCACCATGACCACGCCGAAGCTGATGATCATCGAGGAGCGCAGCAGGGTATCGCTGGCGAACAGCACGCGCACGCCGTCACGCAGGGCGTGCCACACGCCGGACATAAGGCCGCGCCGGGGCTGGCTGCTGACGGGAATGGCCGCGGCGGCCCCGGTGCCCGCGCCGTGCACGGCGCCGAGGGAACGGGGCAGCGTGAGGGTGACGAGGGCCGCGGCCAGCGACATGGCGGCGGTGAACCACAGGGCGTTCACGCTGCCCGCGAATCCCATGAGGAAGGCGGCCAGGGCCGGCCCCACGATGACCACGAGGGAATCGAGGGACTGGGTGAGGCCCATGAACTTCTGTAGGCTGCGATTGTCACGCTCGCACACGGCCGGCACGAGGGAGTCGCGGGCGGTCATGCCGGGAATGTCGCCGATGGCGCCCAGAAGGCCGAGGGCAACGAACCAGCCGAAGGACAGCCCCCAGATCATATCGACGATGGGCAGGAGGGCCACACTGGCCGCCGACAGGATGTCGGAGACGATGGACACGTTGCGGCGGTTGAAGCGGTCGGTGAGCGCTCCGCCGATGAGGCCGATGAGGAACTGGGGCACGGCGCAGATGAGCGCGAGGGTGCCGGCGGCCAGGGCGTCGCCGGTGGTGGCGAGCAGCACGAGCGGCAGGACGACGCCGGCCACGGAGTTGCCGAGCAGCGAGCATGCGCAGGACAGCAGGTAGCGCGGGGCGACGTTGCGGGGACGATGGGGCGGTCGGGGCACGCGGGCCACGGGAGCGGCGGGGGACATGCGGGGGCCTTTCTCGAAGGGACAGGTGCGTTCGAGAAGGAAGTAAAAACTATGACGCAACGTCGGGGTCAACCGCCCTCACGGCTCCCATGAAGGAGTTGTGAAGAGAGCGGGGCGGGGAGGGGTATGCCCCGCTCTCTTCCCGTTCCTACGCGGTGATGCCCAGCGCCTTCTGTTCCAACCGGGCAGACGAGCGGGAGGGCATCGGCAGCCTCTACGTGCTGCGGGGCGCGGCGGCGCTGTCGGCCTCAATGGCGGTGCCGGCTTGCTCTGTGCGCACGCGCTCGGCCATGATGGCCTCGATGCCCCGCTCGATGCGGTCGTAGACGTCCTGTTGGGCCGGGTTGTTCCCCTCGAAGGCGATTTCGTCCAGGAACCGCTCCCGGTCGGTGGAGGGGCGCAGCCAGTTGGCCGTGTCGAAGCAGGCGATGACGGGGGCCAGGGCCTCGAGGGACTCTTCGACCAGGGCGGCCCGCTCCGTCTCGGGGGCATCGGGCGCGAGGGCGCCCAGGCGCTCGTCGAGCTGTTCCAGGGCCTGCACCAGGTTCTTGTTGGCAATGCATTCGACGACGCGCTCCAGCTCGCCGAGCTCCTCGTCGTCGTAGAGGTGGCCGGCCACGATGAGGGCGGTGCGGTCGGCGGGACTCGCATCAGCGAGCGTGTCTACGCCTGGCAGCATGCGCAGAACGCGGGAGAAGCGCACGGGCAGGTCGGGATCGAGGTTCTCGGCACGCAACGCGGCGATGGTGCGGCGCTGCTCCTGCAAGCGCTCGATTTCCAGGGCCAGCTCGCGGTCGAGCTCTTCCAGGGCACTGAGCGGCGACGGCGCGGCATCGGTTGGGGCGTCGCCGGTGCCTGCATCCGCCTTCGGCGCGTCCATCTCCTCGAGGACGGCGCCGATGCGGGCCAAGGGGAAACCGAGCGAGGCGAGGCGCTTGATGCGCAGCACCCGGGCCACGTCGGCGGCGGTGTAGTCGCGGTAGCCGTTGTCCGACCGCGGCGGTTCTAGCAAAAGCCTCAGGCTGTGGTAGTGGCGCAGCGTGCGCACCGACACCCCGGCCAACTTCGCCACCTCGTTGCTCCGCATGATTCCTCCCTTCCGCAAGGCCCTATCTTAACGCGGTTTCCCCGTTCTGGGAAATCGGGCGGAATCGCCTTCTCTACCGAGGGCGGTAGGCGGCCAGGCGCCGGGGGCCGACGCCGAGCAGCACTGCGCCGGCGATAAGGGGGAAGGCGGCCATGAGCAGGTACATGCCGCCGTAGCCCAGCGGCCCTGCGACCATGCCGGCGATGAGCGATCCCAGGGCCATGCCGCCGTTCAGGCCGAACAGGTAGGTGGACGTGGCCACGCCGCGCCGGGCCGGGGGCACCGCGCCCACGGCCATGGTCTGGAAGACGCCCATGGAGGTGCCGAACCCGAGGCCCGCGAAGGCCCCGGCCACGCAGAAGACCGTCAGGCTGTGGGCTCCGGCCACCATCACCATGGTGACGACGACGCTCGCGGCGGCCAAGATGCCCGGGGCGAAGAAGCCCACGCGATCGATGGCCTTGCCGATGAGGGGGCGCGTCACGAGGTTGACCAGGGCGTACACGATGAAGTAGAGCGAGATGCCCTCCACGCCCCGATCCTGCCCGTGCAGCACGATGAAGGTGCTGATGGGGGTGAAGGCGACGTTCATGAGGAAGATGAGGACGCTCGGTACGAGGGCGCGTCGCTCGAACAGGGCATCGAGGGAGAACCGTCCCTTCCGGCCCGGCTGCGCCGAGGGCGTGTCGTCGGATTCGGCGGCCTTTCCGCTGTCGGCGCGGGCCTTCGCCTCGGCGAAGGGCACGGGCGGCTTCTGCAGCGCCGCGGGGTTCCTGAAGCGGGCCGGCAGGGCGAAGGCGAGGGCCGCGCCGGCGCAGGCGATGGACACGGCGATCATGGTCTCGATGCCCGCCTGCTCCAGCAGCACGATGGAGAGGGCCGGCGCGATGGCGGCGCTGATGGAGGTGGTGAGCGAGAAATAGCCCATGCCCTCGGCGAAGCGCCGGGGCGGAATGACGTCGGCGGCAATGGTAGAGGTGGCCGTGGAGCTGAGGCCCCAGCCGAGGCCCTGGATGAAGCGCAGGCCGAGAATGGCCGGCACGATGGGGACGATGGGGAATAGGGCCACGGAGCCGAGGGTGACGATAACGCCGGCCAGAAGGATGCCCTTGCGGCCGAAGCGGTCCACCATTAGCCCCGTGAACGGGCGTGTGACGAGGGCCGAGGCCGTGGTGAGTGTCGTGACGAGCCCCACCTGGAAGGGGGAGCCGCCCAGCATGGACACGAAGACGGGCATGCCGGTGTTCGTCATGTTGAAGGCCATGAAGGTGGCGAGGTTCACAAGGGACACGAGCACGAATGCGGGGGTCCACAGACGCGACGGCACAACGGCGGTGCTTTTCAGATCGGCGGGGGTTCTGCTCACAGGGGCTCCTCGGTAGATATGATGATGTTGCAACAGAGATTTACTTGCTATTCTAATACTCCAGGCCCGCTGCGGCACAAAACCCATAGTTGGCCTTGACAAGAACATTTGTACTATATAAGATGCTCGGTGCGAGAACGGCAGCGGTGCGGCGAGGAGGCCATCATGGAAGAGAACGAGCGCTTGGCGCGGTTCGAGGCGGTGCTGGCCGATTGGGTGGCCGAACAGGAATCGGTGAACGTAACTTTGGAGGCCCTGCGTGCCCAGGGCAAGATGCGCACGGCCACCTATCAGCAGCTCACGGCCCGCAAGCTGACCCTGAAGGCGGCGCTGGCCCCCTTCGAGGAGCAGGGCCTCCTATGAGCGCGCCGGCCGACAATTGGAGTGAAGCGGAGGCGATGGCGTCGTTCTCCAGGTCTGTGCGCACGTGGTTCGCCGCTACGTTCGGCGCGCCCACGGCGGTGCAGGAGCGGGCCTGGGCCGCCATCGCCCAGGGCGAAAACGCGCTCGTGATCGCGCCGACGGGCTCCGGAAAGACGCTCGCGGCGTTTCTGTGGGCCATCGATAGGCTCATGGGCCAGAAGGCGGCCGCGGCGGCGCGGGGGGAGAAGTGGCCCCGGGGCGTGCGCGTGCTGTACGTGTCGCCCCTGAAGGCGCTCGGCGCCGATGTCGATCGCAACTTGCAGGGGCCCCTGGCGGCCATCTCCGAGCTCGTGGCCGCCGAGGCTGCGCGAGACGGGGCGAAGGCGCCCGAAGTGCGCACGGCCATGCGCACGGGCGACACCACGGCCGAGGAGCGTCGCAAGATCGCGCGCAACCCACCCGACATTCTCATCACGACGCCCGAATCGCTCTATCTCATGCTCACGTCCCAGGCCTGCGAGGTGCTGCGCACCGTGGAGACGGTCATCGTGGACGAGGTACACGCCCTGGCCGGCGACAAGCGGGGCGCCCACCTGTCCCTGTCCCTAGAGCGGCTCGACGATATCCTGGAGCGGCCGGCCCAGCGCATCGGCCTGTCGGCCACGGTGCGGCCGCGCGACGAGATAGCCCGGTTTCTGGGCGGGGCGCACCCGGTCACGGTGGTGGCCACCGAGGCTCCGCCGAGCCTGGATCTGTCGGTGCGGGTGCCGGTGCGCGACATGACGGCGGTGCCCACCTACGACGGGTTCAAGGGCGCCGGCGACGGGCCCGTTCATATCGGCGGCGCTCCGCGGCGGGCGGCCATCGAGACCGCCTGGAAGTCCGATCGGGCCCTGCGGGCGGCCATGGCCGAGGGACCTGTGGCTGCTTCCCACCCCGACAGCCGGGTGGGCATGGCCTCCATCTGGCCGCACATCGAGGCGGCCATCCTCGATGAGGTGCTGGCCCACACCTCGACCATCGTGTTCGTGAACTCCCGCGGCCTGTGCGAGCGGCTCACGGCGCGGCTGAACGAGCTGTACGCCAAACGCTTGGGTCTGGACGGCCCCCGCTCCGAGTTAGCCGGCTATTGGTCGGCCACCGGCAGCGCGGGCGTCGAAGGGGAGGGCTCGGCGCCGGCGTCGCCAGTGCGCGGGGTGCCTGCGGGCGCCGATGCCATGGCTGCGGCCCCGGGTCCGGCCTACCGTTCGGATATTGGCTCCACCACGGCCCTCGTCACCACTCCTTCGGTGGTTGTTGCCAAGGCCCATCACGGCTCGGTGTCCAAGGAGAAGCGCCTTCAGGTGGAACGGGAGCTGAAGGCCGGCGAGCTGCCCTGTGTGGTAGCCACCTCTAGTTTGGAACTCGGTATCGACATGGGCTCCATCGACCTGGTGCTGCAGGTGGCCGCACCGCCGTCGGTGGCCAGCGGGCTTCAGCGGGTGGGTCGCGCGAACCACCAAGTCGGCGGCAGGTCCCGCGGCATCATCTACCCCCGTACCCGGGTGGAGGTGCTCGATGCGGCGGTGATGGCCCAAGGTATGGAAGCGGGCGCCATCGAGAGCACCTTCATGGTGCGCAACGCCCTGGACGTGCTGGCCCAGCAGACCGTGGCCGCCGTGGCCATGGCCCCCGACGGGCTGGCGGTCGATGCGTGGCTCGCTACGGTCCGGCGCTCGGCCTGCTACGGCGATCTGGGGAGTCGCTCCTTCGAGGGCGTCCTCGATATGCTGGCCGGTCGTTACGGGTCCGGGGAAATCGCCGAGTTCGCTCCGCGCATCCTGTGGGATCGGGAGACGGGGCTCTTGAAACCGCGCCCCGGTTCGCAGCGTCTGGCGGTGACCTCGGCGGGTACTATTCCCGATCGCGGCATGTTCTCGGTGGTGCTGCCCGAGGGCGACGGGCGGCAGGGGCGCCGGCGCGTGGGGGAGCTCGACGAGGAGATGGTGATGGAATCGCGGGTGGGTGACATCATCGCCCTGGGCACCAGTACCTGGCGCATTCAGGAGATCAGCGCCGACCGCGTTATCGTGGAGGCGGCGCCGGGCCGGGCGGCGCGGCTGCCCTTCTGGCACGGCGAGGCCATCGGGCGCCCCTACGAGACGGGGCGCGCCCGCGGTGCCCTGGTGCGGGCCGCCGAGGGCGCCCTCGCCCAGGCGGCGGTCTCGGAAGAGGCGTCGTCTTCCGGCGGGAGCGTGCTCGGCGCCTCGGTAGATGGGGCGGCTCTGGAGACCGTCGTGTCGGCGGCCTTGGACGAGGATGCCCGGCGCAACCTGGGGGCGCTCGTCGTGGCGCAGCGGGAATGCACGGGCGCCGTTCCCACGGATCGGCGGCTCGTGGTGGAGCAGTGCACCGACGAGACGGGGGACTGGCGGGTCATCCTGCATTCCCCCTTCGGGCGCCGGGTGCACGAGCCCTGGGCCCTGGCCGTGGCCCATCGCATCACCACCACTCTGGGATTCGATCCCCAGGCCTCGGCCGCCGACGACGGCATCCTGCTGCGGGTGCCCCTGAGCGAGGAGGGCCTGCCCGGACCGGAGCTGTTCCTCTTCGACCCCGATGAGCTGGAGGCCATCGTGCGGGAACGGGTGAGCTTCACGGCCCTGTTCGCCGCCCGTTTCCGCGAGTGCGCCGCCCGAGCCCTGCTCATGGCGCCCACGGCTCCGGGCAAGCGGGCTCCGCTGTGGCAGCAGCGCCTGAAGGGCGGCCAGCTGCTGGAAGCGGCCCGCCAGGAAGAGGACTTCCCCATTATCCTGGAGGCCATGCGCGAGTGCCTGCAGGATGTGTTCGACCTGCCGGCCCTGCGGGAGGTCATGGGCGGCTTGCAAGCGGGAACCATCAAGATCGGCGAGGCCCGCACCACGGTGCCGTCGCCTTTTGCGGCGCCGCTCGTGTTCGGGTACTTGGGCGAGCATCTCTACGAGGGCGACCTGCCCCACGCCGAGCGCCAGGCGTCGCTTCTGGCCGTGGATCCGGCCCTGCTCAGTGAGCTTCTGGGTGCCGGCACGGTGGAAGAGGTGCTGGATGAGAGCGTTGTGGCCCAAGTGGGGGCCGAGTTGCAGCGCACGGCTTCGGGCTGGCAGGTGCGCGGCGCCGAAGGGGTGGCCGACCTGCTGCGCGAGCTGGGGCCGCTCACGGCGGAGGAGATCGCTGAGCGCACCGTGGCCGATGACGCGCCCCGCATGCGCGGGTCGGCTCAGGAGGATGCGGCGGTGCCGGAGTTGGCGACTTCCCTTGATCCGGCCGCCGTAAGGGTCCTGCTCGGCCGTCTCGAAGTCGAGCATCGGGCCTTCCCAGTGCCGATCGGGGGCCAAGAGCGCTGGGCGGCTGCCGACGACGGCTTTCGACTGCACGCCGTGCTGGGCGTGCCGGTGCCCGCCTGGGCCGCCGTTGTGCCCCAGGCGGCGCAGGGTGCCGAAGGGGCAGATGACGGTCCGTCGCCGCACAGGACGTCACCGTCTGCACCGGCGCCCCTCGACGGGCTGGTGGCCCGCTTCGCCCGCACCCACACGCTCTTCGACGGCGAGGCCGTAGCGGCGGGGCTGGGGCTTGGGACCGCGCTGTTGACCGAGTCGCTAGAGCGGCTGACGGCCGCCGGCCGTCTCGTGCGCCTCGGCCACGACCGCTGGGCCGACAGCACCGTGCTGCGGCGGCTGCGCTCCCGCTCCCTTGCCCGGGCGCGGGAAGCCGTGCGCCCCGTCGGCGCCGATGCCTACCTGCGCTTCCTCTTGCAGCGCCAAGCCATCGCCGCCTCTGGCGAGGCGCCGTTGGCGGGCATCGACGGGGTGGCCCAGGTGATCGCCCAGTTCGAGGGCGCCTACCTGCCCATGGCCCTGTGGGAATCCACGGTGCTGCCCCTGCGCGTGCCCGATTATCGCCCGGCCATGCTCGATGAGCTCATCGCCAGCGGCGAGGTGCTCTGGGCCGCCTCCACGATGGGGGAGGAGCATCTCGTGGCGTTCTTCCCGACCGATTCGCCGCTGGCGCCCCTGCCCATCGACGAGGCGTCGGGCGTGGCTGCCTCCCTCGTGCCCGAGCCGGGGGAAGAGTCGCGGGGCGGGAAAGCGCCGACGGAGAAGGACTGGGCCGACGATGCGGCTCGCGAGGCGGGGCCGACGGCGGCGATGGAAGGGGCATGCCCGCGGGACTGCGATGATCCCGCACCGCTTGCCGCTGTGGTGCGCCGGGTGCTCGTGGCCCAAGGGCCGGTGACCTTCCGCGCTCTCGTGGACGAGACGGGCCGTCGGATGGAGCCGGCGGTGCCGGCGGAGCGCGAGGTGGCCGAGGCGCTGCAGCGGCTCGTCTGGGCCGGGGCGGCCACCAACGATGGTCTGGGCTTTCCCCGGGCCGGCGGTCTCGCAGTGCCGTCTGCGGCTGCATCCTCCGCCGGTCAGCAGCCGCCTTCTCCACGACGGCGGGCGAGCAGTCGGCGCGGCCGCTCCCTGCGCTCCGAGATGCGGGCTCAGGCCCGGGCCACGGTGGTGGCCCGCCAAGGGGCCGCCCTGGCCTTCGATGCCGCCCTGGCCGGCCGCTGGTCGGCCCTGGCGCCGACGGCCCAGAGCCCGACGGTGCAGGCCGTGGCACTGGTGGAATCGCTGCTCGATCGCTATGGGATCGTGACCCGCGACATAGCCCTGGCCGCCGGGGTGCCCGGCGGCCTCTCGTCGCTCTATCCCGTGCTGCGGGCCATGGAAGACGCCGGCGAGCTCATCCGCGGCATGTTCGTGGAGGGCATGGGGCCGGCCCAATTTGCCGCTCGGGAGACCGTGGAGGTGCTGCGGGGCTTCGCCGATGCCGCGTCGGCTTCCGAAGGCGGCGCGGCGGCGGGGCGGCCCTTGTCCCTGGCGGTGCTGCCGGCCGATGACCCGGCCTGTCTCCTGGGCGCGGGCATTCCCTGGCCCGAGGTGGCATGGGAGGCGGCCGGCCCTGCTCCGGCCGCGGAAGCGGCCCTGGTGACGGCCAAGCCGAGCCGGCGCGAGGGCGCTCTCGTGGTGCTGGCCGACGGCGCCCCCGCGCTCTGGGCGGCCCCGCGCCTGAAGTCGCTGCTGGCGTTCACCACCGACGAGGCGGTGCTCGCTGAGGCCACGGCGGCCCTCGTGGCCTCGGTGCAGGTGACACTCAAGCGGGAGGGTTCGGCGGCCATGCGGCGCAAGATCATCGTGACCTACTTCAACGGCCGCGACGTGCTCGACACCCCGGCGGCTCTGTGGCTCCAGCGGGCGGGGCTCGTGCGCCTGCCCGACGGCCTACGCCTGTACGCGAGCCCCTTCTAGGTTGGCGAGCGGGCAGAAGAGGGCCCCGCGTCTCTCTCTCGGGACGCGGGGCCCTCGTTGGGAGGCCGCGCGATCCCCTGAAACGCGCGGCCTGTGGAGTATGCGGAAAGGAAGCGGGCGGCGGCCAGAAAGGAGAGCCGCCGCCCTCGGGCACCCGCGAGTTGCCCCGACGGGTGCCCGCAAAGCCCTTGGTGGAGGCGGGACGGTCGCGGCCTCAATGGCCCCAAAAAGGCCGTGCCGTTTGAAGTCCGCCTCCAAGAGGAACAGCGTCCACTATAGGGGGCCGGCCGCCAGAGCGCTATCGTCGCTCTTAGGTATCTCCATCGCACTTTTTGAGTATTGGCTGTTGTCAGGTCAATCACGGCAGCGCCGCGGTCGAAGGGGCGCACCGGGGCTCTGCTAGAATCGAGCTCAGATCATGGCGTGCATCAGAAAAGGAGGGAGGCCGATATGGGCGCGTTGAATGAGCAGGGGGCGAGCGGCGCCGCGCGGCCGGGTGGGCCTTGCGGCTTGCGGCCGCGGGATGGGGCCTTGGCGGCCTTTGTCGCCACGCTGTTTCCCGTCACGCCCGTTCTGGCCTCGTTCGACCAGACGGCTCAGTTCCCTGTTCTGGCCGACCCCTTTCTCATAGCCGCACTCTGCGCCGTCCTCGGTTCGGCTCTGGCGCTAGTGATCCGATCTCTCGTGCGGGGTACGGTGGCGCGCCCGCGATCGCGGGCGACGGTGACGGTGGCGGCTGTGGCGTACCTGCTGGCCCTTCTTGCGCTGCCCGCGCTCCTCTGCGCGCCCGAGCCTTATCTGTGGGCCGCCGTGGCTGCCGGCATTGCGGCCGGGGCGGCGACGCCGTGGCTTGTGGCCCAGTGGGCCGCCGTCGTGGCGGCACCCATGCGCGCCTCGCTCGCCCGCTGCGCCGTGGTGGCGGTCGGAGCCTCTCTGGCCGCATGGGTGCTCACCCTTCTTCCCGAGGGGGCGCTCGTGCCCGCCTTCGACGGCCTCGTGCTTGTCGGTGCCGCGCCGCTCGCGTTTCTTTCGGCGCGCGACGAGGGCCCGCGTGAAGATGCCGGTCCGGGTACGAACCAGCTGGGGCGCTTGCTGTCGGTTACCTGGCTGCCCCTGCTCGGCCTGGCTGCCTATGCCTTTGCCACCAATGTCGTCGCCCACGGGGCCCACACGGTGGTGCAGACGGCTATCTTCGGGGGTGCCGCGGCGGCCCTCGTAGCCCTCGGGGTTTCCGTGCGCTGGGGTCGTGATCCGCTTTTGCCGTGGTCGTACCGCGTGCTTGTGCCCGCCATGGCGGCGATCTTCGTCGTTTTGGGCGCATGCCCGGCCGGCACCTTCCCCTCGGGCCTCTCCCTGGCGGCGCTGTACGGGTTCTACCTGGTGCTCGCCCTTATCGACTGCGCCCTGTTCCTCGCGGTAGTTCACAGCCGTGAGCTTGCGGCCGATACGGTCGTCGGGGTGCCCGTAGCCGTAGCCGCCGCGGCGGCCCTCGCCGGCCAGCTGCTCTCCGCCGTACCCCGGCTCGATCTGGCTCCGTGGCTCACGGTGCTGGCGGCCCTGTTCGTGGCGGTTCTGCTCGTGTTTCTGGGGTGCACGGCATGGAATGAGCTCGTAACGCCTCGGGAGACGGCCGCCGAGGGCGAGAAGGAGGCCGCCGCCCCGCTCAACGATGCGACCACAGCACCGACGACTACTTCCGCCTCGGACTCTTCAGCGGCTCCATCGGAGGCAGCCGCCCTGGCCGCCGAGCCCACGCGCCGCGATGCCTTAGAGGCCCGGTGCACGGCGGTGGCTGTCGAGGCCGGTCTGTCTCCGCGCGAGGCCGAGGTGCTTGTCTACCTGGCCCGCGGCTTCACGCCGGCCTATATCGCGAAGACCCTCGTGCTGTCCATCAGCACCGTGCGCACCCACGTGCGCAACATCTACCGCAAACTCGGCGTGGGCAAGCGCGAGGAGCTCATCCACCTTATCGACGGGGAATAAGCCCCTCGCCCGCTGTGTTCCCCGGTTCTTAGGATTCCTCGATGATTTCGCCGTAGAGGCGGTACAAATCGGGGAAGGTGCGCTTGAGGCTCACAGGTTTGAAGGTGTCGCGCTCCACGACGCAGAGGGTCACGAGCCCGTCCACGAGCGGGGTGGCGCCGGCGCGGAGGAGCGGCTCGCCGGCCTCGTCGGTGCCGGCGGCATCTTCGGCACGGAATATCTGCTGGCGGTACACGGTGCGCATGGGCAGGCTTCGGGCCACCGACGTGCGTACGAAGGCGGTCTCGCCGTAGCGCAGGGGGCTGCGGTATTGCACCTCCAGCCCGTAGATGGGGCTCATGTAGCCGGCCTGCTCGATGTACTCGTCGTAAGGGTAGCCCACGGCGTTCAAAAAATCGATGCGGGCGTCCTCGAAGTACAGCAGGTAGTTCGCGTGGTACACCACGCCCATCATGTCCGTCTCGCCGTACCGTACCTTGATGGGGGTGTGCACGTGCATGGTCTCGCTCGCTTTCTCGCCTCATCCGATGTCTCAGCGAGCCATTATAATGCGGGGTTCGGGAAAGGGGCGCAGGCCTTTCGGCCGGGGTGTCGTCGCCTAATCCAGATGGAACAGCACGGGCAGGTCCGCCGAGACCGGGGAGTTGTCCTCGTTGGTCTCCATGATGTCGGCCATGAAGTCCCACCATTTCCGGTTGATGGCCGTGTCGGCTCCGGCAGCCCACCGCTCAGGATCGTCGATCTCGATGTAGCCGAACAGCGTCAGCGTGTCCGGATCCAGGGCGATGGTGTAGTTGCGGCCGCCGTGCTCGTGGATCATGTCCACCATTTCGGGCCACAGCTCGTTGTGGCGCCGCTCGTACTCCGCTTCCATGCCGGGGTACAGCTGCATCTTGAACGTCTTGATCATGGGCGCTCCTTCTGCGTTCTGTCGCGATGCCGGATGCTGCCAGTATAGGAAACGGCCCACTCCTCCGAGGGGAGGGGCGGGCCGTTGGAGCCGGTTCGTAGGATTCGACGGATACCGCGAGGGAGGACGCTAGTCCCCGCCGCCTCCGAGCACAAGGTCAATGACTTCTTGGCGACTGTGCACGCCCAGCTTCGCGTAGATGTTGCGGGTGTGGTAGTTCACTGTGCCGGCAGCGATGGAAAGATCTTCCTGGATGCGCGCCGAACTGCGCCCCTCGGCAACGAGCACGAGTACGTCGCCCTCGCGTTCCGAGAGGCCGAAGGTGGCGGCGAGGCCCTGGCAGCGGCGCACGATGGCCTCATGGGGCGTGAGCTCGGCGTGCACGGGCGCGGGGGCTTCGACGTATTCATCTTCGGAACCGATGCCATCGGCTGGCGCGGCAGACACTGGCAAAGGGCGTTGGAGAAAGACCGTCACGGCTACGGCGGCAATGAGGACCCCCGAACCTGCCATGAGCAGCAATGATGCCAGGTAGGCAATGGCCAGCGCGTCGGATTGCTCCAGGATGGCGGTGCCGGCCGCGGCTCCTGCGGCATCGGAGAGGGCGAAGGCGAGACGGGCTGCCATGAAACAGCGGGCCGGGGAGGCGTGATAGCGCCGCGCGAAGAGCACGGCGGCGAAAAGGAGCAGCAGCTCGAAGGCGATGGAACCGATAGGGTAGGCTACGGCGGCCATGAAGTTCTCCGAGAGGTTCGTTTGGGGCAGGAGCAGAACGACGAGGGCGGCTACCGGCGCGATGAAAAGGGGAGGCAGGGCCCGCGGCTCGCTGCGTCGCAGGTTCGCGTCGGCGACGGCGAGGGCGAGGACGGTGGCGATGAGGTAGAACCATCCGCCGTAGTCGAACCGCTCGTCGTTGTCGATGAAGGCTCCGAGGAGGGCGGCCGTGGCGCCGATAGCGGCCACTGCCGCTACGAATAGGACGAGCCGGCTGGCTGCGAGCTTGGGCCGACGGCTGTCGGGGGGCCAAGCGGGGTTATCGCGACTCTGCCCGGGGGATCGGGGCGCTGCCCGCATGCGCCTCTCGGCAGCGCGCAGGCAGCCGCCCGATGCCAGGGGCAAAAGGATCAGCAACGCCAGTTGGGCTTCGCGGGGCAGGTATCCCGTCGAGAGGCACAGCGCCACGATGAGTAAAAGCAGCAGCGTGAAGTTCGCCATAAGTGCCTGAAGGGAGAAGCGTCCGAACAGGGCGGCCCAGCGCGCGGCCAGGAGGGCCGACCCGAAGCCCGTGAGCGCGCCTCCGGCTGCGACGAGCGCGGCGGTAGGGGTAACGGCGTTCGCCACGTACAGCAAGGTCCCCAGCGAGGCCGCAAGGGGAGCGCCGACGACGAGGGCCGGGGCGAGGGCGAGGCGCATGAAGCGCTTGGTGGCGACCACGCCGATAAGCATGGTCAGCACCAGGGCCGCGGCAGAGGCGTAGTAGCCGATGTCGTAGGCGTTGGCGGGGATGCCGGCGTTCGTGTGCAGGCTCCGGGCCACCTCACCGCTCCCGTAGAACAGAAGATAGATCCACGTGGGATGGAATGCGAAGCTCAGAAGCTCCCAACGGATACTCGCTGGGCCCCCTTCTCTGAAGTCTCCACTGTAAACTGGCGCTGAACTGGTCTTATCCACACTTCCCCCTTGTTTGTCCGCCTTCACCCATATGAATCATATGGGCCGAAGATTGGCGAAAAACCGTATGTCTCGCTCGTTGTGGCGCCGCATCGGCCGACCCTAAGATAGGTCGCAACCGGGGCGCACAGGGGGCCGCATCCCTCTGGCTGGAACATTGTACCAGCTTTGCGCCTCGGCCCTGCGCTTGAGACCCCGAGCAAATCTTAGAGGAGGAAGTATGCGCAAGTTGAATCTGTCGCGCCGCAGCTTTGTGAAGCTGTCGGCGGCAGTGGGGGCCGTATCGGCGTTCGCATCGGCACCTGCACCGGCCTTCGCCGCCGTGGATCCCGCCATGGCGGATGCCGCGGACGTGAAGGTGGTGCGCACCTGTTGCCGCGCCTGCGGCAAGAACGAGTGCGGCGTGCTCGTGACTGTGGAGAACGGTCGCGCTGTGAAGGTGGAGGGCGATGCGGAGACGGCGTTCCACTCCATGGGCAACTGCTGCACCAAGAGCCAGTCGTCTATGCAGGCGGCCTATCATCCCGATCGGCTCTACCATCCTATGAAGCGGACGAATCCGAAGGGAAACGTGGATCCGGGCTGGGTGCGCATTTCCTGGGATGAGGCCTACGCCACCATCGCGAGCAAGTTTCAGGAGCTGAAGGACAAGTTCGGCGGCGAGTCCATGTTCTTCATGGGCGGCACCTCGCGCATTTGGACGCAACACGCCTACGCCGGCTGGTTACAGCTCGTCGGCAGCCCGAACGCGGTGACGGCCTGGCAGATCTGCAAGGGGCCGCGCCACTTCGCCACGCAGCTCCAGTCGGAGTTCGCCTTTTCCTGGATGGCCACCACCGACCGCCCGCGCGTGCTCGTGCAGTGGGGCACGGCCACCGAGATCTCGAACTACGACGAGTCGTGCCGCACCACGGTGGATTTGGCGAACACCGCTGACACCTATATTTCCGTGGATCCGCGCAAGACGGGCCTCAACCACGAGGCCGACATCTGGGCGCGTCTGAAGCCCGGCACCGACGGGGCACTCGCCCTTTCGTGGGCCCAGGTGATCATCGAGAACAACCTGTTCAAGGACTTGTTCGTGAAGCGTTGGACCACGGCTCCCTTCCTCGTGGTGGAGGGCATGGAGCCCTCTGGTGGCGTGATGGTGAACGGCATCGCCTGGGAAGACCTGAAGCCCATGGCCACCCGCCTTTTGAAGGAGTGCGACCTGAAGGAAGGCGGCAGCCCCTATCGCTACATGGTATGGGACGAGCTGGCCGGCACCGACGCGGCCCATCCGCTGCACGGAAACGACGCCTCCGGGCACCTCACCTATTTCGATGCCGAGACGGGCCTGTGGGAAGGCGAGCCCGACGAGGTGTGGGATCAGTTCTACGACAACCCGCAGCCGAACTTGCCCGAGCTGACCGTGCCCGGCCGCATCGCCAAGGAGAGCCCCTTCAACCCCGAGATTGATCCGGCTCTGCGCGGCGAGTACGATGTGGTGCTGGCTGACGGCAAGGGCTACAAGATGCGCCCGGCCTGGGATATCTGGGTGGAGTACCTGCAGGACTTCGCGCCGGAGAAGGCCGCCGAGATCACCGGCCTCGACGCCGATGCCATCCGCGACATGGCCATCACCTGGGCCTCGCCCCTCGACCCGTCCACCGGCTACGGCAACGGCGGCATCCAGTACGGCCTGGCGCCCGAGCACGCCTGCAACTCCATCCAGAACAACCGCATCTTCGACACGCTCGTGGGCATTACGGGCAACTGGGATACCCCGGCGGGCAACCGCGGGCCGACCTGCGGTATGTTCTCGGGTGCCGAGGACGCCCAGCCCACCATTGTGACCGGGCATTTCGCCGACCTGGCCGATGCGGGCTTCCACGATAAGATTCTCGGCTGCGAGAAGATTCCCATGTTGTCGTGGTGGCAGCAGTGGGCCGACTGCAACGCCGTGCAGAACGCCATTCTCGCCGGGGATCCCTATCCGGTGCGCGGCGGCCTGTGCGAGGCGTCGGGCTTCATGAACCAGGGCAACTCCACGAAGTACTGGGAAGCCTTGAACGCGCTCGATTTCTTCGTGGTGCAGGATCTGTGGAAGACGCCTACGGCTGGCGCCGCCGACATCCTTCTGCCGGTGTACCACTGGATGGAAGTGGACTGCCCGCGCATCTCCCAGGGATCCACGGGTGCCCAGGGCGCGACGTGCCGGGCCATCGAGCCGCCGGCAGACTGCCGCTTCGATGTGGACATCGTCACCGACGTGTACAGGGCCATGGGCGTGCCCTACGCCGATGATCCGGTGGGATTCGGATTGCCCGAGGGCTGCACGTGGCCCACGAGCGAGCAGCTGTTCGACAAGTGCGTGGCCCCTATGGGCATGACCTGGGCCGAGTACAAGGAGGCCTTCCAGGAGCACGGCTGGTGGGACTGCCGAGAGATCGCGCCCGAGACCTGGGGCACCTACCGCCGCTACGAGACCGGCATGTGCTCCAAGCCCGATTTGGTCACGCCTGCCGGCAACCCCATGAAGGGCATGTCCACACCCACGCGCAAGATGGAGATCTGGTGCCCCCAGATGGAGACCTACATGCCCGACGGCAAGTACAACCTGCCCACCTGGGATCCGGCGCCCCAAAGCGAGCTGGCCAACCCCTCCATTCGCAATGAGTGGCCCTACCTCATGACCACCGGCCGCCGCATTCCCGTGTACTTCCATTCCGAGCACCGCCAGCTGCCCTGGTGCCGCGAGCTGTGGCCGGCGCCGCGCGTGGAGATCAACCCCCGCGACGCGGCCGACCTCGGCATCGCCCAAGGCGACTGGGTGTGGATCGAGAGCCCCAACGGCAAGATCCGCCAGGTGGCCGACTTGTACCACGGCATCGAGCTGGGCACCATCAACACCGAGCACCAGTGGTGGTTCCCCGAGCTGGATCAGGCCGGCGGCGGCTTCGATCTGTGCACCATCAACTGCCTGGTAGACGGCGATACCCAGGACCCCATCTGCGGCTCGTCCTATCTGCGCGCCTACCACGTGAAAGTGTACAAGGCCACGGAAGAGAACTCGCCGTTCGGGAATCCGTGCCCCTGTGGCGAGGACGGCACGCCGATCATCTGCGACGCGAGCGATGAGCGCTTGCATCGTTGGCTGCCCAACTACGAGATCCGAGAGGAGGCGTAAGCCGTTATGACCCAATACGCTATTGCGACGGACGTGAACCGCTGCGTGGGCTGCCTGGCCTGCTCGGTGGCGTGCAAGGTCGTCAACAACGTGCCGGTGGGCTCGTTCTGGAACAAGACGCTGCGCATCACCAACCCCACCTCCGAAGGCGCCACGTGGCCCGAGGTGGACAACTACTACCTCACCGTGTCCTGCCAGCACTGCGAGAACCCCGAGTGCGTGAAGGTGTGCCCCACCGGCGCCTCCCACAAGGCTGCCGACGGCACAGTGCAGATTGACAAGTCGAAGTGTATCGGCTGCCAGTTCTGCGCCATGAGCTGCCCCTACGGCGTGCGCTACCTGAACGAGGCCGAGGGCGTGGTGGAGAAGTGCACGCTGTGCCAGCAGAAGGCGGCCCAAGGCGAGCTGCCCCAGTGCGTGAGCCAGTGCGGCGGCATGGCCCGCTGGTTCGGCGACGCCGAGGGAGATATCCGCGCCTTCAAGGGCGCCCGTGGCGAGACGCTGGGGGACTTCTGCGAGGAGTTCGCCGATGCCGATGTGCACCGCCTGCCCGATGTGGGCAACGGCCCCACGGGCCTGTTCATTCTGCGCCGCATGAAGTGGCAGGGAGGAGATGCGTAATGGAGTTGCAATGGCCCCTTATCTTGTTCACGACGCTTCTGGCCTGGTCGGCGGGCCTGTTCGCCACTCAGTGCGTCTACGCGCTGCGGGGTGAGGCCGTAAAAGCTCAGATGCCGGCGTGGATCGTCTCGGCAGTACTGCTCGTGGTGGGCGGTGTCGCGGTGTTCATGCATCTGGAGCACTGGGAGCGCATCTTCAACGGTTTCGGCCACTTGACGAGCGGCATCACCCAAGAGCTCATCGCCATTGTGGTACTTGCCGTGGTGGCCGTCGTCTACCTGGTGTACCTGCGCCGGACCGAGGGCCGCGTGCCTGCTTGGGTGGCGGTTATCGGCATCGTGGCCTCGGCGATCCTGCTCGCGGTGATGGCCCATTCCTACATGATGGCCGCCCGTCCCGCGTGGAACACGGTCTGCCAGATCCTCTCCATCGTGGGCGCGGCCTGCGCCATGGGCCCGGCTACTATGGCCGCCCTCGCCGCTGCGGCACCCAAGGAAGAATCCGGTGCCGAGGTGACCGCCTTTGCCGGCTTGCTGGCCGTGGGCGGCACCGTCGTGAACGCTGCGACGACCCTTCTCTACATCGCGGTGATGGCCACGGCCTCCTCGTCGTTCGTGTCCATGGGCCACTATTTCGACCCGACCCATCCCACTCAGGCTGTGGCCGATGTGACGCTGCTCACGCCCTTCGGGGGCGGCCTGCCCATGACCCTTCTGGCCATTGTCGCGGCGCTGGCCGCCGTGGCGTTCGCCCTCATCGGCAAGAAGCAGGACACGTGGAAGCTGTGGGGCGTTGCGGCGGCAGTGTGCGCTTGCGTGGGCGCTGTGGCCCTGCGCGTGCTGTTCTACCAGATGGGCGGCTCGGTGTTCCTGTACTTCTAACCGTGCCGCGTTCTGGCGCCGGGCAGGGCGGCCCCCCCCTCCGCCGCTCTGCCCGCCGGGAGGCCCGCAGCGGAGCGACTCGTTATCCCCAAACCCCTTGCAAACGACGAGCCGCCCCGCCGCGGGCCTCCTGTGCTCACAGGCCAGAGGTTGGCGGATGCCAAATGAAAGCGACCCTCGGTCGATGGGAGGCCGGGGGTCGCTTGGCGTATGCGCGGGGCGGGTGCGGGCTTGCAGGCGCTGGGGGCGGGTGCGGTATGACAGGCGCCGCTCCTAGTTCTTGAGCGAGTTCAAAGGTGCGGGCATGCGTCCGCCGCGGTGGGCGAATACGGTGCCGGCATAAGGGTTCACGGGCATGACCGGGGCATAGCCCAGAAGACCGCCGAAGTCCAGCTGGTCGCCCACCTGCTTGCCGATGGCGGGAATGAGGCGCACGGCCGTGGT
>NZ_JBQIIT010000054.1:0-4878 GCF_056795635.1 Adlercreutzia sp. | reverse complement strand
CGGGCTTGCCGGCCACAGCCGCGGGCTCGACCTCCATCGACGTGGTCGAGATGCCTGCGGGCTCCGCTGCGAAAGCTTCCGAAGCCTCTTCCAAAGCCGCCGCCTGGCCGGAGACCGCCGAGTTCAGATCCTGGGCCATGGCGCCTTCGATCTTTTTCTTGCTGGGCACGAAGGCCCTCATACGCTGGATGACGAAGGCGCCCACCAAGAACGGCAGCCAGAACACGATGCCGCGGTACACCATGACCACAGCCAGACCCGTGGCCGAGTCGACGCCGAACAGCGCGAAGGCCACGGTCACCGCCGCCTCCACCACGCCCACGCCCTGGGGTACGAAAGAAATCATAGCAAACAGCGTGGCCACCACATACCCGCAGATCAGCGCTTCTGGGTGGTGCACGCCGAAGGCGAAGCCCACGAGCACGAAGCAGCCCATCTCGCAGACGCTCGACAACGTGGTCCACAGAAACGACTGCACGGTCTTTCGCGGGTTCTTAGTGATGAGGTGGGCCGCATCGGAGAAGTTGTGGATGGTGCGCGTGACGGCATCGTCCACCGGCGGCTTCTTGAAATGGGCGAGCACCTTGTCGGCCAGCTTCACGAAGGGGTGCAGCACCTTCAGCACCAAATTGGGCTTGAGGCCGCCCACGGTGATCATGAACACGAGGCCGCCCACGAGCGCGATGGCCACTGCGCCGACGGCAAGCCAGCCCGGCTGCAGCCCCACGGTAAACGACAGCGCACCGAAGGTGACAAGCATGATGATGACGAACCCGGTGTCGATGGACAGCTGCATGAGCAGCGCCGCCGTGGTGCCCTTGCCCGCCTGCATGCCGTTCTTCGTGGCCGTGGCCATAACGAGCGAGGTGCCCGCCAGGTTCATAGAGGGTGCCACCGTGTTCATGAAGAAGGTGCCGAACACGAGCGAAAGCCCCGTACCATAGCTGACATGGCCGTTCACCGTGTTGAAGCAGGCCTGGAAGCCCCGGCCTTGGGCCAGGTACTTGCCCACCTGGGCCGCCACGGCCGCGATGATGAAGGCGGGCGTGCCCTGCTTGATGGTGTCCACCAGCTTCACGAGCGAGTCGCCCGAAAACAATATGAACGCGAGCACGATCACAACCACAATGCCGATCATGATCTTCTGCAAATTCCCGCGCATAGCGTACCTCCGCTTTTCCGTTTTTGGCGGCGCGGGACGGCTGCGCGCCTAGCCCTCGCCTCCCTCGGCACGTCCCGGGCAGAGCACGGGACCCTCGGAAGCCGCCGGGCAGGGCGAGCCGGACGCACCGTCGTCCTCGGCTACCAGCATAGCGCCATCGGGGGTGGTTTTACTCAGCGTTAGCCCCTCCTGGGCCTGCTGTTCCCAACCTGTTTTCCTTCGTAAATCTTCGGAAGCCGCCTCCGTGGCCGCACGCCGGGCCTGGCTCCGCTCGCGCGCACCGTCGATGCGCTTGCGCGCGTGGGCGAGGGCGTCGTCCACGTAGTGCTGGAGCGATCCGAGCGAGAAGGGGCGGTCGAAGGCGGGGCGCTTCAGGAACAGCCACACCGCCAGCAGAACGCCCGCGACGCCCACATGGATCGTGCCCTGGAACAGAAACTCGGCCCCGGCGATGAGCACGAGCAGGCACACCGTGAAGGCCCACGCTGTACGGAAGCGCAGCACAAGCCCCACCGCCAGCACGAGCAGCAGCATGGAGCCGATGATGAGCGGGCCGCCCACGAACACCGTGGACATGTCGATCCAGGACGTGAGCATGGTGTAGGGCGCAAACGACGAGGGGATGAACGCGAGGCCAATGTTCACAAGCCCGATAATGGCCACGAGCGTACCGGCGATCCAGCCGATGTCCTTGTGCTTCTGCTCCTCGGTGGCCGTCTTCTTGCTGGCGAAGAAGCCCGATTGGGAGAGCAGCACCGCGCCGATGCAGAAGGGAATCCAGAACATGATGCCGCGGTACACGAGCGCGATGGCCGTGGCCGTGGCCAGCGAGCAGCCCGATGCCGTGAGGATGGCCGCAATGGCCGCCTCCACCACGCCGATGCCCTGGGGCGTGGGGCTCAAGATGACCGAGATGGCCGCCACGGCGAAGGCCGCCACCAAAGGCGCCGCCTGCTCGAAGCCGAAGGCGAAGCCGATGGCCACGAGCGTGGCCATGTTCAGAATGGCCGACAGCGACGCATAGGCCACGGTGATGAGCGTGCCCTTGGGGTTGCGGGCCAAAATGTTCGCCGTGTTCTCGAAGGAATGGGCCGTCTTGCGCCCCCACCCGGCGGGCAGGGCCTTCTTGAACAGGCCGATCACGCGGTTGAGCGCACGCTCGAGCCCCAAAAAGAACCGGTAGAGCACCCGCGGCTTGCGGTAGCCGATGAAAAACAGGCTCGACAGGGCCACAAGCGTGCCCGCCAGCACCACCGCGCCGGTCACGAAGAGGAAGTTCACCTGGCCGGCCACGAGCATCGTGAAAAACCCGATGGCAGAAATGACGAAGATGGCGGCGAAGTATCCGATCTGGGAGAGAATGGCACCTCCCGTGGACTGCCCCGCATCGCACCCCTCGCGATGGGCGTCGTCGATGATGAAGGCCACCCCGGTGGCTCCCGAGAACAGGCAGAACGTGTTGATGAACACGAGCGAGAAGATAAGGATGACGTTGTGCCAGAAGCCCGTGGCGTGCCCTACGGCGTCGAAGGCGGCGTCGTAGGAGGCGGCCTGTACGAAATGGCGTCCCAGCATGAGAACGATGGAGAGCACAAGGGGCACAAGCGCCCCCGTCTTCAGTGTATCGATGAAGTTGGCCAGGTAATCGGCATTGCCGATGAGGAAGCAGACGGCCACGATGCCCAATATGAGCAGCAGGGCTTTCTTCAAGGACGGACCTCCTCGGGTGGTGCGGTTGCAGTGCGTTTCAGGGCATCTAAGCCGCCAAGGCGGCAGACTTGCTCATTATACAATGGGGCGCCTTAGCTCAAAGCCGAGGCGCCCTGTCATCATTGGTTGTTCACGGCCTAGCCTCGCGGGTTGCGACGACGGCTCACCACAGCCAAGACCACGCCGCTTGCAATGACCACGAGAAATGCGATGAGCATCGGCAAACCGAGGTCGTCGCCGGTCTGGGCGAAGGCGCCGGGGGCCTTGGACGCATCGGCGCTCTCTGCGTCCGCGGCAACGTCCGTTTTCGCCGCACCACCATCCGCGGAGGACTCATCGTCCTTAGCGGTCGGCTTGGAAGACGCAGAAGCGTTGCCCTGGTGGTCGCCCGGCTTGACGGCCCCATCGGCCCCAGCAGCATCGTCGGCATCGCCGGCCCCATCGGGCCCATCGGCCTCGGAGGCCGCATCGGTCGCGACGTCGCCGGAGCCGACGGCATCGGGGCGCCCGGCCCCCTCAGCGGGAACGGTGGTCGTCGCATCCCCCGGGCCGCCATCGGCCGCGCCCGAGCTGGCGCCCGCATCCGCACCGGCGTTCTGGGAATCGTCCGGCTTCGTCGCCGATCCCGCACCGCTTCCGCCCTCGCTCCCGTCGTCAGCCGGATTGTCGGCCGCCTTCTGCGTGTTCTCCCAGACAACGGGGCTCGGCTTGGCATCGAGGTCCACATCGACCCATTGGTCGCTGTCCGCCGGTTTCTTACGCACATAGGTCACCGCGGCATCGAGGCGCTCGTCGTCGCCTTTTCGCACCTCCACGGTGATGACATAGGACGACTCGTCCAGCTTCACCTTCGAGGCAACCGACCGCGCCGACTCGATCTGGCTCACCGCGTAGAAGAAACGCCCTGGCTCATCGTACGTCGCATCGGCAATAAGTTGGATCGGTGCCGCATGGCCGCCCTCCGACGCCTCGCACGACACCTCGTGCTCGTCGATCAGCTTGCCGTCTTCGCCCACCTCGCGCACGGCGAAGTTGAACTCGCCGGATGCGATGGCGTCGCCGTCAAGGGAAACGGCGCCCTGATACGAATCGAGCACAGCGCCGTTGAATATGTTCACGAAGCCCATGCCGGAGCCGACGGCGCTCTTCAGCGGAGCACCCGCGAAGGCGGCATCGCCCAGCGGCACGACGGCAATCTCGGGATTGTTGGAATCGCTGCCGGTCTCGTATGCATAGAGGTACACGCGCTTCACGGAGTTGTCGTAGGTGACGCCCCGATAGACGTACCGCCCGAGGGCGTCGCGCGTCACGCCGTCCTTCAACGTGCCATCGGCGTTGCGCGGGGGCAGCTCGGCAATGGTGTAGCAGAAGATCGCTCCCTGGTGGCGCTGGGTGGCCGTCTCCCCAACCGACGTCGCGTCGAAGACGAGGGGCTCGAAAGCCACCGTGCCGTCGGCGGCGTTTTCCACCGTGATATCGGAAGGCGCAGGCTGAGTGGCCGAGGGATAGTAGGTCAGGTCGGCCTCAGTTACCAGCTCGTACTTCTCGGCTGCGCTCAGCGAGCTGCCCTGGCGCAGCTTCTTCGGCAAATCGGACTGAGGCGGAATCGATGCAACGCCAGCCACGCCCAAGCGGAAGGTGAACTCGCCAGCCGCAAGAGAGCGCCCTTGCAGATACTTCATGCCAGTAATGGCAAACGATGCGGGCTGGGCAGGCTTGATGGCTCGCGGCTCCTTCCCCGCCGCCGATGCGGAGCCGTCCCTCTTCGCAGTCGGAGCGCCGCTCTTCGCCGTGGCCGATGCGGAGCCGTCTCCCTTTGCAGCCGGAGCGCCGTCCTTCGTCGCAGCCGGGGAGCTGCTCTTCGTCGCAGCCGGGGCGCCGTCCCCCGTTGCGACCGGCGCGCCGCCCTTCGCAGAGGCGGCCGCGGCGTGCAGCGGCAACTGATAGGAACCCGGTAGGGCGTCGGCTTCCGCCGCGGCGGCAGACGGAGCCCCCACGAGCCCGAA
>NZ_JBQIIT010000053.1:0-4886 GCF_056795635.1 Adlercreutzia sp. | reverse complement strand
CCGGGCGCCCTGCTGCAGATGGGCGACGTGCACGCCACCATGGGCGACGCCGAGCTGTGCGGCACCGGCATCGAGATTGCCGCCGAAATCACCGTGCGCGTGTCCGTGCTGAAGAACTTCGAGCTCCACTGGCCCGTACTGGAAACTTTCGGGCCGGCTGGCCGCTGGTACGTGAACGCGAGCGCCCAGGAGTACAACGAGGCCCTCGTGTGCGCCTCCAAGGAAATGCAGCGGCTGCTCATGGCCATTACCGGCTGGGACGCCATCGACACTTATATGTACATGTCGGTGCAATCCGACGTGGAGATCAGCCAGGGCTGCAAGCCCTGCGAGGTGCAGCTGTCCCTGCGCATCGGTACGCCGAAGCTGCCGCAGTTCCCGCCGCTGGTGGGCTAAAACACGACCGGGGCGCTCCGCGGGACAGAGGAGCGCCCCTCTGTCGGCCAGCTGCGCGCAGAGGATGCTGGCCCGCGCTGCTCAACCCTCGCCAAGGGCAGCACGACGTCGGGGAACGTCATGCGCCTTATGCGAGTTTTGAGGATAGAAGAGAAGGATCTGGAAGGGAAAGGAAGGAGACTCTATGTCGAAACCCATCCAAACGTCGGGCGCCGGGGATAACGCATCCCTCGAGCAGTTCGGCTACAAGCAGGAGCTGCGCCGCGGCATGGGCCTGTGGGACGTCGTGCTGTACGGCGTGCTGTTCATGGTCATCATCGCGCCGCACTCCATCTGGGGCCTCGTCCAGCAGGACGCCCTGGGCATGTCCACCCTCGTGTACATCGTGGGCTTCATCGCCATCTTCTTCACGGCGCTGAGCTACGTGCGCATGAGCAACAAGTTCCCCATCGCCGGCTCGGTGTACTCCTACGTGCAGCGCGGCATCAACCCCCACGTGGGCTTTATTTCCGGCTGGCTCATTCTGCTGGACTACTGCATCACGCCGGCCCTGCTGTACGTCATGGTGGCCAACTGGGGCACCATGCTCGTGCCGAACAGCCCGTGGTATCTGTGGGTCATCGTGTTCGTGGTGTTCAACACCTTCGTGAACATCCGCGGCATCTCCATGACCCGTGGCATCGACTTCATCATCTTCGCCGTTGAGATTCTGGCCGTCATCGCGTTCATCGCCCTCGGCTGCAACTTCATCATGGGCGGCGGCGGAGCCGGCGAGTTCAACGCCGATCCGCTGTGGCAGCCCGGCAAGGTTGATGCGCACTTCCTGGCCGCTGGCATTTCCATTGCAGCCCTGAACTTCCTCGGCTTCGACGGCATCTCCACCCTGGCCGAGGAGACCAACGAGCCCCAGAAGAACATCGGCCGCGGCATCCTCATCGCGCTCGGCCTCATCATCGTGTGCTTCGTGGCGCAGACCTACATCGCCTCGCTGGTGCAGCCCGATTGGCAGAGCTGGAGCCCCGAGCACGCCGAGAACGCCTGGTTCTACGGCTGCGAGATGATCGGCGGCGAGCTGTTCCGCAACATCATGCTCATCATCAACATCGTGGCCATCGGCATCGCCAACATCATGAACGCGCAGCTGGCCGCCTCGCGCCTGCTGTACTCCATGGGCCGCGACAAGGTTATTCCCAGCATCTTCGGCAAGGTGCACCCCAAGTACCAGACCCCCTGGGTGGGTGCCATCTTTATCGGCGCTGTGGCGCTCGTGCTGTCGCTTGTCCTCACCATGGCCGACCTGGCCACCCTGGTGAACTTCGGTGCCCTGGCCTCCTTCATCATGCTGAACTTCGCCGTGTTCTGGTACTTCTTCATTAAGGAGAAGAAGCGCTACTCCTTCGGCAACATCGTGAAGTACCTCATCTGCCCCTGGCTCGGTATCCTCATTCTGGGCTACGTGTTCACCGGCTTCGACGTGATGACCTACATCATGGGCGTAAGCTGGTTCGTCATCGGCTTCATCATTTGCGCAGTGAAGTCGAAGGGCTTCAAGGAAGTGCCCGACGCCTTTAAGAACCTGGACGTGTAAGCGCCCAACCGCTTACTTCCCCCTGCGTCCCAGAGCCCCCGGCCTGCGTCGGGGGCTCTTCTTGTATACTGTGCACTGGGCGCATGTCGCGCAAACGCACTTTTCTTCTCCTTGGCTTGACCAGGCTATTTGCTTTGTTTTCCCTGTTCATAGCCTCGCCCTTGCTGATGCGAAAATTTGCGTTTGAGCGAGGTTTGGCGCCGTTCAACGCGAAAAGGGAGGCTCTCTGTGAAGATTGGATTTATCGGGCTGGGGAATATGGCCACAGCCATCATCGGCGGCCTGCTGCGCGAGGGCACGGTACTCGCCGACGGGACAGCGGTAACGGCTGCCGATCTTATCGGCTCGGCCAAGACCGAGGCCACACGACAGGCGAAGGCAACGCAGTTCGGCATTGCCGTGACCGCCGACAACCGCGAGGTGGCCGCGGCGGCCGATGTGCTCGTGTTGGCCGTGAAGCCGCAGTTCTTTCCCGAGGTGATCACCGAGATCCGCGATGCGGTGAACGAGAACGCGCTCGTTATCTCCATTGCGGCGGGACTCACGCTTGAACGCATCGCCGCGCTGTTCGGCCGCGACGAGAACACCATGCGCCTCATCCGCTGCATGCCGAACACCCCGGCCCTCGTGAATGCCGGCTGCACCGCCGTGTGCCCCGGCACCGGAGCCACCGAGGACGACGAGGCCCTCTGCCTCGCGCTCATGGAAAGCTTCGGACACGCCATCGTTATCCCCGAGCGCCTGATGGATGCCGCGAGCGCAGTGGCGGGCAGCTCGCCGGCCTTCGTGTTCATGTTCATCGAGGCCCTGGCCGATGGGGCCGTGGAAGCCGGCATGCCTCGGGCCCAGGCCTACGAGTTCGCAGCGGCGGCCGTAGCGGGATCGGCGCAGCTCGTGCTGGAGACGGGGCGGCATCCCGGCGATCTGAAGGATATGGTGTGCTCGCCAGGTGGTACCACCATCGAAGGCGTGAAAGCCCTGGAGCAGCGGGGCTTCCGGGCGGCGGCCATGGAGGCCGTGGGAGCCTGCGTCGCCAAGGCGAAGGCGCTGTAGGAAAGCGCTCTTTTATCACGAGAGTTTGTTCAACTTGTGCGCTTTGCGGCTACGGTTCTCCCACGATGTGGCTCGGAAGCGACAAGGGTGCGGTATGATGGCGCTACTTTACTCCCCGCGGAAAGGCAGCGCCATGAAGCTTTCTTACCTCACTCGCATCGCCCTCGTCGGCGTACTGGCCACCGGCCTGATCGCTCTCGCAGGCTGCTCGATTAAGGGCGGCACGAACGACCAGGCCGCCAGCTCCCCCAGCCCCTCCGCCCAGTCGGGCGATCAGGCGCCCGAATCCCCTCAGCAGAACGATAAGACGGGCGGCCCTCAGCAAAACGACAACGCGAACAAGGGCGGCAACCTGCCCACCGATGCCGTGGAAAACACCGCGATGGTGGCCTACGTGAACGGCGACCAGGTGCTCTTCGTCGACCAAGAGACCCAGACTCCCTACATCCCCACCAACATCGACGATGCGAAGATCATCTATAACGGCCAGGAAATCGACGAGGACGACCTGGTTGCCGGAAACATCGTGAAAGTGACGGGCAACGGGGTCATGGCCGAGAGCTATCCGGGGCAATACCCCGGCATCTATCAGGTCGAAGTAATCGAGCAGGGCAGCCCCGCCGATGCCGAGCAGTACGCCGACATCGTGGACACCGTCTTCGCCGCACCCGATCAGAGCCAGGTGCCTGCAGGATCGCTTGACTATAAAACCTCCGATGCCCAGGTATCCGTCGTGCTGAACCCCTACGAGTTCGAGTGGCACTGGAAGACCGAGGACGGCCAAACTTCCACGAGCGAAGTGGACGGCTTTGCCGCCGACGGCATGGGCGAGCTCACCGAAAACGTCGCCGACGCCCGCGTGGGAGGAGCCACCGACGCCTTCATCGCCTTCTCGGTGAACCCCACCTCCGTTGAAATCGAGCGCACGCCGCTGGCCAAGGACTCCCAGCCGAAGATCGATCCGGCCGCCGAGGACATGGACGTGCCCTGCACCCTCGGCGAGGACGGCGCCATCGCCCTGTCCATCGAGCCGAACTACCTCTACGAGGTGAAGGCCACCTTCCCCCAAGGCGAAGCCGAATACGCCTTCTACACGCTGAGCTAGAACATCTCCAACAGCCGAACAAACTTCGAGCGGGGGCGTCGGATAACCGGCGCCCCCGCTCAACAGGGAGGGTAGATGGATGCGCCCTTAAAGGCGTCAGAGATTAAGCCTCGAACATCTGATTGGCGAGATCCAGACCGTAGTACATGCAATTCACGCCATTCAGTCCCGCCAGCTCGCCGATAGCATACAGCCCCGGAATCTCTTCGCCAGTCGTGCTGATGACCGCATAGGTCTCAGGATTGGTGCTGATACCGTCAAGCGAGATATGAGTACCCCACGTATTAGGGCACGCATAGAAAGGCGGCTCTTTGATGACATCTGAGGCGGAATAGAGGCTTCGTCCCAGATCGTCGGTTTCGGAAGACTCGGCGTGGCGGTTGAAGTCCTCGATAGTGGCCACCAGCGCCGCCTTGTCGGCCCCGATAGCCTCCGCGAGTTCCTCTAAGGTATTCCCTCGATAAACTCGCTGGTACTTCACCATCGATTCTTCCGGTTCTCCCATATAATCCTCTCTAGCATAGCCCGACCCGTTCTTGTCGGAAATGCGGTAGAGCACAGCGCCATCCGCATCCATAATGGCGCGGCAGATGTCATTGCGCGAGCCCGTCTCATTCACCACGCGCTGGCCCTGCAGGTTTACCAGCGGGCCATTGCCCCCGATAAGCCCCTCGATAGAACTATCCTGAGCGTTCATAATGCAGAGCATGCAATTCGGGGTGAAATCGAACATAGTGCCCCCGA
>NZ_JBQIIT010000019.1:0-33166 GCF_056795635.1 Adlercreutzia sp. | reverse complement strand
CCGAGCTTCTCCAGCAGGCGCTTGCGGTTCACCTGGTAGGGAATTTCCTTCACCACGATGGAGGAGCGGCCGTTCTTCTTCTCCTCGATCTCGCACTTGGCGCGGATGGTCATGTTGCCATGACCGGTTTCGTAGGCGTCCAGGATGCCCTTCTTGCCCATGATGAGGCCGCCGGTGGGAAAGTCGGGACCGGGCATGACGGCCAGCAGCTCCTCGGTGGTGCACTCCGGGTTGTCGATCATGAGGCAGGTGGCGTCGATGGCCTCGCCCAGGTTGTGGGGCGGAATGTTCGTTGCCATACCGACGGCGATGCCGTTGGAGCCGTTGACCAGCAGGTTCGGGAAGCGCGCGGGCAGCACCGTGGGTTCTTGCAGGCTCTCGTCGTAGTTGGGCTGGAAGTCGACGGTTTCCTTGTCCAGGTCGCGCAGCAGCTCCATGGCCGGCTTGTCCAGGCGAGCCTCGGTGTAACGCATGGCGGCGGCGGAGTCGCCGTCGATGGAGCCGAAGTTGCCGTGACCGTCGATGAGGGGCAGGCGCAGGCTGAAGGGCTGGGCCAGGCGCACCATGGTGTCGTACACAGCGCTGTCACCGTGGGGATGGTACTTGCCGATCACGTCGCCGACGGTACGGGCCGACTTCATGTGGGGCTTGCTCGGCGTGTAGCCCGACTCGTTCATGGCGTACAGAATGCGGCGGTGCACCGGCTTCAGGCCGTCGCGCACGTCGGGCAGGGCGCGGGACACGATAACGGACATAGAGTATTCCAGGAAGGAGGTCTGCATCTCCTTGCCGAGGAACGCGGCGCGCACCGTAGTGCCCTCGCCGCCGTTGGCTCCCTCGATAATGGAGCCGTGGGGGTTCGGCATGTCCACCATCATGGAACGGGCGCGCTCCTCTTCGGAGGCGGCGTGCTCCACGGTGTCTTCCTCGTCTAGGGTAGAAGAGGCCGAGGCGATCTCGGCATCCTCGTCGCCCTCTTCATCGGTGTCGACTTCTTCGGCCAGGTACAGCGCGTCCTCCTCGGCGCCCTCTACCTCGGCCCGCTCGTCGGCGTCGAAGTTCTCGTCTTCAAAATCTGCCATCAGTTTCCTTTCTATAGAAACCTAAGGGACTTGTCCGGGGAAGGTGCGGGCACAGTACCCGTGCTCAAGCAATGGCTCGCTCGGCGAAACAGTCCACTGGACTGTTTCGTTCGCTGCGCAACCTGCGCGCGGGCACCGCGCCCGCACCTTCCCCTACTCTTACGTTCTCCTAAATGTCCAGGAAGCGGACGTCGCGGGCGTGCTTCTGGATGAACTCCTTGCGGGGCTCCACCTGGTCGCCCATGAGCTCGCTCACCACGCGCTCGGCTTCCACGGCATCGTCGATGTTCACCTGGAGAAGCGTGCGGGTGGCCGGTTCCATGGTGGTCTCCCACAGCTGCTCCGGGTCCATCTCGCCGAGGCCCTTGTAGCGCTGCACGTCGAACTTGCCCGGATCGTCGTACTCGGCCAAGGTGGCGGACAGGGCCTTCTCGTCGTAGATGTAGCGCTCCACCTTGGTGCTGCGGGAGTTCTTCTTCTTCAGACCGAAGATGGGCGGCTGGGCAATGTAGATGTAGCCGAGATTGATGAGCTCGGGCATATAGCGGTAGAAGAACGTGAGCAGCAGGCAGCGGATGTGCGCGCCGTCCACGTCGGCATCGGTCATGATGATGATGCGATGGTAGCGGGCCTTCTCGGCGTCGAAATCCTCGCCGATGTTGGTGCCGATAGCGGTAATGAGCGAGCTGATGGTCTCGGAAGACAGCGAGCGGTGCAGCCCGGCGCGCTCCACGTTCAGGATCTTGCCGCGCAGGGGCAAGATAGCCTGGAACTTACGGTCGCGGGCCTGCTTCGCGGAGCCGCCTGCCGAGTCGCCCTCTACAATGAAGATTTCGGACTGGGAAGCATCCTTGCTGGCGCAGTCGGCCAGCTTGCCGGGCATCGAGAACGAGTCGAGCACGTTCTTGCGGCGAGTCATCTCGCGGGCCTTGCGGGCGGCCTCGCGGGCCTTCAGGGCCTGGGTGGCCTTGCCGATGATGCGCTTGGCCGGGGTGGGGTTCTCCTCCAAGTACTCGGCGAGGCCCTGGGTCACAGCGTTCTGCACCAGGGGACGAATCTCGGTGTTGCCGAGCTTGGTCTTGGTCTGACCCTCGAACTGCGGATCGTGCAGCTTTACCGAGATGATGGCGGCCAGGCCCTCGCGGGCATCCTCGCCGGAGAGGTTGTTGTCCTTCTCCTTTAGCAGGCCCTTGGCGCGGGCGTAATCGTTGATGGTACGGGTGATGGCCTGCTTGAAGCCGTCCATGTGCGTACCGCCCTCGTGGGTATTGATGTTGTTGGCGAAGGCCATGACCGAGTTGGTGGAATAGGAGCTGGACCACTGCAGGGCCACCTCCACGGTGCCGTCGGCATTCTCGGCCTCGAAGTAGATGGGCTTGTTCAGGGTTTCCTTGCCGTCGTTAATGAACTTCACAAAGTCCACGATGCCGCCGAGGGCCTGGAAGACCTCGGTGCGGGGGTTGCCGTCGGCATCGGTCACGCGCTCGTCGTGGAGGATGATCTTCAGGCCCTTGTTGAGGAACGACATCTCGCGGAAGCGGGCCGCCAGGGTGTCGTAGTCATAGGTCGTAGTCTCGGTGAAGATGGCCGGGTCGGGCCAGAAGGTCACCTTGGTGCCGGTGTTCTTCGCCGGGCCCACCTCGTGCAGCTTATTGTTCGTCTTGCCGTGATCGAAGTCGATCTCGTAGGTCTTGCCGTCGCGGCGCACCTGCACTTCCACCTTGGTGGACAGGGCGTTCACGACCGACACGCCCACGCCGTGCAGGCCGCCGGACACCTTGTAGCCCTCGCCGCCGAACTTGCCGCCGGCGTGCAGGATGGTGAGCACGACCTCAACGGTGGGGATTTTCTCCTTGGGATGCTTGTCCACGGGAATGCCGCGGCCGTTATCGTTGACAGAGATGGAATTATCGGGATGGATCCACACCTCGATAGTATCACAGTAACCGGCCAGGGCCTCGTCCACGGCGTTGTCGACCACCTCGTAAACTAGGTGGTGCAGACCGCGGGGGCCGGTGGAGCCGATGTACATGCCGGGGCGTTTGCGAACGGCTTCAAGCCCTTCGAGGACTTGAATGTCAGAACCGTCGTAATGATCTGGTTTTTGTGCCACTGACACTCCTTCGCTCTACATAGAAAATGCGCCCGATGCGAGCGCTGACTGAGCGTCGATTATAGCATGGAATAGTGGTCTATGGTTTTGCGAGGTCTGAAAATGGCTGTTTTAACGGCTCCTCAGGGGTACTTTTGGAGTTTTATGGGGAAAATATCGCATTTTCGGAAATCATAGTCCTGGAGCCTCTAGGACTTCTCAGAAAAGGTGCAGGCGAAACGACAGGCTAGGAGCAGGAGCGAATAGGCGAACCTGAAACCCGTAAAGCCGAAGAGTCCACTATGAATTACTAGACCGTCAGGGGAAGCTCTATCACCTGGGCCCGATTGAGCATACCCTGGTCGAAGTAGGCGAGGTTCGCTGTGGTGATGAAGGTTTGGCAACCCCCTTCCATGGCATCCACCAAGGCCTCGCGGCGGCCGCCATCAAGTTCGCTCATCACATCGTCCAGCAGAAGCACCGGCTTCTGCCGCAAGAGCTCTTCCACGACCGCAGCCTCGGCGAGCTTGTAGGCAAGCACGATGGAGCGCTGCTGGCCCTGGCTTCCGAACAGGGAGGCATCTTGGTCGTCCAGGGAGAATCCGATGGCGTCGCCATGGGGCCCCACAAGGGCTCGACCGCGGCGGCGCTCTTCCGCAGCGCGATCATGGAGGGATCGAGCCAAGGCCTCCCGCGCCTCGTCGCGCGTGAAAGTCGTCAGGGGAAAGGCTCCTGGATACAGGGCTCCTGGCTCCTTCTCCGAACGGGCCCAGGAGGGCGTGTAACACGCCGTCAAACGCTCGCGGCCCTGGGAGATCTGACGGTACTTTTCCGCAATGGAAGGCTGGAGCCGCGCGAAGAGGGCAGCGCGATAGCAGGCGAGCTGTGCACCCACGGTCACCACCATCTCGTTGATGGCCTCAAGAAGAGCCGGCGCCGCCTCCTCTTTGAGCAGGCGGTTCTTATGGCGAATCACTTTCTCGTAATCGCGACGCACTACATAGTAGTTCTTATTCACCTGAGATCCCAGGGTGTCCAACGCTGTGCGCCGCCCCGATGTGGGGCCCTTCACCAGATCGAGGTCGTCGGGAGTGAACACCACCGACGGCACTAGACCCTTCAAGTCGGCCGGCCGCTTTGCCTTTCCGTTCAAGCGGTATTTCCGCACCTTGCCATCGAGGGTCAGGTCGAGGGAGAGTTCGCGATTCCCATCGCTCACCTGAGCCTCCAGCCGTCCCCCCTCGCAACCATGGCGAATCAGCTGATCGATGGTGGCATGGCGGAAGGAGGTGAGGGCAGTGAGCAACTGGATGCCCTCTATGATGTTGGTCTTGCCCATGGCATTCTCTCCCACGAGCACGGTCAAATCTCCGAGGGACGCCAACGACGCTGATTCGTAGCTCCGAAAATTACGGAAGGTCAGTTGTTCGATGCGCAGCGTCAAAACGTTCCACGTGAAACATCGGGGCTAGGAAATGCGCACGGGCATGACGAGATACAGGAAGTTCTCGGGCTCCAGGGCGCGGAAAATACCGGGCTTCAGCGAGGAGAGCACCTCCAGGTACACCTCATCGGTGGCGATAGACCCCAAGCCATCGAGCACGTAGGCGTAATTGAAGGCGATTTCCACATCCTCTCCCTCCACCGCACAGGGAAGAATCTCCTGGGCGCTGCCCACATCCTGAGAGGCGGCGGTAATCTGAGCGGTCTGGGAAGCGACGTTCAAGTCGAAGCGCACCGGCGAGGCGTTGGAGCCGAGCAGGGAGGCGCGGCGCACGCTGGCCACGAGTTTGTCCACTTCCAAAGTGGCGCGGGTGGCATAGGTGTCGGGGAGCAGCTGCTTGTAATTGGGGAAGTTCCCCTCGATGCGGCGGTTGATGAACACGGTATCCTCACAGGTCACCACAATCTGATTATCGGCCAGGGCCAGAGACACCGGGGACTCGGTCTTGGGCAGCGAGGCGATTTCCGACAGGAAGGAGCCGGAAATGACCGCCTGGAACTCATCGGCCGTCGTCTCCTCCAGAGGAGCATCGGTGATGGCAAGACGGTAGGAGTCGGTGGCCACCATGCGCAGCACACCGTTCTCCAGCGTGATGAGCACACCGGTGAGAATGGCCCGGCTCTCATCTTTTGACACGACGCGAGACACGCGCTTCACCATGGTGGAGAACTGTTGGAAGGGAATCTCAATGCGCTGATGCGTTTCAACGCGGGGGAAGCCGGGGAAGTCTTCAGCGTTCAGGGCGCGAATAGAGAAGGACGAGGTATCGCAGGTGATGAAGGCCTGCTCGTCAGTGGCCTCCACGTGGACGGCGGCGTCGGGCAGGTTCTTCACAATCTCGGAGAACAGCTTGCCCGGAACAACGGCACGGCCCTCTTCCTCAACGAGCGCGGCGACGGAATACTGAATGGATAACTCCAGGTCGGTGGCCTGAAGGATGATCTTATCCTCCGTGGCTTCAATGAGGATACCCGACAGAACCGGCAAGGTGGAACGGGTGGAAACGCCCTTCAGAACGATGGAGAGCGCGTTGGCGAGTTCGGTACGATTAATGCTCAGCTTCAATGGAAACCCTTTCCTCGACTGACGGGCCGTTCACCGCCCGAGGGCGGACGATATATAAAAGTAAGGCCCGAGCATTATAACGCCGGACTTCTCGCAGAGGGACAGAGCGGAGCGCTTCTTCGGCGGAACCACAGGCACCCGGGCCTCCTCTGCGAGGTGATTGTTCACTTTTAAGCGCGCAATAACAGTGGATAAAGTGGAAAACTTCCTCTTTTCCCAGTAAACTCGGTGGAAAACCTCTTTTGCACCACGGTGAAAACTTCCCGAAAGCAACGACAGGGAAACCGACAGGGCGTTTAGCTGCGCCTAAACAGTTAGGATATTACCTGCTTGAACTGGCAATATACTGCGATGAAGGCTACAGCAGTCGCTTAGCAGGATCCCTCTCCTCCTCTTCCCACCGAATACGACCGTTACACCGACACAGAGGGAAGAATGGGCCGATAAGAGCGATTGGACCTCTCTGTCAAGAAAGTTTTCAACTTTTCCATCTTTGAAGGCCGATGAATTTCATTCCAGAAATTTCACCGTTTTCCACTTTTACTGAACTTTCTGTTAATAACTCTGAATTGAATGAAAAGTGCAGGTGAGGAAATCGGAAGTTTTCAACAAATACTGAACATAAAGTGGATTTCCACCCGCTGTCCTAAAAAGCACCTTCAGTCTGGCCTCTTCTTTTCAAAAACAAGGTACAATGGCAGCCAATTTCTTCCGAATCCACTGAATAAAAGCCGAATCACACGGAACGAGATCGAACACCATGGAAACACACGCCGCCCAGCCGGACACCATCCCCGAAGCGAAGCCCTTCGACTACACCTTTGTCGAAACCGTCGGCCGCATCGCGCTCTACGACGACCTGCTCAGTGCACCGCGGGTCATCGAGATTCAGCCGGCCGCCACCGGGGCCTACATCGAGGCCCTCGCCTCCAGCGTGTACGAACAAGCGCGGGGCGCGGGCGGCTCCATCCCCTACACGGTCATCCGAGAGGTATCTGAGAATTTTATCCATGCCCAGTTCAAGGGTGTACTCGTCACCATTCGCGACCAGGGCAACACCATCGTGTTCGCCGACCACGGGCCCGGTATCCCCTCTAAGGAAAAGGCCCAGATGCCCGGGTTCTCCTCAGCCGTTGAGCCCATGCGCAACTACATCCGCGGCGTGGGATCGGGACTGCCCATCGTGCGCGAGTACCTGGAATCGTCCCACGGCACCATCACCATCGAGGACAATTTGGGAACCGGGGCCGTCGTCACCATCAGCCTCGGAGGGGCCGATGAGGAGGAAGAGGACGACTATATCGAGGTCAGCCCCTACGGAACCATGGCACAAGCGGGCTCCTACCCAGGAGCCATGGAGGCACCCGCCACCATGGCGGCGGCCTACGGAGCCCCGATGGGAGTGCCGGGCGCGGTCGGCACCATGCCGGCTCCTGCTCCGCAGCCCTACGGTTACACCCCCGTCTCGGCACCGGCTGCGAGTCCCTACGGAACCATGGCCGGCCAGCCCTTGCCGGGCACTTACGCCCCGGTTCCGGCGCCGACGGGCACGCCCGTGGTCCAGGCCATGCCCTATCCGATGACCCCCGTGACCGGGGCGCCCACCCTGCGGCTCAACAAGATTCAGCAGGAGATGCTGCGGCTTCTCGCCACCGAGGGGAGCCTCGGCAACACCGATATCTGCCGGCGACTCGGGGCCAAGCCTTCAACGGTGACGAACAACTTCAACGAGCTGCGCGACAAGAGCCTCGTGACGAAGGACGGCCAGAAGTACGCCCTCACCCCCTACGGTGCCCAGGTGATTCCCGGGCTCCTGTAGCCCCGGAAGACCCCGACGCCTCGGTTAGAACAACCGCCCCTTTTCCCCTGTAACCCCGCGAGAGGACCGCAAGGAAGCGATATGGACAGCGAGAAACTCAATCAACAGTGGCACGCCATCTGCACCCAGGTCATGAGCTATCCCGACATGGATGCCTCCCAGGTCACCGCCTTCTTCTCGCGCCTTGAGCCCCAAGCCATGAGCGACTCCTTCCTCATGCTCACCGCCGACAACGACTTCATCAAGTCCTGGGTGGAGCAGCACTATGTAGAACCCATCCAGCGGGCTCTCCTCGACCTATGCGGTATTTCGTTCACCGTCGCCGTTGCCGTCGACCCGGGACAGGAGGCCCGCAAGGCCGCGGCCATGGCGGCAACGTCGTCCCCCACGACCCCTATCCCCGCAGCGGCGCCGACGGGTGCCCCGGCATCCCCCGCCATGCCGGTTCCGGCGTCCGTGGCGACGCCGGCGTCCTTCCCGGAGGCGGTCCCGGCCGTAGCCGCCGGAGCTCCATCAAGTCCCTTGGCCACGGCCCCCTTCCCCACGAATACCTACCCAGCCCCGTGGCCCGGGAACCCTCCCGCAACGGCTCCGGGAACTCCGGGAAGCCCTTCAACTCCCGATTTGTCCACGACCTCAAGCTCCCCCGCGGCCCCGACGGCGGCGCCCTGGGGCGAAGGCGGCCTCGGGGGTCCGACAGCGGCGGTTCCCGCAACGGGCGCGGCTGGGATGCCAGGAGCCGAATGCATCGCCGCCCGCCCAGCCGCCGATATTGGAGCTGAGGATCACTACCGCCCCCAGCAGCCGACGGGAGCGTTGGGAGCGGCAAACCCCTGTTCAGCCTATACTTTCAGCAACTTCGTCATCGGTTCGTCGAATCGCCTTGCCTACCAGATGGCCGTGCAAGTGGCCGAGCAGCCAGGCCGGGCAGCCCTCAACCCCCTGTTCATCTACGGTAGAAGCGGTCTGGGGAAGACCCACCTCATGCGGGCCATCCAGAATTACATCGGGGAAACCTACCCTCACCTCCGCACCGTCTTCGTGGACGCCGACAGCATCACCAATGAATATGCCGAGGCCAGCGCCGCCCATGATCGGGAGAAGAGCAGTTTCAAGAACTTCAAGACCTTCTACGAGGAAGCCGATGTGCTGTTCATCGACGACGTCCAGAAGTTCCAAGGCAAGGAGCGCACCCTCGACATCGTGTTCCAGCTGCTCAACACCCTTACGAGCCGTGGCAGCCAGGTAGTGCTGTCAGCCGATCGCGCCCCCAAGAGCATCGGTCTCGACGAGCGCTACCAATCTCGCTTCGCCGCCGGCTCCCCCGTGGACATTCAGCCGCCCGACATCGAGACCAAGCTCGGCATCGTCAAATCCTTCACCGACGAGCTTTGTCGCAGTGAGGGGTTCGGGCATTTGACCCTCGCCAACGACGTGCAACTCTATATTGCTGAGATCTCGGGGTCGAACATCCGCGAGCTGAAGAGCGCCATTACCAAGGTGGCTTTCTATCAGACCTCCATGGGCGAGCAGGGCGATGTCACTATGGAGGAGGTGCGGTCCCTCCTGGAGAACCACTTCTCCGGCGGCCTGTCGCGCAACATTACCGTTGAGGACATCCAACGAGCAGTGGAGGAGTACTACAAGGTCAGCCACAGCGACCTCATCGGCCCGGGGCGCAGCCGCACCATCGTGCATCCCCGCCATATCGCCGTGTACCTCTGCCGCCAGATGCTCGATATGCCCCAAGGCGATATCGGTAAGAAGTTCAATCGCGATCACACGACCGTGATCCACTCCACTCGAACCGTCGAGAAGATGCTCGCAGACAACGTGGATGTGCAGAGCGACGTGGAACGGCTCATGAAGATCATTCGGGAATCCTAGGTGCAAAATCGGGGGATTGCGGGGGATATTGCGGGCATAACCCCTCCCTTTTTCCACGAATGGCGGCGCTGGAACGATCGAGCCAGCAAAGGACCGTCGATGTCCCCTACAGAAAATGAACCAGTTTCCCGAAAGAATTTCATGGCGGTGAACAGGGATTTTCTACGGTTCTCGACTAATCCACCGGTTTTATTGTAATGACGAAGGGAAAGAAAATAGAAGAAGCAGAAGCCTGCTCGGTCGAACCACCCTGTTGCTCTCCCCGACGGTTCGCTGTCGATCGCTCCTAACGACCTGTTGCTGTACCTGTCGCCCTCTTCGCGATAACCTGTATTCGCGAAGAGGTAATCCTAGGGTCACACTCGCCTTCGTCCTCGCTGAAACCTCTCCTTTCCGAGAGATAGGGCAATCCTACCGACAGTCTTCGCGTTTTCCCAAGAGTTCCCCGTTGACAGCCTCTGTCTGTGGTATATAATCGGAAAGCTATTCTTTGAACCATGAAAGGGAAAGAAAACAATGAAACGCACCTATCAACCGAACAAACGCAAGCGCGCCAAGTGCCACGGCTTCCGTGCCCGCATGTCCACCAAGGGCGGTCGCGCTGTTCTCGCTTCCCGTCGTGCTAAGGGGCGCAAGCGTCTCACCGTCTAGGAGTGCCCAGGCGTGGATACCATTAAGTCCAGCACTGAAATCTCCCAGCTCTTCTCAACTGGTCGGCGTCTGAAAACTCCTTATCTTACGCTGATTGTCGGAGAGCATCCCTCGGTGTCATCCCGAGTTGAAGACGTGCAACACGACCGCCCTGGTCGTGTTGCTTTTATTGCTGGGAAGAAGTTGGGAAACGCCGTTTGGCGCAACCAAGCGAAGCGACGGCTGCGGGCCCTCTGCCGAGATTTGGGAGGGCCGTGGCCTGACAAGGATGTGGTGTTCCTCGCCCGTGCATCGCTCTGCCGAGCCTCCTACGGGGACGTGCTCAGGGCCTGCGCCGACGTAGCGACGCGCCTTGACTCGTCGTGGGAAAGGGGCAATGATGCAGCGGATCGCCGCCTTCATTAAGCGTGTGCCGGCCCTTGGGGCCATTGGGATCATCATGTTCTATCGCATGGCCATCTCTCCGCTCTTGCCGCCTGCCTGCCGCTTCGTCCCCACCTGCTCAGAATACGGGCTCATCGCCTTTAAGCGCTACGGGTTTCGCAAGGGGTTCGTCCTCACGGCGAAACGGATACTGAAATGCCGTCCGGGCGGCCCTCATGGATACGATCCCGTGCCATGAGGCTACCGCGGCCGACTTGAGAAGGGTTGCGTATGTGGGATATCTTTAAGGACTGGATCTTCGATGTCATTCAGTTCTTCTTTAACTTCTGCCACGACTGGGGCCTGGCTATCATCATCGTTACGATCATCTTCCGTATCATCGTAGCGCCCCTGATGCATAAGCAGGCGAAGTCGAACTATGCCATGCAGAAGGTGCAGCCGAAAATCCAGGCGCTCAAGGAGCGGTTCCCCGATGATCCCACGCGGCAGTCTCAGGAGATGCAGAAGATATATGCGGAGATGAAGTTCAATCCCCTCGCCGGATGTCTCCCGATGCTGCTGCAGATGCCCATCTTCATTGCCCTGTTCCAGGTGCTGCGCGAGATGGGCGACCGTATCGGCAACGAAAGCTATTCGTTCTACAATCTGGTTCCCAATCTGGTGCAGACCCCCTCGGGGGCTTTTGCCGAAGGCTTCGGGGCTTTCTTCCCTTACCTGATCCTGATGGTGGTATTTGCTGGCGCGACGTTCCTTCCCATGGTGCTCCAGCAGTTGAAGACTGAGAACACCCAGCAGAAGAATCAGACGCTCATGATGGGCGGTATCATGTCGATTATGATGCTCTGGATCTCATGGGGTTCCCCCGCTGGCGTGCTCCTGTTCTGGGGTGCCAGTTCCGTGATTGGCATCGCGCAGAATCAGCTGACCCTTGCCCATTGCCGCGCGCAGGACAAGAAGCGCGAAGAGGAGGAGGCTCTTGTGGTCAAGCCCATCGAAGTCGACGTGGTGCGCAGGGAAAAGAAGAAGCGCCCCAAGAAGAAGCGCTAAGATCGTTGTTTCAAGAGAGTGTTTCACGTGAAACACTCTCTTTGTTTGTCCGTGGAGTACAAGAGTTTGCCGCGGAACCCTGCGAGGAGGAAAGGAGCTCCTGATGACCGAAGAATCCATCGAGGCTATGGAAGCTACGGAAGCGGAAGGCAATGCTGTCGGCACTTTGGACGAGACGGTTGCCGATACAGCGGCCGACTCTGACGAGCTGGTGGTCACCGACGAGATGCTGGACAACATCGCTGACACGGCCATTGCTGCATTGCAGGATATTCTCCAGTACTTCAATGTGGGCGATGTAACTATCGATGAGTACGAGGGAGATGAGGGGGAGCTCATCCTCGATATCAGCGGTGATGATATGGCCGTTCTGATCGGCCGCCACGGCAAGACCCTTGATGCCCTTCAGTTCATCGTGTCTATGATTACGGTTCGCACCATCGGGTTCCGTTATCCGGTTGTAGTGGATGTCGAAGGGTACAAGAATCGTCAGCGCCAGAAGCTGGAGTCGATCGCCCATTCCTCTGCCAATCGGGCGGTTAGCCAGCATCGCAAGGTGGGCCTGCGGCCGATGACTCCCTATGAGCGCCGCATCATCCACATCGCTCTTCGTGATGACGATCGTGTTGAGACGGTGTCCGAGGGAGAGGGCTCCGCTCGTCACGTTGTGGTGGTTCCCCTGTAGTTACCGCGAATTTCATTTATCGGTACTGAAAGGGCGGGGGAGACCCCGTCCTTTTCCTTTACAATATCTCATTACCGTTTCTAACTTTGGAGGCTTGGGATCCTATGACTTCGTCAGAGTGTCGCGATTTGACTCATCAATATCTTGATGCCATTCTCGAGGTCAATAAGACGACGAACCTCACCCGCATCGCCTCACAGGCGGAGGCGGAGATCCTCCATATCGAAGACTCTCTTGTGGGGCTTCCTGAGATGGAGGCCGCTCCTGAGGGACTCTATGGTGATCTCGGCTCCGGCGGCGGGTTCCCCGGTGTGCCCCTTGCCATAGCGACGGGCCGTACGACGGTGTTGGTTGATTCAGTCAAGAAGAAGATGGCTCTTGTGGCGGGTGTTCTCGAAGAGCTTGGCTTAGGTGGTCAGATAAGCACCTACGACGGCCGTATTGAGGAGTTGGCTCTGGAACGTCCCGGTTCTTTCTCTGCTCTCACGGCCCGCGCGCTCTCGCGGCTTGTATCCCTTCTCGAGCTCGCTTCGCCCTTGCTCAGCAAGGGCGGACAACTGATATGCTATAAGGCCCAGGTAGATGATGAGGAGCTAGAAGAAGCTCGTGTGGTGGAGGGCTTAGTTGGCATGAAGCTTGTCTCCCGACGGGAACTTACGCTCAGCGATGGTGAGACGAGCCGCACTATTCTCGTGTTTGAGAAGATCGGCCGCGGTAAGGTCAAGCTACCTCGGCGCATCGGCCTGGCTCAGAGGAACCCGCTGAAACCCCGTCCGTGATGTTTCACGTGAAACATCACGATTAACTCGCCGCTCCTATGAATCAGCGGCCCTGTGGTACGGGGCCGATGCTATACTGTGCTGCAACTAAGGAAGGAGGTTCCTGTGGGATTTTTTGATGGTCTTAAACGGGACAATAAACAGAATCAGACTATCGCCGAGGGCCGTGCCCCTCAGTCTCAGGAACAACGTGAAACTCAGGCGGATGCAACCTATCGCGAACCTGATCCCGATGAGCTTGAGGTGTCGATGCGGGATGTGTCTCCAGCGGCATATCGCCCTGAGCCTGTGCAGCCTCTTAAGAGCTACAAGGACAAGGCTCCCGTCAAGCATGTGATCGGGCATACGCGCGTGATTGGCATCATCAATCAAAAGGGCGGTGTTGGCAAGTCGACGACGGCCATTAATCTTTCTGCCGCTCTGGGAGAGATGGGCAAGCAGGTTCTTCTCATCGACCTTGACCCGCAGGGGAACTGCTCCAGCGGTCTTGGTATCGAGAAGGGTCTTATCCGGCAGTGCATTTACGATGTGCTCTTGAATGATGCTCCATTGGAGGAGGTTATCATTCCCGATGTGGCCGAGGGCCTCGATGTGGCACCGGCGACCATTAACCTTGCTGGCGCCGAAGTGGAGTTGGTTTCCGAGATGGCGCGCGAGAATCGTCTGAAGGACGCCATCGGTTCCATGCGGGGGAAGTACGACTTTGTCATCATTGATTGTCCACCGGCTTTGGGTTTGCTCACGGTGAACGCCATGGTGGCCGCCGACAAGCTGCTCATTCCCATCCAGTGCGAATTCTATGCCCTTGAGGGTGTGACAAAACTTCTTGAATCAATGAAACGTGTCAAAAGTCGCTTGAATCCGCCCCTTGATATTTACGGCATTCTCTTGACGATGTACGACAGTCGCACAATCCTCTCGAAGCAGGTTGCCGATGAGGTTCGTGACTACTTTGGGCGTCTCGTGTTCTCCACCCCTATTCCCCGCACTGTGAAACTGTCCGAGGCTCCCAGTTTCGGACAGCCTATTACCCAGTACGACCCCCGTGGTCGCGGTTCCCTGTCCTATATCGAACTCGCGAAGGAAGTGATTGCCCGTGGCTAAGCCAGAACGACGCGGTGGATTGGGTCGAGGTCTCAGTTCTCTTCTCCCCGGCTCCTATGAGGCTCCTGCTCCCGCTGTCCCAGCTCCCGCAAGCCAGCGGCTGACGGTTCAGGTTGAGGATATCGAGGATGCACCGGTATCCTCTCGACCGGCTTCCCGCGTTGTCGTCAACGAGGAAGGGGCTGACGCTGTGCTCTCTGAGCCGATTCCCCGGGAGGTGAGCGCCGTTGTGCCCGCTCTCGCCCAGGAAACGGTGGAGGTGAAGACCACCGATGAGGTGAGCCTCGATAGCATCTTCCCCAATCCCGATCAGCCCCGAACTCAGTTCAAGAAGGAAGAGATTGAGGAGTTGGCTACTTCTATCGAGAAGGACGGCCTGCTTCAACCGATTCTTGTTCGCCAGATGGGCGACGGTACCTATCAGATTATCGCCGGTGAGCGCCGTTGGCAGGCTTCCAAGGCTGCGGGACTCGAAAAGGTGCCGATTCGCATCAAGGAAGCCGACGATAGCCTCGCACTGGAGCTGGCTCTGATTGAGAACATTCAGCGAAGCGATCTGAATCCCATTGAGGAGGCTTACGGGTACCGCCGTCTTATGGAGCGCCGTTCGATGACCCAGGCTGAGGTTGCTCAGGCGGTTTCAAAGGGCCGATCCACGGTGGCCAACGCCCTTCGCTTGCTTGACCTTCCCGAAGAGGCTCAGCAGTTGCTCTATGAGGAGAAGATTACAGCCGGTCATGCCCGCGCTATTCTCTCGGTGCCCACGCTCGAGGGTCGTGCGAAACTTACCGAGAAGATCGTTGAGGGGAACATGACCGTGCGTGAGGCCGAGAGTCTTGCCCGCTTGCTTTCGGGAAAGAAAGAGCCTTCACCTGCTTCAAGTCGTCCCGCAACTCCGCCCGTGTTCAAGTCGGTTGCCAAGACGCTGCGCGAGACCCTCAAGACCAATGTGCGCGTCAAATCTTCCAAGGGGAAGAACAAGATCGAGATTGAGTTCAAAGACGAGGAGGACCTGCAGCGCCTCTTTGATGAGATTCTTGGCATGAAGGAAGAGGCTTCAACCGTCGAGGATTAATCTCGCTATTGAGAATGGTGAAAAGAAGAGAGGCGGTGTTTCACGTGAAACACCGCCTCTCTTTGCTTTAAGACTCGTCCGCTCTGCGTCGAGCGCTCTTGCCTCTCGTTGAGATATCTCAGAGTCGACCGAGGCGGCTCACCCCAATACCGGAAGGCTTTTGTTGTCTGGAAACCCTAAGGCAATGCCCCTTGAAAAGTGCTTTACATAACATATCGTGTTATAGATCATCGTGTTTCACGTGAAACAATACGGTTCTTCAGCTGTCCGCAGGCTCCGTCGATGTCGCTTCCCCGAGACTTTCTCAAACTCACTTCCACACCTTCGGCTTCAAGAGCTCTCGTCCAGTGCCGAACGGTTTTCTCGGCCGCTGGCTGGAAAGGAGCTTCCTCCACGGGGTTCATGGGTAGAAGGTTGACATGGCAGAGGAGTCCTCGGCACAGATCCAGAAGTGCGAGCAGCTGTTCCTCGGAATCGTTGATATTCTCGATGAGGAGGTACTCAAGGGAGACACGGCGCCCGGTTTTCCGGATATAGTCCTTGAGAGCTGTTTTGAGTTGCGGCAGGGGTTGATGGGAGACTTTCGGCATGAGATCGTCGCGGGTGGCCTGCACTGCTGAGTGAAGCGAAATAGCCAGGGTGAATTGCTCGGGCTCGTCACTGAGGCGCTCGATGCCGGGGATAATGCCACAGGTGGAGATCGTGATATGGCGAGCACCGATATGGAGGTCATCGGCGCTGTTGATCATACGCAGAGCCGAGAGCACCTCATCGTAGTTCAAAAAAGGTTCGCCCTGACCCATGACAACGACGTTGCTCACGCGGGTATCGAAATCCTTTTGGACAGTGGCAATTTGTTGGACAATCTCCGTCGCTTGCAGGTTGCGGATGAGTCCCTCGCGTCCTGTTGCACAGAAAGCACAGGCCATAGGGCATCCCACCTGAGAGGAGACGCAAACCGACAACCGCTCGATGGTTCCATCTTTGCGGTAGGTCGGCATGCCGACTGTTTCGACAAGGCACCCGTCTCCAAGTTTGAACACGTATTTGCGCGTTCCGTCGATGGAGACCTGTCGGTCAACGAGGGAGAACTCCTCAAGAGGGTATTCCTTTGCCAGGCGCTGGCGAAGGGGCGCCGGCACATTGCTCATGGCCTCGAAAGAGGTGCAATGGTGCCGATGAATCCATTCATGTACCTGTTTGGCGCGGAACCGAGGAAACCCCCAGGCTTCAATGAGGCTGGTGAGTTCCGGAAGGGTGAGTGTCATAAGTTCGTTATTCATAGGGGACATTATAGACAATGCACCTGCTCTGATATACTTCCCCTCAGATATTCATCGTCTTGAAAGGTGTCCGATCATGGCTGTTACTTTGGATCCGGCTACTTGTCGCGTTGCCCTGCTTGCGGGAGGAACGAGCGGTGAGCGCGAGATCTCCCTCGCATCCGGCAAAGGAGCCGGCGAAGCGCTGCGCCAGGCGGGGTTTGCGGTGACAGAGTTGGATCCCGCTTCCAAAGATGATCTGAAGGCGCTCATTGATGGCAACTTCGATGTGGCCTTTCTCTGTCTCCATGGCAAGGGAGGGGAAGACGGCCAACTTCAAGGGTTCCTGGAGGTCATCGGCCTCCCCTATACGGGCCCGGGCGTGTGGTCGAGCGCTACGGCCATGAACAAGGCGAAATCGAAGGTCTTCTATGCTCGTGAGGGTATTGCGACGGCACCGTTCTTCTCGCTTGAGCAAGGCCGTCCCTATGATGTTGGGGAAATCGCCGAGGCTATGGACGGCATCTGTGTTGTCAAGCCCGCAACTGAGGGAAGTGCCCTGGGTATTTACATTGTTGAGGGGGAGGAGTCTATCCAAGAGGCCATCGAAGAGGTATTCAAGATTGATAGCCTGGTGGTCGTGGAGCGGTTCATCAAGGGCACTGAACTGACCGTGGCGGTTCTCGGCAACGACGAGCCCTATGCGCTGCCGATCATCGAAATTGTGCCCCGGGGTGAGTTTTACGACTTCGATTCCAAGTACGCCCCCGGTGGCTCCCGGCACATCTGCCCCGCGCCGCTCGATGAGGCCCTGACCCAGCGCATTCAGGCCATGGCCGTGGCCGCTCATCGTGCCCTGGAGTGCACCGGCGTCTCCCGCTCGGACTTTATCCTCGATGAGGAGGGGACGCCGTGGATTTTGGAGACGAACACCATCCCTGGCATGACGAGCACTTCGCTGCTCCCCGACGCGGCCCGCGCGGCCGGCGTCGAGTTTCCCGAGCTGTGCACGCGCTTGATTGCCAGCGCCCTTGAGGTGGCCGCCCGCTAGAAGAGCCCGCAGGCCTTCAACCCGAAGATGAGGGCAGCTACCAGCGCGAGGAGGAATGCCCAACTGAGCAGGTAGCAGCCCTTGTTTCCCTGACGACCCTTCTCGACGAGGCTATCGGTTATCGATCGCCGCCGCTTGAGGATGGCCATGCCCTTCTTTTTCTCGGGCAAGGGAACGCGATCCGTGGGGAGCCATGCCCCTTGAGTTTCGATAATGCGCTCCACGGCTGCTCCATCGAAGGACAGCGCGGGGCGGATTCCCTTCCCGATGAGGTCTCCAACGCCCTCCACGAAGGAGGAGAAGGCATTCTGATCGCGGCTGTCGTAGGCGATGACTGCCGCCTCTCCCCAGTACTCGCCGGGTTCAGGTTGCTCGGAGAAGGCCACGAAGGAGAGGATACCGACCAAGGTGAGATCCCGGGCGCGCAGAAGGCTCAGCTGGCGCGAGAAGTCAGGGTCGAAGTACCCAACGCGGGATCCGAAGCGGTTGACGAGCCAGGCCTTCTGAACGCCGTTCTCTAGGGTGCATTCGATGGCGTACTGATCCCCGACAAGATTGTCCGAGCCGAGCAGGGCCGCGGCATCCTTGCGGGACGCCGTTTGAAATGTTTGATATGTACCAAAATACCGTTCCATGATGTTCTCCCTGCGCTGGCTGCTACAATACCGAAAGCTATTGAGTACACACCATAACCGAGGCCGATCATCCGTGGAACGCTCGCTTGGACGAGGTTCCTTTTTTTCGGCATCAGGGGTGCGCCGCGAAGGTAGGGCAAAGCCATGACACGAGACACCACTCCCCTTGAGGGCCAGCTGAAGAACTTCATCACCGACGGAACGCCTCCCGAGGTTATCGCCCTCTACGAGAGCCTTCCGGAACGGGCCCGCGCCGGCCATTTCGGCCCCTTCGACGGCAATGTGGTGGTGCTCGACACCGAGACCACCGGTTTCTCTCTCAACCACGACGAGCTCACCCAAATTGCCGCCGCCCGCATGGAAGGTGGCCAGATCGTCGAATGGTTCATCACCTTCGTGAATCCCGGCAAGCCCATTCCCGATGAGGTGGCCCATCTGACCGATATTCACGACGAGGATGTGGCCGACGCTCCCGCCCCCGCCGAAGCCCTGGCGGCCCTCGTGGAATTTGTGGGAGATGCCGTGGTGGTGGCCCATAATGCGGAATTCGACCGCAATTTCACGACGAAGCACCCTGCCGGGTACCCGCTTCTTGAAAATACCTGGGTCGATTCCCTCGATCTGTCGCGCATCGCGCTGCCCCGTATGAAATCCCATCGCCTCATCGACTTGGTGAAGGCCTTCGGCGCCCCGCGCTCTACCCATCGGGCCGATGAGGATGTGGCCGCTACGTGCGCGCTGCTGCGCATCCTGCTGGCCGGCGTGGAGGCCATGCCTCCCATGTTGCTGCGCGAGATCGCCTCTATGGCCACGCCGGAACAATGGCCCACGGTCGTGGTGTTCCAGTACTTCGCCGAGCAATGTACCCCGGAAGGGGAGAAGCCCCTGCCGTTCTCCCTGCGGACCCTGCGGCGCGATCGGGTCGGGGCCATCGACCACCGGCCCCTCGTGGATGCGGCCGATATCGCCGCCGACCCTGCCCGCTCCCTCGTGTTTCCCACGGCCGAAGCCGTAGCGCAGGCGTTCACCGAGACGGGGCTCATCGGGTCGCTGTACGACGATTACGAGCAGCGCAACGAGCAGGTGTCCATGGCCGAGGCGGTGCGCAGCTCGTTCGCCCGTTCCACCAACCTTATGGTCGAAGCGGGCACGGGCGTGGGAAAGTCCATGGCCTACCTGCTGCCGGCCGCTATCACGGCGCGGGACAACGGTATCAACATCGGTGTGGCCACGAAGACCAATGCCCTGCTCGATCAGCTTGTCTATCACGAGTTGCCGGCCCTGACCGAGGCTCTCGGCGGCGGGCTCACCTACGCCTCGCTCAAGGGCTTCTCCCATTACCCCTGTCTGCGCAAGGTGGAGCGCATCGTTGTCGACGGCCCGCGCATGCGCACGGTGGGGAAGAGCGAGCAGCATCAAGCCCCGGCCCTCGCCGGCCTGCTCTCGTTCATCAGCCAGACGACCTACGACGATATCGACAACCTCAAGATTGATTATCGCCTCCTGCCGCGGTGGTCCATCACCACGACGAGCCATGATTGTCTCCGTCGCAAGTGCCCCTTCTTCGGAACGAGCTGCTTCGTCCACGGTGCCCGCCGACGGGCTGAGGCATCGAACATCGTCGTGACCAACCACAGCCTCCTGTTCTGCGATCTCGCCGCCGATGGGGGATTGCTGCCGCCCATTCGCTACTGGGTGGTGGACGAGGCCCACGGCGCCGAGAATGAGGCCCGTCGCGCCTTCTCCATGGATCTGGCTGAAGAGGACATCCTCTCCCTTGTCCGCCGCGTAGCCACTGACGAGGCCCGCCGCAACGTGTTCGTGCGGGCGGAGCGCACGGTCGTTATGCCGGGGAGCGAATCCTCGGCGACGCTGTTCTACGCTCTCACTGCCAAGGCCCGCAGCGCAGGCCAGGCCTTCGGCTCGGCGGCCGAGGCCTTCTGCGCCGCCCTGCCTGAGCTGCTGTTCTACGACGGGAACCACCGCTCGAAGGGCTACGAGACCGTGGATCTCTGGCTCAACGACGAGATCCGCGCCAGCTCTATCTTCCAGAACATCGCGCGGCTGGGAAAGGCCATGGCCGCCGAAGCCGAAAAAATGGTCACGGCCTGCCAGGAACTCGTGGGTTACCTGGATGATATCGAGGGAGCCGCGGTCATCCAGCGGGAGATAGCCGCCATCGCCATGGAATTGAAGGAGATCATCGGCACGGTAGATGTGATCTGTGTCCAATGCCCGCCCCAGTACGTGTACGCCGCCAGTCTCACGCGGAAGAACGATCGTCCCCAGAACAAGCTGGAAGCGCTGCTGCTCAATGTGGGCAGCACGCTGGATGAGACGCTCTACGCGAACACCCACGCGGTGGTCTACGCCTCGGCTACGTTGACCGTGGACGGCGGCTTCGCCAGTTTCGCCAATGCCATGGGCCTCAACACGAGCGATTGCTCGCGGGCTGACGAGCTTATGCTTCCCTCGAGCTACGATTTCGATAACCGCATGATCGTTTATGTCGTTAACGATATGCCGGAGCCCAATGAAGCCGCCTACCTCGGTGCCCTTCAGGACTTGCTCGTTGCCGCCCATAAAGCCCAACGGGGCTCCATGCTCACGCTGTTCACCAACCGTCGCGAGATGGAGCGGTGCTTCGAGGAGGTGCAGCCGGCCCTGAAGGAGGACGATCTGCGCCTGGTCTGCCAGAAGTGGGGCGTTTCCGTGAAGGGCCTGCGCGACGACTTCCTCGCCGATGAGCACCTGTCGCTGTTCGCCCTCAAGAGCTTTTGGGAAGGTTTCGATGCTCCGGGGGCGACGCTCAAGGGGGTTGTCATCCCCAAGTTGCCCTTCTCCAAGCCCACCGATCCGCTCTCCTGCGAACGGGCGGCCCGCGATGACGCCGCCTGGCGCCGCTATGTTCTGCCCGCTGCCGTCTTGGAGACCAAGCAGGCTGCCGGCCGCCTCATTCGCAAGGCCACGGACAGCGGCATCCTCATCCTGGCGGATAAGCGCCTCGTGACTAAGGGCTATGGCAAGACCTTCCTTCGCTCGCTTCCCAGTCAGAACATCCGTTTCTGCTCGGCTGCCGAAGTTGTGGCCGAAATCGAGCGCAGCGCCCAGTAGCGGAGCTTTGTCCATGGCGAAGAAGAAGGCTCAGCATGCACTTCACATTAAGAGCCACACCCACGGCTCTTCGAACGAAATTTCCTTCAGCGTGCTCGATGCAGCCCGCGAGGCCCGAGATGCCGCCGAGCGAGATCGACGGGACGGCGGCGGCGCGGGGAGGGTACCGTTGTTCACGCTCGGGCGGGGAAAGAAGCCCCGGGCCACTCCGGCCCGAAGTCAATCCATCGTCATTCCCGAGGGAACGGCGCCCACGCGGTCCTCGGCATCATCGTTCGCTTCGGCCGCTGCGGCAGAGGTGGATCGCCGAGCTTTTCGCATTGTTCCCGTGGTCGTGGTCATTTGCGTGCTCTTGGCCCTGGCCCTCACTCTCGGGCAAACGCTCATCTCCATGCGCACCCAGCAGCAGGGCTTTCGCTCCTCTCTGAACGACAACATCAACGTCATCACCAGTTGCGATGAGACGCTGATCCCCTTCGACGAGCTGGTCATGGCCCAGTATGACAAGAAGCGCCTTTCCCCGACGGCTACTGGGCAAAACACCCCTTCCTTCGAGGATCTTTCGGAGGGCTATCGCCGTGTCGTCGCAGACATTGCCCCTTCGCGGGCTCAGTTGGAGGAATCGCTGGCCGCCATCGAGTCGATGCGCCCGACTCTTGCCGACAATGATGCCGAAGAGGCCGCCCATCAGGCTGTGACCGCAGCCCGGGCGCGCCTGAACATGCTCGATGCCGGCGTGGCTATCATTGAGCAATCCCTCATGGCCACCGAGGCGTTCCTCGATTGCCAGGGAGGTTGGAGGGCCGTCATCAATGCTGACGCCGCCGCGCGGGAGGCGACGGCCCTGCTGCGCGAGATGTCCGAAGCCAACGTGCGCGCCTCGATGGAGAAAAGCAATGAGGCCGTGGCACAGCTGAACGACGCACGCGAGCTCTTCAATAAGGCCCAGGGTGATTATCCCGGCCTCGATTTGGGCTCTTTCGTCGCCTATATAGAGAAACGTATCGAAGCGCAGCAGGCCGCCCTTGCCTCCGACCAGGCTTACCTCGATCGTGACAAAGAGACCCTGTCCGAGGAGAACGACCGCTATAACGCCCTTGAGGACGAGGCCGCGACGCTGGCCCAGGATCTAGGGGACGATCCCGATCAGCGCGTAGCCGACCGGTTCTACGAATCGATTGAGGATCAGGTGACAGTTTACGAGGCCGAGCGGCTCAAAGCGGGTAATGCTGATACGTTTCTCCGTGATTATTTGGGCAAGAGCGCCCAATAGCGTATACTAGTAATAATTGTGTCAACAGACCTCTTTGAACGAGGAAAGGCAACGTACATGGCCGAGCTAAACGAATGCGTCGCATACCTGTCTCAGGAAATCGGCCCGCGGCCGGCGGGAACCGAGGAAGAGCAGCGTGCGGCTCTCTATATCAGTGAGACGCTCTCTGCCGAAACGGGCCTGCCCACCACCATGGAAGACTTCCAGTGCAACCCCGACAGCACCCTTCCGCGGGCTCTTGTGAGCGGCGTCGCCGTGCTCATGACCCTGGTGGCCACCATCTTCTCCGTGGTTTCGGTTGCCTCTATTGTGATCGGGTTTTTGTGCGTACTCCTCCTGGCTGCTGAGATTTTCGACAAGCCCGTGCTTTCGCGCCTGCTCAATCGGGGGGCGAGCCAGAACGTCGTGGCGAAGTACGTTCCCCTGAAGTCGGCGAAGCAGGCGAGCCGGCGACGCAAGGTCATCATCGTCGCCCATTACGACAGCGGCAAGATCCGCCGCGATTTGAACAGCGCCGTTATTGCGGCGCTTCCCCTCCTGTATTGGGTTGAATTCGCGGCCATGGTGCTCATGCCCGTGCTGCTGCTCGTTCGTATGATCGTGGCCCCCGTTGACGGCGGCCTCATCGCCTTCAACGTTGCCCTGGGGCTCGTTATGGTTGTGGCGGTGCTGCCGACTCTCTCTTTCGCTCTGGAGAAGCTGAGCACCTATAACGACGGGGCGAATTGCAACGCCTCCGGTGTGGCGGTGCTGCTGGATGTGGCCGCCCGCGTGGCCGCCTCCCGCGATATCCCCGATGGGGAAGAACCGCTGATCCACGGCGCCGCGGCGGCAGCCTCGGCTGGGTTGGTGCCCGAAGGGATTGAGCTTGTGTACGACATTCCCTCGAACACCGACGAGCTGGACTCTTCCATGGAATCGGCTGCCGAACGTCTCGCTGCTGCCAAGGCGGCGGTCGCGGCTCTCTCCGGCAAGCCGGTGGCTGAAACGGAAGCCGCGGCGACCCCCGCCTCCGACCCTGCGGCGGAGGAGGCCCCCGCACCGGCCAGCACCGACGAGGCACCGGCCTTGGAGGTGGAACTCCCGGCCGCTTCTCCCGTTATCGTCCCGGCGCCGGCTCCGGCCCCTGCGGCCGAGTCTGCGGTGCCCGACTGGTTCAAGAAGGGGCAGGAGCAGGCGAAGAAGCCGAAGGTTGAGAAGCCGGTGCAGCGTTCGCGCTATGCCGCCGCGTTGGAGCGGGCCGAGGAAGAGATCATCGCCCGTGAGGAATCCCAGAAGAGCGCCACGGAGGAACTGAGCGCCCGCATGCGCGGGATGCGCGCTTCGGTGCAGGCCGCTTCGGCGGCCGCCGGCGCCCAACCGACTGGCGTGATTGCCGACCTGTCCCCGCTGGAAGAGGCCCCGGCCGCCGCGCCCGCGCTGTCGGTGGAGCCTCAAGCTGTTTCGCCCTCCCCCGCGGCCCCGGTTGCGACGGATATTCCCCCGGCCGCCGCTGTCGAAGAAATCCCCGCCTCGCCCACGGCTCCCGCTGCCGTGCCGGAGGAGGTGCTGACTCCCTCTCCGGCGGACATTCCCTCCCCGCTCGATCGCAGCGTGGCGGTGGACTTGTCCCAGGTTCCGGCGGTGGCGGCCGAGGATCCCGATGTGGTCCTCCGCGAAGGCCAGCGGCCGTTGACGGGGGCTACCGTTGCGGCGCCTCCCGTCGGTGCTCCGTCGCTGGCGGGCGTTCCCACTCCAGCGGATCAGGCTGCGGAGGGTTCCCGCCGCCGCCTCGTCATCCCCTCCGTGGGAGAGATTCCCCCGGTAGTCGAGGGCGCATCCGATCAGGCTCCGCGCAAGCGCCGCGCCATCTCTCTGCCGAACATCGGCATTTCCCAGGAACTTCCCCGTATTTCCATGGACGATCATCTGCAGGCAGCCCCCTTGGCGGAGGAACGGCCGGCGCACGACGGCCGGGTGCGCGACCTTTCCGCCATCGTGCCCTCCGTCGCCTCTCCGGCGGCATCCCCCGCGGCTCCTCGCTCGGCAGCCTTGCGCGATGCCCTGCCTTCTCTTTCCCAGGCTCCGGCTATGGCCGACCCGGGATTGTCGGGCAGCATCAACCTGGCCGGATCTTTCTCGGCCATGGGGGCTACGGGTGCGGCGGCCCCTCTGACGGACGATATGTTCGAGGCTGCCAGTGAGGACGACCTCTATATCGAGGATGTGGATGATTCGGCTTACGTGGAGCAGGTCACCGAGACGGGAGCCATGGCTGGCCCCGGCTATGTGGAAATGCCCAAGAGCCGCTTTGGCCGCATCTTCGGCAAGCGTCGCCGTCACGCCCAGGTTGAGTCTTCCACTCCTCAGGAATGGCTCGATGTCGAAGACACCTTCGATGCCCGTGAGGCGGGTGCCGCGCGGGGCGGCTGGGAGAGCTTCCGCGAGGAAGACGAATTCGACGGCTACGACGAGGGCTTCGATCCCCAGCAAACCACAGCTTTCACCCCCGACTTCGGCGGGGATCACTTCAATGAGCCCGCTCCCCAACATCGCCGTCGCGGTCGCCATTTCGAAGGAGGTGCCTTCTCGCGAGTTTCCGCCGATGGCGAAGAGTCGTTCGATGAAGAGGAGTCACGGCCTCGTCGGGAGACTGTTTCCAGCTTCGCCGATGGGCTTCCCGCAGGCTTCGTGTTTGACGATGCCCCCGAGGCGGAGGCCATCGAGCAGTTCCACAGCAAGCGCATCGATATGGAGGTGTGGTTCGTTGCCCTGGGCTCTGAGCTCGCCGGCAATGGTGGCATGCGCGCCTTCATGGAGACCCATGAGGCCGAGCTCAAGGGCTCTATTATCATTGAATTGGAGGCCCTCGGCGCCGGTGAACTGACCTTGATGGACAGAGAGGGCACGTACCTGCCGAAGAAGGCTTCGAGTCGCATGAAGCGCCTCGTGCGCAAGGCCGGCCAGGCCGTGGGGCTGCCCGTGGGCGACGGTACCATGGAATGGCGCGATAGTGCTTCGGCCTACGCCATGAAGCACGGCCAGCAGGCTATGCACCTGGTGGGTATGGAGGGCAAGAAGCCGACGTTCTTCGGCGAGGCCGATGATGTTCTGGAGAATATCGACGGCGATCAGCTGGCTCTCAACAGCGATTTCGTCATGGAACTGCTGAAGCAAATCTGATATATCCCTCGGCCATGATATGATGGCCTGTATCCGCCCCCGTAGCTCAGCGGATAGAGCGTCGGTTTCCTAAACCGTGCGTCGGAGGTTCGAGTCCTCTCGGGGGCGCCAGAGATTTCCTTGGGCCGCCGTCGGCAAAAGCTGACGGCGGTTTTGTTTTGTGTGGTGAGGGGGCGCTGCGGACGGTTCGCGCTGGGACAGTGCCGCGGTTTGCGGGTGGCTTTCGGGGACGGCGGAGCGGCGTGCGGCGGGACTGAAGTACGGCGCCCTTGCGACATAAGTGCGAATTTAGGCTGGTAGGATAGGGCTGCGACCGAAGCAATGTGTGATTACCGTGATGGACGCGAGCGGCTTGAGGACGGAGCAGGGTGTTCTGATAGACTATTCAGGCTATTCCTGCTCCGGCGTGTGCCTTCACCAGCCCGGAGCCGTAAAGTCCAAAGGAGGTGAGCTGGATGAAGGCTTATGAACTGCTGTTTATTGTGCCCCCTACGATCGATGACGAGACTCGCGCTGGCGTGATGAAGCGTATCGAGACCACTCTCGCTGAGAGCAACGGTGTTGTGGACAACGTCGACAACTGGGGCAAGCGCAAACTCGCTTATGAGATCAACGGTCTGTCCGACGGCGACTACACTCTCATCGATTTCCATGCTGATCCGCAGAGCATTGCCGAGCTCGATCGCGTGCTGCGCATTAACGATGCCGTTATGCGTCACATGGTCGTGGCCCGCGCCGATCGCGACTAGTTTGGAAGCCGAGCAGTCCGACTAGGCTGCTCACTGTGAGAAGAGGTAGAAATGAGCATCAACCGTGTGATCATCAGCGGCAATCTGACCCGCGATCCTGAGCTGCGTCAGACCCAGTCGGGTATGGCCGTGCTGAGCTTCGGCGTGGCGGTCAACGACCGCCGCAAGAACCCCTCCACGGGCGAGTGGGAGGATTATCCGAACTTCGTGGACTGCACGATGTTCGGTGCTCGCGCCAACAGCCTGGCCCAGTATCTGTCCAAGGGCACCAAAGTGTCCATCGAGGGCAAGCTCCGCTGGAGCCAGTGGGAGCGCGATGGCCAGAAGCGCAGCAAGCTGGAGGTCATCGTTGATGAGCTCGAGTTCATGTCGAGCCGCAACAGCAACGGTGGTGCCCCGTCCTATGGCGGAGACTCCTACGGGGGAGGCCAGAGCTATGCTGCTCCGGCTCCTGCTTACAGCGCACCTGCCCCCGCAGCCCCCGTTATTGATGCCTCCTCTTCCGTGTACGATGATGACATTCCGTTTTAAGCGAAACGAAAGAGGTTAACATGGCCGATTACGCTAAGCAGCCTCGTCGTAAGTATTGCCAGTTCTGCAAGGACGACGTGGAGTATATCGATTACAAAGATACTCAAATGCTGCGCAAGTATGTTACCGATCGTGGCAAGATCAAGCCCCGTCGCGTCACCGGTGCCTGCACTCAGCACCAGCGCGACATCGCGGAAGCCGTCAAGCGCGCCCGCGTCATGGCTCTCATGCCCTATGCCGTTCCCGCGGTGAGCGGTCGTGGCGACCGCCGCAACCGCTAGGCGAAGGAGGAACCATGAAAGTTATTCTTCTGAAGGAACTCCACGGCAAGGGCGGCGAGGGCGACGTCATCGACGTCAACCGTGGCTATGCCAACAACTTCCTGCTCACTCAGGGCTACGCTGTGAAGGCTACCCCGGGCAACCTGAAGCAGCTGGAGGAGCGTAAGAAGAACATCGCCAAGCGCGAGGAGACCCGCATTGCCGATGCCAACGCTCTGGCCGCGAAGCTCAACGACGCCACCGTGCGCGTTATCGCTCAGGTGGGCGAAGAGGGCGTGCTCTTCGGCTCCGTCACGGCTCCGGCCGTGGCCGATGCCATCGCAGAGCAGCTCGAGGTCGAGATCGACAAGCGCCGCGTTGAGCTGGGCAAGCCGATCAAGATGGTGGGCACCTACGAGGTTCCCGTCTCTCTGTACCGCGACATCAAGGGCGTTGTGACCGTGATCGTCGGCGGCGAGGGCATGGACGAAGAGTCCGCTGAGACCGTCGAGGCCTTTGACGAGGCCCTCGAGATTGCCGAGACCCCGGCTCCCGAGACCGTCGAGGTTGACGGCGAGGTTTCCGAGGACGGCACCGTCGAGGCTGAGGTGACCGAGATCGAGGAGTAAGCTCCTTTCCGATCGATCCCTATAAAGGCCCTCGTTCGCGAGGGCCTTTTTCTATCCTGAGGCCCATCGCCCGAGCCTATTTGTTTCCCGTGAAACAATGGAGCACAAGAGGGGCGGGAAGATTCACGCTACAATAGAGGAGACCCAAGAGAAAGAGCCGTTCATGCCGTTTGCCCCCCAGGATCAAGATCCACAAAGCCAAGGTGTCATCGCCCCCCGGGCCCAGCTTCCCCAGAATATCGAGGCCGAGCAATCGGTGCTGGCCGCCTGTATTCTCAACCACGAAGTGACCGAAGAAGTGGTTATGCGCATTCGGCCTGAAAACTTCTTTCGCCCTGCTCATCGGGTTATCTTCGAGGCTATCCAGAACTTGATCGGTCGTCGTATTCCCGTTGACCCCATTTCCCTTGCCGACACGTTGAAGGCCCTGGGCCAGTTGGAGGCTGTGGGAGGACGCGCCTATTTGGCAGAGCTTGCCGACAACACGTTCTCGCTCACGAGCTGGGAGCGCCATGTGGAGATTGTCAAGCGCCAGGCCATTCTGCGTGATTTGGTGTTTGCCTCCGCGCAGATCAACGCCTTGGCCTACGATGCCCCCGATGATGTGAACGAGGTGGTTGAGGAAGCTGAGAAAATGCTGCTCGAGGTAACCGAGAAGCGCGTTTCCTCCACATTCCGCAAGATGGACGAGCTCGTTGCCGAGGCCTATGAGCAGATCACCCTTCTGGCGAACCAGCGCAACCACGTGGTGGGTGTTCCCACGGGCTTTAAGGACGTGGATGACCTGATCCACGGGTTCCGCGGCGGCGATCTGGTGATTCTGGCCGCCCGCCCCGGCGTGGGCAAGACGTCCTTCGCCCTGAACCTGGCCACCAACGCTGCCAAGGCCGGCGTGGCCGTCACGTTCTTCTCGTTGGAGATGGGTGCCGAGCAGTTGGTGCAGCGTATCCTGTGCTCCGAGGCCCGTGTGTCGCTCTCGAAGCTGCGCAGCGGCCAGATCGCCGACGGCGACTGGGGCGCCCTGGCCGAGCATTCGGGGAAGCTCGCCTCGTTGGACATGTACATCGACGACACCCCGGGCCTGTCCATCTTGGAGGCCCGCGCCAAGGCCCGTCGCGAGCTGCGCAACGTGAAGGAGGGCCAGAAGGGCCTCATCGTCGTGGACTACCTGCAGCTCATGGAGCCCGGCCCCAACACGCGCAACAAGAGCACCAACGACCAGGTTGGCGAGATCTCCCGCGGACTGAAGATTCTCGCGAAGGAGATGAACATGCCGGTCATCGCCCTGTCTCAGCTGTCCCGCGCCGTGGAGCAGCGCGGCAAGGACAAGCGCCCCATGCTGTCCGACCTGCGCGACTCCGGCTCCATCGAGCAGGACGCCGACATCGTCATGTTCATCGACCGGTCCATGAGCGAGATCGAGGCCGAGAGTGAGAGCCGTCCCGATCTGGGCATGGCGAAGCTCCTCGTGGCGAAGCACCGCAATGGTGCCACGCGCGACATTGACCTCGCTTTCAATCCGGAATTCACCAAGTTCATGGACTTCGTGGACGATTCCCGCTTCGACTCCTCCTTCTAGGAAACCCGTTGAATCCGCCGTTGACATTCATCCACGCCTCCGATTTGCATATCGGCGCTCCCTTTCGCGGCTTGAGGGAGCTGTCGGAAGAATGGGCGCGGCGGCTCTCCGATGCCATTCCCGCCGCTTGGGATCGGGTGGTGGAGGCGGCGCTGTCCCGCAAAGTGGACTTTATGGTGGTGGCCGGGGATATCTTCGATTCCACCCGCGCCTCCTACCGCGATTACCTGCGCTTCTTCGACGGCCTCAAGAAACTTGATGCTGCGGGCATTCCCTCCTACCTGTGCACGGGAAACCACGATCCGCTGAGCCTGTGGCAGAAGGACTTCTTCGCCCTGCCGCCCTCGGCCAGGATGCTCGCGGCCGATCGGCCCGATTTCGCCCTCTATGAGCGGGAGGGCCAGCCCCTTGCCATCATCGGAGGCCGGGGGTACCCGAACAAGGTGTGGTCGTCCCAGGAGGACATTGCCGCGGGCGTTACCCGCGAAGCTGCGGAGAGGGTCCTCGGTCCCCGTGCTGTGGCGGCCCCTTTTGCCGTGGGCGTGCTGCACACAGGGCTGACGCTCGATCCTGTGAAAGCGCCCACTGATCCGGCGGCCTTGCTGCGGGCCGGCATGGACTACTGGGCCCTTGGTCACATCCATCGCCGCTACGCGAACAACGAATCCGATCCGCGCATCGTGTTCTCCGGCTGCATCCAAGGGCGCGACGTGAGGGAAACGGGCCCGCGGGGCGTCTATGCCGTCACGCTGGCCGAGCATTGCCCTCCGGCCTTGACGTTTATCCCCACGGCCTCGGTGGTGTGGGAGCAGCTTGAGGTCGACGTGTCCGATTGTGCCAACATTCCGGCCTTGGTTGCCAAGGTGATGAGGGAATTGTTCGCCGTGAACGGCACGGTCTCCTGCGAGATGATGGTGTCCCGCATCACACTGACTGGCTCTTCTTCTCTGCATGAGGTGCTCGGCCGCCCTGGCGTGCTCGACGATGTGCGGGCTTCCGTTAACGATGCCTACAGCGAATTCTTCTGCGACGCGCTCATCGACCGCACCCGGGCGCCCCTCAACGAGGAGGCCTTGCGAGCCGAGGGCATGTTCCCGGCGGTGTTCCTGCGCACGGCCGATGCCATGGCCGCTGACGTGACGGGTCAGATCGATTACATCCAGGAGGAGTTCCTCGCGCGGAACATCCCGCTCACAGCGGCTCTTTCCGAAAAGAAAGCCCGCAGCCTCGCCGCCGAGGCCACCGACCTGGTGCTCGACCTGCTCGTGCAGGGAGGCGATGAGTGATGGTACGGACAAGCCCCTTCCTGCGTTACCTGCGCATTGAGCGCTTCGGCCACTTTCACGACAAGACCGTGGGCCCTTTCGACGAGCACCTGAACATCGTCTACGGCGGTAACGAGGCGGGCAAGACCACCCTGGCCGCCTTTGCCGGCGGCGTGCTGTTCGGGTGGGAGGAGGCCCGCGGCCGGCGGAATACCTACAAGCCCGCCGGGGCCGAGCGGAGCGGCAGCCTGATCTTCTCCGACGGTCGCACGCTCTCGCGCACGCGCAACGTCGACGGCATAGACGGGGACGCAACCCTGGTGGAGGATATCGACAAGGACACCTTTCGCACGATGTTCTCCTTGAACAGCGACGAATTGCGCAGCTTGCGGAATACGACCGACACCACGGCGAAACTGCTCACGGCCGGTTCGGGCACCTCGTCGTCGCCGGCCCATGCCCTTGCCCAGGTGAACGAGCGCTTAGCGGCGTTCACCTCCCGCGCGGCCGGGGCCGCGCAGTCCATTCCACAGTTGATTGCCCTGCGCAATGAGCTGCGTGAGAGGCAGAAGGAAGCCGCCGACCAGGCCGACCGTTGGCGCAGCCAAGATCGCGAGCTGCACGAGCTGGAGCCGGAGCGGGAGGCTATGGCCGAGCGGGTTGATGAGAGCAATCGGCTCATCGAATCGCTCTCCTCGGCGCGGGCGGTTCTGGAGGCCCTGGACGGGGAGCGGGATAAGCTGGAGCAAGAGATCGAGCGGCTCGAAGAGGCCCAGGCCGTCGCCACCTCTGAGCAGCTAGAACGCGAGCGCGAGACGGGAGCGTCGTTGGCCCATCTGAGCTCCAACGAGGATCGCGCCCTGCGCGACCGCCTCGACGTCCTGGCCGCCCAGCAGGCTCGTCTTGCCCACGGCACCGACGTTGCCCGGGCTAATTACACCTCGTCGGCAGCGGTGTACGAGGCGCTGCTGGAAACGGAGAACAGCCGCGACGAGCAGCAGCGCCTGCGGACGGATCGGCGCATTCAGGTGGCTTTCTGCGTGGTCATTCCCGCCGTGCTGTTCCTGCTGGGTGTGCCCCTGTTCATCGAGGGGCGCGATCGCGGGGCCCTCAGCTATATGGCCATCGGTTTCCTGCTCACGGTGTTCGCAGCGTTGCTGGCCCTGGGCGGCTTTGCCTTGCTCTTCCGCCCCAGCAAGCACGACACCGCCCGCAAGGAGCGTTTCCAGGACGCTCACTGGGTCATGGTGCAGGACAAGAAGAAGCTCGAGGCGTGCCAGGCGGAGGAGCGCCAGGCCCAGAGCCGCCTTGCGGAGGAGCTGGAAGAGCTCGGCCTCGGGGCCGCCGATGGCTCGCTGCGCCAGGCTCGGGTGCTCTTGGATGAGGCCCGCGACGCCCGCGCCGATGCGGCCCTATGCCGCCAGCGCCAGCAGGCAGCGGCAGCTCGGGCGGCTCAAGCCAGCGCTCGCCTGGCCGAGATTCGCCGGGAGCGGGCGTCGGCCACGGTCCGAGCGGGCCTTTCTCCCGAGGCCGATCTCTCCGAGGTGGAGGCCGAGCTCGAGCGCCGCTTGCGCCAACGAGCCGGGCTGCTCGAGGCCTTCGAGTCCATGAACCAGCGGGCCGGCGAGTTGGCAACGATCCTCTCCCAGGCCGAGGTCGAGGGCTCGTTCGATCGGTACAAGATCGAGGTGCAGCAGGTATCCACGCGCCTCGACGAGGCCCGCGCCGACTTTGCCCGCCTGCTCCTCGCCAAGCGCATGCTCCAAGCGGCCATCGCCGCCTGGGAATCGAAGCAGCAGCCAGAGGTGTATGCGAGGGCGAGCCGCCTCCTATCTCTCATGACCGAGGGCCGCTGGACGACGGTGGAGCTCTCGGCCGAGGGAACCCTGTTGGTGGCCGATGCGGCCCGATGCACGCGCGAGCCTGTCTATCTGTCCCTCGGGACGTGCCAGCAGCTGTACCTGGCCCTGCGCATCGCCCTGCTCACGAGCGCTGACAATGTCGGCCGCGCCATCCCCATCCTTGCCGACGATATTCTCGTGAACTTCGACGAACGCCGTCGCATTGGTGCCGCCCGGGCATTGGTGGAGCTGGCCCAAACCCGTCAAGTCATCCTGTTCACGTGCCATCCGGAGGTGGTACGGGCCCTGAAGAAGGCCGCCAAGCAGGCCGACTGCTCGACCATGATCATCGATCTGTAGCGTTCGACGGCCGCTCCGCCGCGTCCCTGTCGCTCTGGCGTTCCCTTCCGGTTTCACTCCCATGCCCGCCCCGGCTCTTTCCCTCGGGGTTTTCGCCCCCTGGAAAAGACCCGTAGCTGCCGAACGTGCGGGCCATTTGCGGCCGCCTGTACTATACTTACATCTTCGAGCAAAAGGCTCACGACGAAAGGACGCAGCATGCCCAGCACAGTGCTCGTCGGCGCCCAGTGGGGCGACGAAGGCAAGGGTAAGATCACCGACCTCATCGCCAGCGACTACGA
>NZ_JBQIIT010000052.1:0-5029 GCF_056795635.1 Adlercreutzia sp. | reverse complement strand
CCCATAACGGCCGTGGCCGCAGCGGTGTTCACGCCCACAGGAGCGCCTATCATCTGGGTGCGGGCGCTCGTGAAACCGGCGCCCCCCGGCAGCGTCACGGGGCGACCCGCCAGATAGTCGTTCAGGGCCATGCGCATATCGTTGGCCGTAGCAAAGCGGGCCTGGGGGTTCTTCGCCAGGGCCACCATGATGATATCCTCGAGATCGGGGTCGATATCGGGGTTGATGGCCGACGGCGGGGTGGGTTCGTCCTTCACCTGCTGCATGGCCACCGACACGGCATCGGGGCCGTCAAAGGGCAGCTTGCCCGTAGCCGCTTCGTACAGCACGATACCCAGCGAGTAGATGTCGCTGGCTGCAGTGAGGTCTTTGCCCTGGGCCTGTTCCGGCGAAATATAGTGCGCGGTGCCCAACACCGCCGAGGTCTTGTCGTTCACGGAGTTCTTGGCTCGGGCGATGCCGAAGTCCATCACCTTCACGTTGCCGTCGGGCTGCACCATGATGTTCTGGGGCTTGATGTCGCGATGGATGATGTCCTGATTGTGGGCCACAGTCAGCGCCTGGCACACCTGGCTGCCGATCTCGGCGGCTTTGCGCTGGTTGATGGCACCGCGCTGCTGGATAGCAGTCTTCAAGTCGGATCCGCGCACGAACTCCATGACGATGAAGTAGGTGTCGTCATCATGGCCCCAATCGTACACGTTCACGATATAAGGGCTCTGCAAGTTCGCCGCCGAAGCCGCTTCCTGGCGGAAACGCTGGGTAAACGAGGGATCGGCCGCAAACTGCGGCAGCATCACCTTCACAGCCACCACACGGCCAAGCGTGCTGTCTTGGGCTCGGTACACCTCGGCCATACCGCCGATGCCGATGCGGTCTTTTATCTCGTAACGGCCGTTGAAGACCTTGCCTGTCATGGTTCCCTGTCCGGTCACTTTCGTTGCTCCTTAACGTTCCATCTGCTGCGTTTGCGTTGCTGTGTGTCTATGGACTCGCGTAAGTTCCTTCATTCTACTATAGCGCCCCCGTCACTTCGAGAGCTGTCTTCATAACGTCATGGGCCGCGCTGGCGCCCGCGCCCGACTCGCCGCGCTCGATGGCCACTGCCACCACGACCTTCGGATCGTCGGCCGGGGCGAGCCCCACAAACCAGCTGTCGTCGTCGCCGTCTCCACGCTCGTGGGTGCCCGTCTTGCCAGCCACGGACACGCCATCAATAGCCGCCCGCGAACCGGTACCCTCGGTCACCACACCCTTCATCACTTCGATTTCCTCTTCGGCCGTCTTCTTGTCGATGGCCTGCTTCAGCTTCATCGGAATAGGCGTGAAGCCCCGTTCCCCGTTGGCGTTGTAAATGCCGTCCACCAGGTAGGGCTTCATGAGGGCCCCCTCGTTGGCGATAGCCGATCCTACCATGCACATCTGCATGACAGTGGCCTGGGGACCAGCTGGGCTCTCGTGCTCGCCCACCGGCTCGCCGCAGGCGGCCCACGCCGTCTCCCATTCGGTCATTTCATCGGGGTCGGGCATGAGCGACATGGCCAGGGGCAAATCGAAGTCAATCTGCTCGTTGAAGCCGAAACTGCACGCCATGTTCACGAGCAGGTCGGATCCCAACTGCACGCCCACCTGGCCGAACACGGTGTTCGAGGAATACCACATGGCCTGGGCCAGAGTGATCTTGCCGTAGGAGCGCTTCTTCACGTTGGTGACCGGCGCGTTGCCGATGTCCATCTCGCCGGGCGAGTCGTAGATGGAGTCGGACTTGGCGATACCGTCTTGCAGGGCGGCGGCCAAGGTGACCGTCTTGAACGTGGAGCCCGGAGCGTACAGGGCCTGGGTGGCGCGATTGTACAGCTCCGACGAATCAGTACTGTTGTCGGCCGCCGCGGTCAGCAACGCCTCGTAGTCGGCGGCGTCGTAGGTAGGCGAGGAAGCCAGGGCGTACACGGCGCCGGTTTCCGGGTTCATGGCCACAATGGCACCCACTTTGCCGGCCAGGGCCTCCTGAGCCGCCCGCTGAATCTTGGAGTCGATGGTCAGGGTAACGTCGTTGCCCTTCGTCTGAATGCCCGCCAGAGAGTTCACCACATCGGTGAAGCTCGCGAAGTTCTGCTCGCCGCGCAGCGTGTCGTTGTAGGCCGCCTCGATGCCGGCAGTACCGAACTTCTGGGACGAGTAGCCCACCACATGGGCCGCCAAATCGCCCGCAGGATACTCGCGACGGTAGCCGCCGTCATCCTGAAGCACCGATTGGGCCAGCACCACCCCGTCAACGGTGGAAATAGTGCCGCGTTCCATCTTCGCCTGGCGAGCGATGGTGTGGTTGTTGCTGGGCATAGCTTGGTACTCCGGCGCCTTGAACACCATCAGGTAAGTGAGGTTGGCGACGAGCACAGCGAACAGCGCCGAGAAGATGATCATCGTACCGGTAAGGCGTTTGCCGAGCGCCACACGCCCGAGCACGGCATCTCCGCCGTGGGCGCCGATGGCCCCGGTCTGGCGCATTTCCTCGCCCACGCCCGTGCCCTCGTCGCCGCAGCGCAGAAGGCAGGCCAAAATGATGAAACTGGCGATGAGCGACGAGCCGCCCTGGCTGACGAAGGGCAGCGTGATGCCCGTCAGGGGGATAAGGCGGGTGACGCCGCCGACAATGATGAAGGCCTGGAGCACGATGATGGAGGTAAGGCCCACAGCCGTGAAGGAGCTGACATCGGACTTGGCTCGGGCCGCCGTCACGATGCCGCGAATGGCGAAGCACAGGTACAGCAGCAGCATGCCCGCTGCACCCATAAGGCCCGCTTCCTCGGCAATGACAGGAAAGATGAAGTCGCTCTCGGCTACGGGAATACCGCCGGCGGACACCGGGCCGCCACCCATGCCGCGACCGATGCCGGTGCCGAACAGGTCGCCATCGGCGATGGAGAACAGCGACTGCACCAACTGGAAGCCGCCCTCCTGGGCGTAGGCGAAGGGGTCGAGCCAAATTTCCACGCGGGTGCGCACATGGCCCATGATGCCATAAAGCGCCACGGCCGCAATTGCAGCAAGGCCGATGGACACCACCAGATACATCTTCTTGCCCGTGGCCACGTACAGCATGATGACGAACACGCTGAACAGCACAAGAGCCAAGCCCAGGTCCTTCTCCAGCACAACCACCACGAAGGCGAGCGCCCACATGATAATGAGGGGCAGCAGCGTCGGCAGGCTGGGCAGGTGCACCGGACCCACCTTCTGGGTGAACACCGACAGCATCTCGCGGTTGGCCGCCAGATAGGCCGCAATGAAGAACACGATGAGGATTTTGGCAATCTCACCAGGCTGGAAGGTGAAGCTGCCAAAACGCAGCCACAGGCGAGCGCCGCTAATTTCGGTGCCGATGACGGGAATCATGGGCGAGAGCAGCAGCAAAATGCCGACGATCACCAGGGTGTATTTGAACCCGGCCAGCTTGTCGAGATTACGCACAAGCGCCAGAGTGACCACGAGCAGGGCCACGCCAATAAACAGCCAGACAACCTGACCAACAGCGTGATCAGGAGAAATGCGCGTGACGAAGGCGATGCCGATACCCGAGAGCGCGAATGTGATGGGCAAAAGCGCCGGATCAGCCGCAGGCGCGAGCCAACGCACGGCCAGATGGGCCACGATGAAGGCCGCGAAAATGCCGAGGGGAACCCCCAGCGTGTTCACGGAAAGCTCCTGACCGCCCGTGACCACCATCATCGCGAACAGCACGATGACGATGGGCGAGGCAATGACGAGAAGCAGCAGCTCTATGTTGCGGCGCGTCACGAGCGCATCACCTCGCAGGTTGCGCCGGGTCGGCTGCGGGCGTCGCCGCAGGCTGCGCACTCTCGTCAGCAGGAGCGGCGTCGCCGGAGGTCGGAGCGCCGCCATCAGGCTGGGCTCCCCCGGGTACCGCCCCCTCAGAGGACGGCGGCGCATCGGCGCTGCCACTCTGCTGCCCAGCCGCAGCGGCCTGGGCAGCAGCAGCTTCGTCGGCGGTGCGACGTTCGGCGATTTCGGTCTCGTATTCCTTCACCAGCGACTCGGCGGCGTCCAGATTGTCCACTTTGATGCCCTCTTCACGCAGGCGATTGGCCGTTCCCGGCTGCAGATCGTCGGTGGAAACCTCGGTGGCGCGCACGAGCTTGTGGGCCGAAAAGCCAAACAACTCTCCGGGAACTCCCTGATAAATAGCTACTTTTCCATTCTGATCGACCAGATAGGCGGAATTGGTCGCCAGGTAGTTGAATCCGTACACGCACCCGGCCAGTACCGCCACCAGCAGCACGCCGAGCATGATAGCCGTCGCGCGGGCGCGGCGGGTCATCTTACGCTGACGCTGCTCGGCCAGGCCGGTCACATCCACCACGATGACAGTCACATTGTCGTAACCGCCCAAACCGTTGGCCTCGTTCACGAGCTGCGCGGCGCAGCGCTGCGGGTCGCTCGCGTTCTTGAGAATTTTCTCGATCTCGGGGTCTTCCAGCATGGTGGACAAGCCGTCGGAACACAAAAGCAGACGGTCGCCTGCCTCCACGTTGATCTCGAACAGGTCGGGCTGGGTGCGCGGGTCGCTGCCCAGCGCGCGAGTGATGACCGAGCGCTGGGGGTGCACCCGGGCCTCGGCCTCGGTAATCTGCCCCGCCTCGACAAGATCGGCCACAAGAGAATGGTCGCGGGTGAGCTGCTGGAGCTTCCCTTGGTGCAGCAGATAGGCACGCGAGTCGCCCACCTGGGCGATGACCAGGCGTTCTTTCTCCAGGATAGCGGCAGTGCAGGTGCAGCCCATACCCGCACGGCCCACACCCTCCCGTGCCGCCTTGATAACAGCCAGGTTCGCCTCTTCCACCGCCTGGCCGAGCGCGGCCGCATCGGCGTGGTCGGGCGAGCGCTGCGAGATAACATCTACGGCGATCTCAGAGGCCACCTCGCCGGCGGCGTGGCCGCCCATGCCGTCGCACACCACATACAGCGGGGGCGCCACCGCCAGAGAGTCTTCATTGTGGTCGCGCACGCA
>NZ_JBQIIT010000051.1:0-5083 GCF_056795635.1 Adlercreutzia sp. | reverse complement strand
TGAACAACACCGGCATCTTCGCCACCGATTGGGTGCCCATCAAGCCTGGCACCGACATCGCCCTTCTGCTGGGCATTGCCAACGTGCTGGTGACGAACGATTTGTATGACCACGAGTTCATCGAGCAGTTCACCGTGGGCTTCCCGGAGTTCGCGGCCCAGGTGGCCGAGTACACGCCGGCATGGGCCGAGGGCATTTGCGACGTGCCGGCCGACACCATTGTGGAGCTGGCCGAGGCCCTGGCTGCCGCAGCGCCCGCCTGCGCCATCGAGCCCTCCTGGCGCGCGGCCTTCGGGTGCGCCTACCAGAACTCCTTCGAGACGGCCCGCGCGGTATGCGCCGTGAATGCGCTTCTGGGCTGCTGGGGCCAGAAGGGCGGTGCGCTTATCACCTCCTCGCCCAAGGCTGGCGACGTGGACCCGGTGAAGTTCCCCAAGGTACCCGAGCCTGCGGTCAAGCGCGTGGGCGACGCCGAGTTCCCCCTGGCGCTGTCCGGCACCGGCACCAACCTGGCCGTGCTGAACGGCTGCAACGACGGCACCGTGCAGGGCGTGTTCTTCTACAACTCCAACGCGGTACAGGGCTATGCCCAGCCGGCGAAGTGGCGCGAGGCTCTGGCCAAGGCCAAGCTGGTGGTGACTATCGACGTGCAGATGAGCGAGACGGCCCTCGTCTCCGATTACGTGCTGCCCGAGTGCACCGTGCTCGAGCGTATGGAGCTGCCCGAGTTCATTGGCGGCAAGAAGCACTATGTGGCGCTGCGCACGCCGGTGATCGATCGCGTGCACCCCGAGACCAAGTCCTGTGACGAGATCTTCGTCGGCCTGGCCGAGGCCTGCGGCGTGGGGCAGTACTTCCCCTTCACCGTGGAGGAGCTGGCCGATGCCCAGCTGGCCACGGTGGGCACCTCCCTCGATGCGGTGCGCGAGGCCGGCATCGTGGAGTTGGCCGATCCAGGCTTCGAGTTCGGCACGCCCACGTTCAAAACTCCCACGGAGAAGTTCCAGTTCACCTCGGCGAAGGTGGCCGAAGCGGGCTTGAACCCGGTTATCGGCTATGTGCCGCGGCTGGTGGAGCCGGCGGCGGGGGAGTTCTCTCTTATCGGTGGCAAGCAGGGCATCCACTCCCACACCATGACGCTGAACCTGGAGGCCCTGAACGCCATTTCCCGCGAGTACCAGCTCGAGCGTTTGTGGATGGCCGCCTCCGATGCCGCTGAGCTGGGCATTGCCGATGGCGACACGGTGGAGCTGTCCTCGAGCGAGGCTTCGGGTCGTGTGGCCGTCAAGGTGACCGAGCGCTTGAAGCCCGGCGTGCTGTTCTTGCCCACGCACTACGGCAGCACGTCGCCCTATCTCACTCGCGCCCAGGGCTTCGGCCTGAACATGATGGACTTCATCCCGCTGCATCTCGAGCCCGCCGTGGGCTCCACCATGAGCCAGGAAGTGGCGGTTACGGTTAGGAAGGTGGAAGACTGATGACCCGCTATGGCATGCTCATCAATACGAAGAAGTGCGTCGGCTGCTATGCCTGTCGCATCGCCTGCCAGATGGTGAACGGCCTCGATCACGAGGAGGCGTTCATCAAGTTCGACGAGGTGGAGCAAGGCGCGTATCCCAACGTGTACGCGGAAGTGGTGCCGGTGCAGTGCATGCACTGCGAGGACGCCCCCTGCGAGGCCGTGTGCCCCACCCACGCTACCTACACCACCGATTCCGGCGTGGTGCTGGTGGACGAGGGCAAGTGCATCGGCTGCAAGTACTGCATGGCCGCCTGCCCCTACGGCGTGCGCGTGCAGATCGAAAAGACCGGCGTGATCGAGAAGTGCCGCTTCTGTTGGTACGAGGGCCAGCCGGGCAACCCGCCGCGCTGTGTGAACACCTGCGTCTCCGGTGCCCGCATCTTCGGTGACCTGGACGATCCCGAAAGCGAGATCTGCCAGGAGATCGCCCGCACGAACGCTCAGCCCCTGGCGAGCGACTTGACCGCCGCGAAAATCTACTACGTGAGGTGATGACCAATGGTTTGGGGATCTATGATCGCATGGTACCTGTTCTTGGCGGGTGCATCCGCCGGGGCCTTCCTCACTTCGGCCTTTGTGGAGGCGAAGTACCCCGATAGCGTGAAGATGCGCGTTGCAGGCCGCATTATCGCGCCGATCTTCCTCGGCATCGGGCTGCTCATGCTCATGCTGGATGCGGAGGCGGGGCTGCATAACCCGCTGCGCTTCTTCTACCTGGTGATGAACCCGGGTTCCGTAATGACCCTCGGCGTGTACTTCATCTGCGTGTTCATGCCGGTATCGGTGGTTGCCGCTCTGCTTGAGGTGCTGCGCCGTCCCGTGCCCAAGGGGCTGACCTGGGTGGGCATCGTGTCCGCCTTCTGCGTGGCCGCCTACACGGGTTTCCTGCTGGGCGTCGTGAAGGCCTATCCGCTGTGGAACAACGCCATTCTGCCGGTGCTGTTCGTGGTGTCGGCCCTCTCGGCCGGTCTCGCCGCCACGAGCTTGGTGGGCCTGGTGACCGACCGGGAGCGTTTCGAGCACATGTGGCTCATCAAGAAGAGCCATGTGATCCTGTCGGCCATCGAGATGGTGGTGCTCGTGACCATGCTCGTCATCGTGAGCTCGGGCAGCGCCGAGGGCGCCGCATCGGTGGCCTCGCTGGTGTCGGGCCAGTACGCGCCCATGTTCTGGGGTGGCCTGGTGCTGCTCGGCCTGGTGGCGCCCTTCGCCATCGAGGGATACCCCGTGTTCATCACGCGGAAGGTGGAGACGTCCACCACGTCCATGGTGGTGAGCGTCATTGGCGAGGGCGGCGTGCTCGTGGGCGGCTTCATGCTGCGCCTGCTGGTTATTTTGGCGGCCCTGCCGGTGGTGTACCTGTAGACCCTTCAATGATGGGGCCGGGACACCTTGACGGGTAAAGTGCCCCAAAGTGTCCCGGCCCTCGAATCCTGCACAGTGGGACACCTTACCCGGTAAGGTGTCCCACTTCTATCGGGGTGCGCCCCTACTCCTCTTCCAGGGTGATGCGGTCGATGCGGGCGGCCAGATCGCTGCCGCGCTCGTAGAACTGGAGGTTCTGGTTGTGGGCGAAGTAGCGCTCGCAGCCGTGGTCGTTGATGAAGGCCATGCCGGCGCGGCTGACCGACAGGTCGGTTACCAGCATGAGCATCTCCTGGCCCTCGCCGAAGGCCTCTTCCACGAACCTGAACACGTTGTCCAGGGCGGCTGCGGCACCGTCGATGCTGCCGTCCAGCGCGTCCAGCCGCGCATTGAAGCGCTCCCGCAGCAGGTTGAACGTGGGCCCCTCCGGTCGTTCGGCCCCGGTCCGCAGTACCTCGTCCAGCAGGCCGATGGCCCGCTCGAAGGAGCGGTAGCGCTCCTCGGTAAGCAGGCTCGCGGCCCGCTCCGTATCGCGGTCGTGGGCGAGGGCCGTGGCGGTGGCGCGCATGAGATCGGCCCCGTTGTCGTTCTCGGCCACGCCTGCGGCAGCCAGGTGCGCCTTCAGATCGGCCAGCACGCCGTGGGTGAACGCCGCGGCCTTCTCCTCCATAACGGCTTGGCGCAAACGGCCCACCGTGGCATCTACGATGAGCCCCATGACGGCCACGCGCTCGTCGAAGGGCGCTCGTCGCGCCCGTTCGGCCAGACCCGTATCGGCTGTGCCCTCGAGAATGCGGTCGATCTGGTAATCGCTGCGATACTTCGTGAACAGGTCGTAGTACATCGCGAACCGCTTCGCGATGTCGCCGTTCTGCACGTACTGCTCCACGAGCAGCTCGTCGACGGCCAAGCCCTGGGCCTCGTAGAGCTTGATCATGGCCGACAGGTCGTCCCAGCCGCGGGCCGTGACGAAGGATGCGCCGTCGGGCGTGGCCTCCACGGCGTAGAAGTGGTTGCGCTCGATATCGAGGTAGGTGATGACGGCCGGGTGCACTTTCGCTGACACGGCGAATTCGCGCCACACGTCGTAGTCGGGCTCCACCTCGATGCGCTTCAGGCGGTCCCAGGTGGCGATGTCGAAATCGTGAGCCGTGCGGTTGTACTCGGGCGGGTTGCCCGCGGTCACCACGATCCATCCATCGGGCACGGCGTGGCGGCCGAACACCTTGTACTGCAAGAATTGCAGCATGGCCGGGGTGAGGGTCTCCGACACGCAGTTGATCTCGTCCAGAAACAGGATGCCCTCGGGACGGCCCGTGGATTCCATGGCCTCGTAGACCGAGGCGATGATCTCGCTCATGGTGTACTCGGATACCTGGTATTCCACGCCGCCATAGATCTTCGTGGCGATAAAGGGCAGGCCTAAGGCGCTTTGGCGCGTGTGGTGGGTCATGGAGTAGGACACGAAGCCCACTTCCAGCTCCTGGGCGATCTGCTCCATAATGGCCGTTTTGCCGATGCCCGGGGCGCCGAGCAGAAACACTGGGCGCTGCCGGGCGGGAGGCAGCCGGTAGTTGCCGAACTCGTCCTTGGTGAAATAGGCCACCATGGCGTTCTTGATCTGCTGTTTTGCTTCGCGGATGTTCATAGGGGGCTCCTTTACGGACGGCGGTTCGTGAAATGGCGGCGAGGGAAGAGCTATGGTCAGAGGGGTTCCTCTTCTAATACGAAGGTCTCGTCCAAAACGACTTTCATGGCCCACGGAGGTACCGGGGCGCTGGCGGCGGCATCGTCGGAATCGAGGAAAACGAAGGCGGTCTCAAAGGCGGGGCGCCGGGCGGGATAGGTGCCCTGGCCGTCGGTGAAGTAGATGAGGCCGCCGAGGTCGTTCAGCTCGCCAGCTGCGAGCGCTTCGTCCACGTAGGCGAACACGGGACGGAAATCGGTGCCCCCCAGGCCCTTGATAACGGGATTTTCCAGGTAGTCTTCCAAATCGCGCAGGCAGGTGATGCGGGCCACGTCGGTCACGGCGGCGTCGCACTGGATGATGAGCACGTTCATCTTCGAGAAGAAACTCGTCTCGTCGGCGAGGATAGAATAGGTGCGCTCGATGAAGCGCCGCACGAGGCCGTCTTTGGTGGAGGCCGAGGTGTCGATGGCGATGACGAAGTCGCGGATGCGCTTCTCCTCGGCGAA
>NZ_JBQIIT010000050.1:0-5171 GCF_056795635.1 Adlercreutzia sp. | reverse complement strand
TCTTCTTCATCTTCGCGTTCATAATCCTCCTGTTTCCGTCGATGAGCCAGACCGGCCTCCCCGACGGTCTGAAAAATACCATCGGCCAGTATCGCCGAAACGCGCGCGGGCGCGGGCGAAAACTCCGCCGAAACCAGCAGATCAGCGCAAACGCAACACTTTCGCAATGGGCTGGGCGCGACGGCACCGTCCCGCCGACCGACCGTGAGCCACCCGAGCCCCGCACGCACCACCGATCTCGCCACGGTGGAGGCGCCCAGCGTGAGATGGGCCACCCGGCCGCCGCCCCACAAAAAAACACCGGCGCGCACCGCTGGGGGATGCGCGCCGGGCCGAGGCGCGGGAGGGAGGGTTCCCGCGCGAGGGGATGAACGAACCGGACCTAGGCGATGCCGAGCAGGGCGAAGCCCTCTTCCAGCTGGGCTTCGGCCTTGTCGAGGTTGGCGTGGGCGGCCTTGTAGTTATGGGCGCCCTCGGAATTCTCCACCATCACGTAGTCCCAGTAGAACTGCGCATGGCGCTGAATCTGCTGGGCTTGGGCCAGCTTGTCGGCATCCAGGCTGTCCTTCTGGGCGGCCAGCTCGTCGGTGTAGCGCTTGATGTCGGCGGCGATAGCGTGCTCGCGGTCGGTAACCTCCTTCTGCCAGCCGCGCACCTCGCCCGCGATGTCCTTGTGGCAGCTGCCGCACTGCTCCGTGATCGCGGGATTCTCCAAGGGGCTCACCAGCTCATGGGAGCTGTACTCGCCGTTCTCGTCGGAGACGGGGGCCATGTGGCAATCGGCGCAGCTGTAGCCCTGCTTGGCCATGGAGGACTGCTCACCGCCGTAGATGGTCTCGAACTCGGGATGCTGGGCCTTGAGCATGGGGGCGCCGGTCTCGGGATGCTCCCAGTCTTTGAAGCCCATCTCATCGTAGTAGGCGAGAATGGCCTCGGCGTCCATGGCGGCCAGACCGGTGTAGGGGTTCATCGTAGCCTTGGTGTCCGGATCGAAATAGTACTCGTTGTGGCACTGGCCGCAGGTCTGGGCCTCCACGGGCACCTGCTCGGCGTCGGAGCCCATGGCGTTGGCAAAGTGCCGCTGGGTGACGACCACCTGGGTGGGATCGTTCTCATGGCAGTTGTAGCAGCTGATGGGCTCGTTCATCTGCGCGAGCACCTCGGCGAAGGGGCGGGCGTAGGCCTCGTCGCCCTCGCTGTTCACCATGGCCGTGAATTGCGGCGTCTTGCAGGTGATGCAGTTGGCCAGGGTCTTGTCGTTCACGCGGGGCGTCTCCGAGATGGAATGCAGCGTGTAGCTGTGGGAAGCGGCCTCGTCGTAGCCCTTGGCGAAGCCGTAGCCGGAGTACATGGTAGTGAGCTCCGGATACTCCTCCAAATAGTTCATCTTGCCCTCGGGGCTGTTGGCCTCGTTGGCCTTGTAGGTGGCGTACTGGCCGGGGTAGATGTCCTTCCAGCTGTCGGCCAGCACGACGCCGAACTCGTCGGCCTCGGGGGTCTCCACCGGAGCGGCGGCCGGCGCGGCGCCCTCCTTCCCAGCGTTTTGCGGTGAGGCCGGGGCGCAGGCGGCAAGGCCCGCCACGAGCGCCACGGTGCAAGCGGCCGTGGCGGCGATGCGCAACGTCGATTTCTTCATGATCCCTCCTTAGTACGGTGTATCGGCGCGTTTTCCACTCTCGCGAGAACGCACCCCTCGTTGATGCCAGCCTACCTCGTCCCGCCTTCCCCCGAACAGGGACAGTGCGTTCCAAATACGAGGGGACGATCGGGACCGGTGGGGACGGTTTCCATAAATGTAAGGGGGACGGTTGGCCGCTCCTTCGGCGCGCGCAACAGTCCCGGTCGCCAGACCCCGAAATCCCCGGGGCAAGGCCGTACGGTCACTCCCCGGCGGGGCGGCGGGAGCGGCCGAGGCGAAAGCGGAGAGCGCCGGTGGGGCACGCATCCACGCAGGCGCCGCAGGCCATGCAATCTCCGGCCCGCACTAGAGTATCTTCACCGGAAAGGGCCGGGGCCAGAATGATCGGATCGGCAAGGCAGACCGCCTCGCAGGCGCCGCAGTGGACGCAGGCTCCGTGGTCGATGGCCACGTTCAGTTGACCGGCGCGGCCGAGCCCTTGGAAGATGCCGCCCAGCGGGCACAGCGCCCGGCACCACACCCGCCGACTCACGAGCAGCTCGGCGATGACGACGGCCACCAGCGTGGCTGACCCCGCCAGACCACCGAAGACGAGCCCCTTGTTCACCGCGCCGATGGGCGAGACGAGCTCGAAGACGGGAAAGCCCACCAGAGCCGAGAGCGCCACGACGCCGGCGGCCACGGCGATCTTCGCGCGACGGGGCACCGTGCGTTCCGGCACCGCGATGCCGAGGCGACGACGCACGGCATCGGCCCCCTCCCCAAGAAGGTTCACCGGGCAGACCCACCCGCAGAAGGCGCGCCCGCGCACGAGGCCGTAGACCACCGCAATAAGCAGCGCCCCTGAAAGCGCCGAAGCCGCCAGCAGCCCGCGCGAGGCGGCGGTCACCTCCAGGGCCGCCAGCGGGTCGAACAGCGTGACGCCGCCCACGGAAGACGACGAGAGACTCCCGAAGAACACCCCTTCGGCCGGGGTCTGCACTTCCCCGTCGCCCCCGGCGAACAACCCCGCGAGCCCCCACCCGGCCAAAAGCGGCGGCAAGCAGAACAGCACAAGCATGAACACCTGCACAATCCGCCGCACGAGCGTTATCTTCCCCATGGAACGAGTCACAGGTCATTCCTCCCAACCAAGGTAATGATTAAAGGAGATACGGGGTGCCTTGACCGAGCGAGTTCCGCAGCGAACGAAACAGCCCAGTGGGCTGTTTCGCCGAGCGAGGACTGTCTGAGCGAATCAAGGTACCCCGTAGCTCCGCTTTTGGGCGACTTTCTACCCGAGTGTTTCGTCTTCGAAGTTCACGTACACCAAGTTCACGTTCAGCACGCCGGGAATCTGGATGAACCGGCTCGAGATCTCGTGGGAGGCGCCGGTGGAGGAAGCCTCGATGGTGACGACGATCTTGTAGCCGTTCACCTCGTGCACCTCCACGCCCTCCATCTGTGCCAAAGTCGCGGCCACGGCCTCCACCTCGGCAAGCCGCGCCTCCACTACGAGCGACGAGATGACCACCTTCTCATTTTCCATGGCCTACTCCTGGGCCACGGGATGGCAGGTCAGGCACTCGGTTCGCGGGCCGTCGATCTCGCGGCTGGCCGTATCGCCGCCGGCATAGTGGTCGGCAGGCAGCGGGCTCGCCGCGGCCAACATCGGCTCGCCGGCGCCGTTCACCCCATGGCAGCCGTAGCAGCCCTTCGCCCCCAAGCGCTCGAAGCGGCCCTCGTGGCTGGCGGTCATGAGCGGCGGCTCGCCGGGGTTGTAGGCCGGCCCGGTCTCAGCGGCGCCGGAGCAGCCCGCCAGGGCCGCGCCTCCCAGGGCGCAGGCCAGCACCGCAGCGGCCATCACATTGGTCTTCTTCATCGGTCTACCCCTCAATCTTCTCGATGGAAACGCAGGTCTTCTTGAAGTCCGGCTCCTTGGACAGCGGGCAGTAAGTGTCCTGCACCACCAGATTCACGAGCGTCTCCTCGGCGAAGAACGGCGCGAACACCATGCCCGCCGGGGGCCGGGTGCGGCCGGCCGTGGACACCGTGATATCGCAGGTGCCGAAGCGCGAGGTCACGCGCACGCGGTCGCCGTCGGTCACGCCCAGCCGCTCGCAGTCGGCGGGATTCATGTCCAGCAGGGCCTCGGGCAGGGCGCGGTCGAGCTCGGGCACGCGCCGGGTCATGGAACCGGTGTGCCAGTGCTCCAGCAGACGGCCCGTGCAGAACCAGAACGGGTACTCGTCGGAGGGCTCCTCCGCCGGCGGCTCCCAGGGACGGAACACCACCGAGGGCTTCTTGTCGGCCGACTTGTAGAAGCTCACGCCGCCGGCCTTGTCATGCTCGCCGTAGGCCTCGATGCCGTACTGGTCGAAGCCGTCCTCCTGCTTGCCGTCGCAGAAGCGCCACAGGGTGGGCAGCCACTGGCCGTTCACCTCGCGCACGGGCCAGGTGAGGCCGTGGTTGTGGATGTACTCCTCGTAGGGGGCCAGCTGCTTGGCCTCCATCTTCAGCTTCGCCTCGGTGTTGATGGCGGCGGCATCGGGGTTCAGGTCGGGGTTGGAGAAGGTACGGTACTCCTCCCAGATGCTCGCGCACACCTCGCGGTCGCTTCCCTTGAAGGCGGCCGCGTCGGCGTCGTACCAGGCGCCGAACAGGTGGTCGAAGGCGTCCTCGCCGCCGATCTGCTCGCCGGCCAGCACCCGCTTGGCGATCTCCATGAGCATCCACAGGTCCCACTTCGCGTCGCCCGGTGCATCCACCGCCTTCTCGAACACGGCCGTGCGGCGCTCGCCGTTGCCGAAGGCCCCCTCGCGCTCGACCCACATGGCCGCGGGCAGCACCACATCGGCGTACTGGGTGGAAAGGGTCGGGTACACCTCGGCCACGCAGATGAAGGCGTCGTTGATGCCCTTCAAATCGCCCCGGCCGAGGAAGCGGGTGAGGTTGGGCATGGACACGGCCCAGTTGTTGTGGGCGCTCCAGAGGAAATCGATCCCGCCCTTCGACAGCTCGCGGAACATCTTCACCGTGTGGTAGCCAGGGGTTTCGATGGCATCCAGGTAGCCGTTGGGCAGGTCCCAGACGGCCTCGGTATAGCGACGGTGATCCGGGTTCTTCACCACCAGGTCGGCGGGCAGGCGGTGCGAGAAAGTGCCCACCTCGCGGGCCGTGCCGCAGGCCGTGGGCTGGCCCGTCAGCGAGAAGGCGCCGTCGCCGGGCAGGGCATAGCGGCCGCACAGCAGGTGGATGTTGTAGATGCAGTGGTTCATCCAAGTGCCGCGGTTGTGCTGGTTCACGCCCATGGTCCACAGGCTCAGCACGCGCCGGCTCTTGTCGGCGAACACCTCGGCCAGTTCCTGGATATCCTCGACCGGCACGCCGGACAGCTCGCTGGCGTACTCCAGGGTGTAGGGGGCCAGGCGAGCGGCGAAGGCCTCGAAGGTGATGGGCTCCACGTTGTCCACGGCCTGGCCGATGTCGGACTTGTCGTAGCCGTCGTCGGTGGCGTTGCCGATGTTCTCGGTGCCCTGCTTGAACTGCACGT
>NZ_JBQIIT010000049.1:0-5211 GCF_056795635.1 Adlercreutzia sp. | reverse complement strand
GCGAACGTCTTGCACTGCTTCACCAAATCGCGGCGGCGCTCCTCGGTCAGGCTCGGGAACGGCAGGCGGATGACGTTGCCGTCGTTGTTCGGCGTCACGCCCAGATCGCTCTCCAGGATAGCCTGCTCGATAGCACGCAGCACGCCCTTATCCCAGGGCTCGATAACCAGCAGATGCGCCTCGGGGGTCTTCACACCGGCCATCTGGTTCACCGGGGTGGGCACGCCGTAGTAGTCCACCTTGATGCGGTCGAGCACCATGGCGTTGGCGCGGCCGGTGCGCACGCCGGCGAAGTTGTCCTTCAAGGCCGCCACGGCCTTCTCCATGCGCTCCTCGGCGCCCATGAGAATCTCATCGATATCTGCCATTGGGGTTTCCTCCCTCTTTAGGAACAGAGCCCGCGGGCTCTCGGATACAAGCAACAAGCCAGCCCGACGCCGGCGCCCGCAAATGCTACTCGACGACCGTGCCCACCGGCTCACCCTGGAGGGCTGCCTTGATGTTGCCGGGCTTGGTCAGGTCGAACACGATCATGGGCACGTCGTTGTCCATGCACAGCGACGTGGCCGTGGCATCCATCACGTTCAGGCCGCGGCTGAGCACGTCCATGTAGCTGATGCGGTCGAAACGATGCGCGTCGGGGTGCGTCTTCGGATCGGCGTCGTACACGCCGTCCACCTTGGTGGCCTTCATAACGCAGTCCACGTCCAACTCGCAAGCGCGCAGGGCGGCCGTGGTGTCGGTGGTGAAGTAGGGGTTGCCCGTGCCGGCAGCCAGAATGACCACGCGGCCCTTCTCCAGGTGGCGCACGGCGCGGCGGCGGATGTAGGGCTCGGATACTTCCTGCATGTTGATGGCGCTCTGCACGCGAGAGAAGATGCCATGGCGCTCGAAGGCATCCTGCAGGGCGAGCGCGTTCATCACCGTGGCCAGCATGCCGATGTAGTCGGCCTGAGCACGGTCCATGCCCTCGGCCGAGCCGGCCAAGCCGCGGAAAATGTTGCCGCCGCCGATAACCACCGCCAGCTGCACGCCGTCATGCACGATCTCGGCAATCTCCTCAGCCAGGTCATCGACGACCTTCGGGTCGATTCCGTAACCGAGATCGCCAGCCAGCGCCTCGCCGGACAACTTCAGCAGAACGCGATCGTACTTGTATTCGTTCGCCATCGAGCCAATCCCTTCGTCGGCAGGTTCTATCTAAACGGATACATATTACCCGATGTGCATGCCTGCCAAAGCGTCAGCAAGCCAAATCAGACAAAACAAACGGCCCCCTCCGCTAGCGGAGGGGGCCGCGTCTTACCTGAGCTGCATCAGAGGCTGGTAGAGAGACGCGAGCTCAAGAAGGGCTGGGATGCCAGCTTTACGCAGCGTTCTTCTGCTGGTGCTGGTCGTACAGGCGCAGCATGTCCTCGAGGCTCATACCGCCGGGGCCGCCCTGCTGGAACTCGTCCATGGACTCCTGCTGGGTTTCGGCCTTCTGCTGCTGGCTGGCAGCATCATCGCCGAGCGTCACCTGTACGTCCTTGCTCTGGCCGCCGGAGTTCACCGTAAGCGTCACCGTATCGCCGGGGTTCTTGGTGCGCACATCCAGCATGAGGTCGGAGGCCGATTCCACCGGCTGACCGTCGAAGGCGGTGATGATGTCGCCGGGCACGATGCCCGCGGCCGCGGCACCGGAGCCCTCGGCCACGCCGGCCACGTAGGCGCCGGTGTCTACCGACAGGCCGTAGCGCTTGGCAGACTGGGCGTTCACACTGGACAGGCTCACGCCGAGCTGCGCATGGGTGGGCGTCTCACCGGCGATGATCTGCTGCGCCAGGTTGATGGCGTAGTTCACGGGAATGGCGAAACCGACGCCGGAGTAGTTGCCGGAATAGGAGGTGATGAGCGTGTTGATGCCGATGAGCTTGCCCTCGGCGTCCACAAGCGCGCCGCCGGAGTTGCCGGGGTTGATGGCCGCGTCGGTCTGGATCATGTTCGGGTAGATGGTAATCTCACCGGAACCGCCGGACTGCACGGACTCCTGGGCATCCATGATCTGGGAACGGCTCGTGGCGCTCACAATGCCCGTGGCCACCGACTGCTCAAGGCCGAAGGGGGAGCCGAGGGTCATGACCCACTCGCCGATGGTGAGGTTGTCGGAATCGCCCACCTCCATCACGGTAAGGCCCTTGGCGTCCTTGGCCTTCAGCACAGCCACATCGGAGGAGGGATCGGTGCCCACCAGCTCGGCGTCGTAGGTGTTGCCGCCCACGGTCACCTTATAGGCGCTGCCGCCTTCCACCACATGGTTGTTGGTGATGATGTATCCGTCCTCGGTCAGCACCACGCCGGAACCCTGGGAGAACATCTCCAGCTCCTGGCCGTCCTGGCCCTGATCGGTGCCGTAGCCGTAATCGTAGCCGAACAGCTCGGCCCAACCGCCCATGCTGCCCTGCTGCGGCGCGGCATACACATCGATGGCCACCACGGAAGGCAGGCACTTCGCTGAAACCGTCTCGGCCAGCGTGGCATCCTCGCTCGGAGCGATAACGGTCTGCTGGCCGGTCACGGGGTCGGTCACGGTCTCGGTCTTGCCGATGCCGCCCATGGCATTGGCCACGCCCCACACCCCGAAGGCAAGCACGCAGGCCACAAGCGCGCCTGCGAAGGCGATGAGGAAGGTCTTGCCACCCGAGCTCTTCTGGCCGCCATGCTGCGGGTGCACCGACACCGGCTCGGCCTCGTAGGTCTGCTGAGCGCCATAGGGAGGCTGCTGCCCGTAGGCATGCTGGCCCGCAGCATGAGCCTGAGCCTGGCCGCCGTAGGGCTGATAGGTGTTCTGGGGCGGCACGGGGGCCGTCGGCTGCGTCGGCTGAAGGGGCTGCGGGGCCGTCGGCTGGTCCGGCCCGGGGGTGCTCCCGTCGGGAACGGGAGTGCCGTTCATGTCAGTCATGGGTCTCTCCTTTGCAGAGGGGATAGTGCTTTGAGCTGTCGCAAACCTTAGCACGCCCCTGCGCAAATCCACCATGCTGGCAACCCATCGTCACGCTTGCGTCACGGAGATACACCAATTGGTGTACCTCTCGGGGATGAGCCGCCCGTCACCCGCGACGCGACCCCAAGTGCGTCACATCCCCGATTGCCTCCACCGTTACCGCGCCGTCGTCCCAGCGCACCTTCGTCACCGAGGCGTTCGCGATCTTCGCCGGCGTGCGTACCCGATCGCGCGCGAACAGAAACACGAGGGCGCGAATGAACATCGCGTGGGTCACCACGAGCACGTTGCCGCCGCCACGTCGCTCAACCGACCGGCCGCACTCTTCGAGAAAGCCCCTCACCCGTGCGGCAATGGCGGCGAAATCCTCGGCGCGTCCGGCCGCATCTGTCGCATGGAGGTAGTCGGCTATCTCATCGAGCCGCTCGTTTTGATCCTCGCGCGGAATGTCATCGCCGAACAGGTCGAACAAGCGGTTCCGCAGTCGCCGTGACGACTCGCCTTCCAAATCGCCGAAACACCATTCGCGCAAGGACTCGTCGCAGCGCACGGGAATAGGACGCTCCGCGTGCCCATCCAAAGCCCGGGCACCCACATCGAATGCCGGGTACTCGATGCGGCTCAGCTCGTCAATCGGCGGTCGCCACGCCTCTGCGGCGGCAAGCAGTCGTGCGGCCGCCGAGCCCGTCTCGCCACTGTCGGGAACAGAGGATCGAGGCGCCAGGCAGCCGCGGGAGCGAAGAAGGCCGATGACGGCCTCGGCGTGCTCCTCGTGACCGAGCATGCCTGCCTCGAGCAGGGCCGACGCCTCCTCGGCCCGCACTTGCTCCTTCGGTATCGGCAGCCCGTGGTACAGACGCTCGCGCTCGTTCAGACGCGCTTCCAGTGCAATGGCGAGCGTGTCTTTGGCGCGGCCTGCATCGCTTGTGCACGCGCCGACGAAATCAACGCCCGCAAGCCCTTGCCCCAACTTATAGGCATCGTAGATACCCTTGGCCGTCAGCGGCGAATCGCACCAGCCCTGCACGCGATTCTCGACGTTGAACTGAGTTTCCCCGTGACGTGTGATATAGAACGTGACGGTCATGGGGCAATGCTAGTCGCGATCGTAGTTCGCCAAGAAGGCCCGGGTTCGATCGTGCCGGGGATTGTCGATAACCTCGTCGGCCGGCCCCTGCTCCACGATGATGCCGCCATCCATGAAGATGATCTGGTCGGCCACATCGCGGGCGAAGCCCATCTCGTGGGTGACGATGACCATGGTCATATGCTCAGCGGCCAAATCGCGGATGACTTTCAGCACCTCGCGCGTGAGCTCCGGGTCCAGGGCGCTCGTGGGCTCGTCGAAGAAGAGCACGTCGGGATTCATAGCCAGGGCCCGGGCGATGGCCACACGCTGCTGCTGGCCTCCCGACAGATCGCAGGGCACCATGGACTCCTTGCCGGCAAGCCCCATGCGCGCCAAAAGCTCGCGGCCGCGAGCCAGAGCCTCGTCCTTCGGCATCTTCTGCACGCAGATGAGCGCATCGGTGACGTTTTGCAGCACCGTATAGTGCGGAAACAGGTTGAAGTTCTGGAACACCAGGCCATAGCGGGTCTTCGCCCGGGCGATAGTGGCCGCATCTCCGTACACGGCGCGTCCGCCGGCACCCTCGGAGCACACGACCAGATCGCCGTAGGCCAGGCTTCCCGCATCAAGGGTCTCCAGCAGCGTCATGCAGCGCAGAAGCGTCGACTTGCCGCCACCCGACGGCCCGATGACCGCTAGCACGTCGCCCTTGTTCACTGTGAGCGAAATGTCCTTCAGAACCTCGTTATCCCCAAAGGCCTTCTTGGCGTGCGCGAGCTCAACAACCGTGTTCGTCATGGGCGCCCCCTTAGTCGTGATAGTAGTCGAGACGCTTCTCGACGCGGTTCAGGATGAATTCGATGATGAGACAGAACGCCCAGTAGGCGAGCGCCGCAATGGCATAGGGCACCATGGACACCTCGCTGGCCGCAAGCGCCTTGGCTGCCGAGAACATCTCCATGATGCCGAGCACGAAGGCCAGGGACGTGTCCTTCACCAGGGTGATGATCTCGTTGCCCATGGCCGGCAGGATGCGCTTGATGACCTGGGGCAGCACGATCTTCGTGAAGGTCTGGGCCTTGGAATAGCCCAGCACCGTGGCCGCCTCGTACTGGCCGCGGGGAATGGACTGGATGCCCGAGCGGTAGATTTCCGCGAA
>NZ_JBQIIT010000048.1:0-5226 GCF_056795635.1 Adlercreutzia sp. | reverse complement strand
ATGGCCATCTCCATGTACTCCATGTGGACCCGCGATCCCGAGTACGACTTCTCCATCCTGTACTTCATGCCCGGCTTCAGCTACTTCAACGTGAACCGCCTCGGCCGCCGCTTCGTGAACGAGAACAACATGGGCTCCCCGCACAACGGCTGGCACACCCTGCTCTCCTTCGACGACGGCATCGCCGACTTCGATCGCATCCCGTCCTGGGGCATCTTCGACCAGACCTGCTTCGACGCCGGCAAGCTGTCCACGAGCCAGGGCGACTTCTTCGAGTGCGGCAACTTCGCGAGCGACCTGCCCGACTCCGTGCGCGACTGGGACGGCTGGAGCCAGGACAACAAGGCCGAGCTGGAGCGCGGCTGGATCCTGACCGGTGCCACCATCGAGGAGCTCGGCCAGAAGATCAAGGAGTTCGACCCGCTCATGGACATCGACGCCCTGAAGGCCACCTTCGAGGAGTACCAGGGCTTCGCCGCCGCCGGTAAGGACGCCCGTTTCGACCGCGCCGCCGAGACCCTCGTGACCCTGGACAACGGCCCCTACTATGCCGTGTCCATCTACCCCGGCTCCTGCTCCACCCTGGGCGGCCCCATGAAGAACGAGAACGCCCAGGTGCTCGATCCGGCCCAGAACCCCATCCCGCGCCTGTACGCGGCCGGCTGCTTCGGCAACTTCCAGAGCCACACCTACGGCATCACCGGCGGCAACAACGCCGAGAACCAGGTGTGGGGCCGCATCGCCGCCCGCCACGCCTCCGGCCTGGAGAACTGGGACGCCGAGTAATACCTGTTCGACCTGGGTGGCCGCCTTCGCGTGGAAAGACGCGGGGCGGTCGCCCTTTGAGCGCCGCGGTTTTCTGGCCGCGGGGCGAGATGAGAGGAGAAACCCATGGAAAGTGAAGTGAAGCGGCCCCGCCGTCTCGCCCTTGCGGCCACCCTCGGCGCGGTGCTCGCCGTGGCGGCCCTCACCGGCTCGCTCATGGGCTGCGCCCCGAGCCAGCCCGCCCCGGCCGCCGATGGGGCGGCCACCGAGCAGGAGGCCGCCGGCGATGAGGCCATGGCCGGCCAGCCGGTGAATTGGACCATGGAGTCCGATTGCGGCACCTGCCACACCTCCGAGGCCGAATCGGCCACCGACACGGCCTGCCCCCAGGGTGTGGCCCACGAGGCCGCCGGCGTCACCTGCGTGACGTGCCACACCGACGAGGCCGTGCTCTCCGAGGAGCACGCCGAGGTGACCTTCGACGACAAGCCGGCCACCAAGGCCACGGTCATCACCGTGGACGAGGCCACCTGCATCGCCTGCCACGGCGAGCTGTCCGAGCTGGCCACCAAGACGGCCGACTCCGCGGCGCTCACCGACGACAAGGGCACCACGGTGAATCCCCACGAGCGCCCGGCGGGCGCCAAGCACGAGGAGAACCCGGCCACGTGCACCGACTGTCACAACAATCACTCGAAGGACCTGCCCAAGGACGCCATGAAGTACTGCGCCCAGTGCCACCACCGCGGCACCTTCGAGTGCGGCACGTGCCACGAGCTGCGCGAGCGCTAGGCCGCCCGCAGCCCGCTGACGAACCTATCCCGCGCCGGGGCGGCACCCTCCCGTTCGCCCCGGCACCTCTCCCAAGCCCGACCGCCCCCCAGCCCGCGGTCGGGCCTTTTTTGTTGAGTGGGGGGCGTGGTGTGGCACCGATAGGGCGCTCCGCCGTTTCGCCGTTTGCCGCTACCGCGCCAGCACAGCGGGCAGGACCGCGGGGTTCACGCAGGCCTCGGGGGCACGGCCGAGCACCACGTCGATGGCGTTCTGCGTGCAGCGCTGCCGCAGCTCCACGGCCGATTCCTCCGACCAGTAGGCCGCGTGGGCGGTGAGCACCGTGTGCGGGGCCCGGCATATGGGCGCGTCGGGACTGACGGGCTCGGTCTCGAACACATCCAGCCCTGCGCCCCACAGTCGCCCCGACTCGAGGGCCGTCGCCACGGCGTCGGTGTCGATGACGGCGCCGCGGGAGGTGTTCACCACGATGGCGCCCGGGCCCAGCAGGGCGATGTTGTCGGCGTTCAGCAGGTGGCGGGTCTCGGGGGTGAGCGCCGTGTGGAAACTGACCACATCGGCGGCGCGCAGGGCCTCGTCGAAGGCGAGGTAGGGAAAGCCCTCGGCCGTGACGGTGCCCGGTCGGCCGTGGCGGTCCCATACGACGACGGAGAAGCCGAGGGCGGCCGCCTTGACGGCCGTGGCCCGGCCGATGTTACCGTAGCCCACCACGGCGAAGGTGCGGCCCCGCACCTGGCCCAAGGGCCGGCGGCGCGCGAAGTCCCACACACCGGCGCGCATGTCGGCGTCGATCTCGTTGATGCGCCGCAGGCATGCCAGCGTAAGCGCGATGGCATGGTCGCTTACTACCTCGGTGCCGTAGGCCGGCACGTTGCACACGGCGATGCCGCTGGCCGTGGCCGCCGCCACGTCGATGTTGTCCACCCCGGTGCCGGTTTTGCTGATGACCCGCGCAGCGGGCAGGGCGGCGATCACCTCGGCCGTGAAGCGGCCGTAGGAGGTGATGATTCCGTCGGCGCCGGCGGCATGGGCGATGATCTCGTCGGCGGTGCAGTGGCGACCGTGGCTGAAGCTCGTGAACCGAATGCCCGCTGCCTCCACCATGGTGCGCTCGAAATTGCAGTCGTCGAAATCGAAGTCCACCATCGCAATGGTTGCCATGGGCCCTCCCTTCCGCAGGTTCGCTGTTCCGTTGAGAACGCCATTGTAGCCTCCGTGGGCCGTCCTGCTGGCGCACCGGGCGCGGCAACCCTTATACTGACAAGCCCTGTCGCCCAACGGCTCGGCGGTCTTCCCGTCCGAACATGCGGGGCAGGGTGCACCTATCGGTAGATCGAACAGATGGGAGTTCCATAATGAAGAAACTTGAGGGGCGCGTCGCCATTGTGACGGGAGCCAGTTCGGGCGTGGGCCGCGGCCTGGCCAAGGTGCTCGCCGAGAACGGCGCGAAGATCTGCGCCTGCGCTCGCCGCGTCGAGAAGCTCGAGGAGCTGAAGGCGGAAGTGGAGGCCTTCGGTGGAGAAGTGCTGCCCGTGGCCTGCGACGTGACCGACGTCGACCAGATCAACAACGTGGTGGCCCAGTGCGTCGAGCGCTTCGGCGGCATCGACATCCTCATCAACTGCGCCCAGGGCGCCATGCAGTACCGCGAGATCAACGATGTGGACGAGACCTATGCCCTAGAGGCCTTCGAGAGCGGCCCGCTCGCTTCCATGATGTTCATGAAGGCCTGCTTCCCTTATCTGAAGGAGAGCGGCCACGGTCGCATCATCAACACCGCCTCGGCGGCCGGCTACGACGGCAACGCCGGCTTCGGTGCCTACGGCATGGCCAAGGAGGCCATCCGCGCCATCACCCGCACGGCGGCCAACGAGTGGGGCAAGTACGGCATCACGGTGAACGTGTTTCTGCCCATCATCGCCACCGACTTCTTCCGCGAGACCCAGGCGGAGGCTCTGAAGAGCCTGGAGTCGAAGACGCCGCTCGGCTTCATCGGCACCACCGAGAAGGACTGCGCCCCGCTCATCGTGCTGCTCGTCAGCGACGAGGGCGGCTACTTCACCGGCCAGTCCTACATGGTGGACGGCGGTATTCACAAGCACTCGTAGAACGCGGGCGAAGGGGCGGCGCGGCAACGCGGTAGCGCTCGCAAGCCGCCACAATCGCAGAACCCCTCCAGGGCGCCCGGCCACAAGGTTGGGCACCTTTTTCATGGGAAAGGGGGCGGCGCAGGGCGGGAAGAACTCTTGGAGCCGTCTTCAAAAACAGGGCCCGTTAGGGGTTGCGGATATTCCCGCGACCGAAAAAAGTTGCGGGGCTTGACAAACGTGGTATGATATGGGGCTGTACTTGTACCGTCAGCACACGTGAGGAAGTTAGTCAATGGATTTGGCCAAGCAGGCAAAGATCGTCGATGGCATTCATGATACCTTGAATGATTTCGTCGGTCAACGACTGAAGGTGCGCGCCAACATGGGTCGCTCGAAGATCGTCGAGAGCGAGGGCGTGCTCACCCAGGTTCACCCGCAGCTGTTCATCATGGAGGTCGATCGCAAGCGCGGCCGCACCGCCCGTCAGTCCTACCAGTACGTGGACGTGCTCACCGGCATGGTGGAGCTGTCCCAGAACGGCGAGCCCCTGTTCGCCCCCTTCGTGGACGAGTCCATGGAGCTGATCGATTACGTTATGGAGGAGCGTGTCGTCTCCTAAAGGAGAGTTGACAATCGCTTCCAAATGGGGCAAACTACTGCCTTGCGCGAAAGCGCTTAACTTCGTGGGGATGTAGCTCAGCTGGGAGAGCATCACGTTCGCAACGTGGGGGCCGAGGGTTCGAATCCCTTCATCTCCACCACAGAAGTCACGCGACCCTGGGAAATTCCCGGGGTCGCTTTGCATTGGGGCGCGGAAAGGGAGCGGCGATGGATGCGACGGCGGAGAAAGATAAGCTGCGGAAGCACTTCCGAGCGCTGCGGACCGCGCTTTCCGAGGCTGAGCGCCGGGCCGTCGATGGGGCCATTGCGGCGTCCGTCCAGCGCCTCCCTCAGTTCGCCGCAGCTGACGGGGTGTTCACGTATTTGAGTTTCGGCGCCGAGGTGGATACGCGCCGGCTCATCGAGGCGGCTCTGGAAGCGGGAAAGACCGTGGCGCTGCCTCGGGTGGTGTCCGGCACGCGGTCCATGGACTGGTACGCGATCGATTCCCTCGACGGTCTTGAGCGCAGCCCCTTCGGCATGGAAGAGCCTCCCGCCGATCCGGCCCGCGCGGTGCGCCCCGCCGATTTCGCGCGCCCCGTGGCCCTGGTGCCCGGCCTCGCCTTCGACGGCGCGGGCTTTCGCCTCGGCTACGGCGGCGGCTTCTACGACAGCTTCCTGCCGGACTTCCCGGGAACGGCAGTGGGTCTGTGCCGCGTCGCCCAGCTCGTCGACCGCCTTCCGCACGATGCCCACGACGTGCCTGTGGGCCGTATCGTCACCGAATTGGAAGCCGTCGACTGCTCCGAGCGGTAGGTTCGACAACCCATGGGGCGGCGCCGATGGGTTGTCGAAAGCCCCTAGCCGAACCAGGCCCCGGCCAGGGCGCGGATGCCGGGCTCGATGTCGTCCTCGGCGATGGAGGAGAACCCCACGAGCACCGTTGAGCTCACGTGCCCCGCCGGATCGAGCCAGTACT
>NZ_JBQIIT010000018.1:0-39192 GCF_056795635.1 Adlercreutzia sp. | reverse complement strand
CCGGACACGTCGGCGATCTTGCGGGGCACGCCGGCCCAGCGGTCGCGCACCACGATGCAGTCGATCTTGTAGGAGCACAGCGTCTTCACGGTGTCCACGAGGCTCTCGCCCTTCACCGTGGCCGTGGAGGACCCACCAAAGTTCAGGGAGTCGGCGGACAGGCGCTTCTCGGCGATCTCGAAGGAGGAGCGGGTGCGGGTGGACGGCTCGTTGAACATGTTCACCACGGTGAAGCCCTTCAGGGTGGGCACCTTCTTGATGCGGCGCTCGTTCACCTGCTTGAAGTTCTTGGCCGTCTCGAGGATGGTCATGATGTCATCGGCGGAGTAGTCCGTGATGTCGATGAGATGCTTGTGATTGAAGGCCATGGGACCTACTCACCTCCGTTGGTCTGCAGCGGCGCGGAACCGGCTCGCTTGCCCGGCTCGATTTCCAGAATCTCGACGGCGGAGATGCCGTCCACTTCCTCCAGGAACAGGCGCACGTTCTCCGTGGAGGAGGAGGGCACGTTCTTGCCCACGAAATCGGCGCGGATGGGCAGCTCGCGATGGCCGCGGTCCACGAGCACCGCCAGCTCCACCGCCGCCGGGCGGCCGATGTCCATGAGGGCATCCAGCGCCGCGCGGATGGTGCGGCCGGTGTAGAGCACGTCGTCCACGAGCACCACGGTCATGCCGTCGATGTCGAAGGGGATGTCGGTGGAGTGGACCTCCGGGGCGAAATGGGTCGCGAAGTCGTCGCGGTAGAAGCTGATATCCAGCTTGCCGAGGGGCACCTCCACCCCCTCGATCTCCTGAATCTTATGGGCGAGCATCTTCGCGAGCAGATCGCCGCGGGTCACGATGCCCACGAGCGCGATATGCGCCGCCCCCTTGTTGGCCTCGAGGATCTGGTGCGCCATGCGCGTCACCGCTCGCTCGATGTCGTCTGCGTCCATGCAGACGGACTTGACCATACTTGCGTCGTTCATACACACTCCCTTCACGGGTTCCGGTGTACAGACGAAATCCGATGGACGGATCCGAGTTTTACCCGTCCGCTGCCGCCTGAGGGCAATAAAAAAGCCCGTCTGGCGACGAGGCTCACTGAGTGCGCTTATGTTCGCGATGCTTGCTCTCGCGCCCCCGCGCACGGGGTGTACCTTGTCGGCCTCTCTGTACCGCATTTAAAGGACGGTTGCACCATACACCCGAAAACGATGACACGCAAGTATAGATTGAGATTTTTTCAAAAAAGGTACGAGCCGAAGCCTGAGAGGGCCAAGCACGGATGAGCGCAAAGGAGACGGCGGGTGTTTCGACCGAGCGAGTTCCACAGCGGCGAGAACAGGACTCAATGTCCTGTTCTCCAAAGCGAGGACTGTCTGAGCGAATCGGAACACCCGACGCCTCGCGACCCTGGCAGAGCAACGAGAAAGGCCGCCCGAAGGCGGCCTTTCCTGAGGTTTCCGAACGGTGAAACCCCGTTAGTTCATGGACTCGAGCTCCTTGACGAGCTTCTTGTCGTCGGCGGCGCTGATCCAGCCCTCGGGGATGTCAGCGTCGTTGTGGCAGCTGGAGCAGTAGTTCACCGACGCGCGATGAGCCTTGTGGCAATCACCGCACTCCACCTTGCCGTGCTGCGGCACATGGGGGTTGCGCTTCATGTCGGCCGTGGCCTCGATGAGGTCGTCGCGAGTCATGTTGTGGCAGCTCTCGTTCAGGCAGAACTGGTCGGCCTCGATGCCGCGGGCGGCCACGAGGTCCTCGAGGGACTTCTCGGGCACCACGTGCTGGCCGGTCTGGGTCAGCATGACCTCGTAGTTGCCAGTCACCCAGCTCATGCCCTCGCCGATCTGCTCGGACAGGGTGGGCACATGGCAGCTCATGCAGGTGTCGCCGTTCTCGGCGCGGTGCACGGCGGCCATCATGCCGCTGGCGGTCTCGAGCTCGTTGCCCCACTTATCGGTGGCCGGCTCGCCCGGGGTGGCCTCATAGGTGGGCAGGTAGGGATCCATGGGGGTGTGGCAGATCGCGTTGCAGAAGCTCGGCTGCTCGTGCCAGACCCAGAACCCGGCACCGGCCACGACGAGCACGGCCACGACGACGCCCACCACGATGGGCCACTTCTTCTTGCCCTTCTTGGCAGCCGGCTCGTTGGTTGCGGCCGGAGCCCCTTCAACCTCGGCGACCTCCACGGTCTTCTCTTCTTCGGACATTCATCCATCCTTCCAGTTGGGGATCTTCGAGGTGCGCGTGCGCACCCCCTTCCTGCGAAGCGAGCGATCCGCCCTCCCCAGCTGACCTCACCGCAGGATGGGGGCGCCGCCCGTTCGGCGCGGCGCCCCCATCCCGAGGAATTCGCTTCGATGTGCCATGATACCCGAAGTGGGCCCATTCGGCCAGGGGAAAAGCGGTTACCGTTTCGTCACCGTTACTTCATCAAAGAAAGGAGCCGTCCCGAAGGGCGGCTCCCGATGCGGTAACCGTTGCGGTTCGCGTCGCGCCTAGGCGGCAGCACCGGACTCGAAGGCCTTCTTCAGCTTCTTGTCGTCGGCGCTGGAGATCCAGCCCTCGGGCATGTCGGCGTCGTTGTGGCAGCCGGAGCAGTAGTTCACCGACGCGCGATGAGCCTTGTGGCACTCGCCGCACTCCACCTTGCCGTGCTGCGGCACGTGGGGGTTGCGCTTCATGTCGGCGGTCTTCGCCTGCAGGTCGTCGGTGGTCATGACGGAGCCGTCATCGTTCACGTGGCAGCCGCTGTTGAGGCAGAACTCCTCGGAAGCGATGCCGCGGGCCTCGACGAGGTCGGCCAGGGAACGCTCCTCGAGCGGGTACACGTAGTTGCCGGTCACCCAGTTCATGCCCTCGCCGATCTGCTCGCTGATCTGCGGCACATGGCAGGACATGCAGGTGGAGCCGGTGGCCTTGTGCGTGACAGCCAGCATGGCGTCGGTGCTCGCCTCGTTGCCCCACTTATCGATACCGGTCTGGTGGAGCTCCTGGTCGTACGTGGCATTGTACGGATCCATCGGCGTATGGCAGATGGCGTTGCAGAAGCTCGGCTGCTCATGCCAGACCCACAGGCCCGCGCCGGCGACGATCAGGACCGCTGCCACTACGCCAACGACGATAGGCCACTTCTTCTTGCCTGTCTTTTTGGGAGTAGCTTCAGTCGTGGAGTCCGCAGCGTCCGTGGTTACCTCGGCATCAACTTTGGTCTCTTCACTCATGCCTTCTAACCTCCTTCTTTCCTTCCTTGTTCCTTTTCCTTTCCGTGTTCCTGCGACACCGCCGCTCTCACCCCTCCCCAGGTGGAGAGCTTGAGGGTCGCCCCTCGCGGTGATGCAGGAACTTCTGTTATTTTAACGATTCCATGACAAAATTTCCATACCTAAATGGGGCGAGAAGGGTGAGCGGAGCTCGAATCCCCTCATGGATGGCGGAGCGGTCTTTCCAACCGCGATGCCCGCCCCCCCCCCGAGCGGGGCGAGGGAGAGACCTCCTTGCGGGCAGCAAAAAGGCGCCCCGGAGGGCGCCTTGGTCGGAGCAACAGCGCGGCAGCTACTCGTCGATGCCGTCGTTGGTGCGGATGAGCTTGCGCTTGATCTTGCCGCCGATGGTCTTGGGCAGTTCGTCCACATACTCGATGATGCGCGGGTACTTGTAGGGCGCCGTGGTCTTCTTCACGTGCTCCTGCAGCTCGCGGGTGAGCGCGTCGGTGCCCTCGTAGCCCCGGGCCAGCACCACCGTGGCCTTCACCACCTTGCCGCGGATGGGGTCCGGCGCCGCCGTGACGGCGCACTCCACCACAGCCGGGTGCTCCACCAGCGCGCTCTCCACCTCGAAGGGGCCGATGCGGTAGCCCGAGCACTTGATGACATCGTCGTTGCGGCCCACGAAGAAGCAGTAGCCGTCCGAGTCGCGCCAGGCCATGTCGTGGAGGTTGTAGTACTCCCCTCCCACAGCCTCGGCGGTCTTCTCGGGGTTGCCGTAGTAGCCGACGAACAGGCCCGGCGGGTAGGCCTCTTTCAGGCCCGTCACGCAGATGGCGCCCTCCTCGCCGTCCTCCACTTCCCGGCCGTCATCGTCCAAGAGCTTCACGTTCAGCAAGGGCGACGGCTTGCCCATGGAGCCGGGGCGCGGCTCCACCCAGGGGAAGGTGGCCAGAAGCACCGGCCCCTCGGTCTGGCCGAAGCCCTCGCGGATCTTCTTGCCCGTGAGCCGCTCCCACTGGATGGTCACCTCCGCGTTCAAGGGCTCGCCGGCCGTGGCGAAATTCTCCACGCTGGACAGATCGTAGGCCGCCACGTCCTCCTGGAGCATGAAGCGGTACATGGTGGGCGGCGCGCAGAAGGTGGCCAGGCGGTAGTCCTGGATCTTCTGGAGCAGCTTGGCGGGCACGAACTTCTCCATGTCGTAGGCGAAGATGGTCGCGCCGCAGATCCACTGGCCGTAGATCTTGCCCCAGCCGAACTTGGCCCAGCCCGAATCGGTCACCGACATGTGCAGCTCGTTCTCGCGCACCTGCTGCCAGTACTTCGCCGTGATGATATGGCCCAGCGGGTGGGCGAAGTTGTGCTCGACGGCCTTGGGGTTGCCCGTGGTGCCGCTCGTGAAGTACATGAGCATGATGTCGCGGGCAGCGACCGCCGCCTCGCCCGTGGGCCGCTCGAAGGTCTCGGGCTGACCGGCGATGAGGTCCTCGAAGTCGATCCAGCCCGGCCGGCTGCCGTCCACGATGAAGGTCTCGCGCACGCCGGGGCAATCGGGCAGGGCCTCTTCCACCTGGGTGCACACGTAGTCGTCGTTCACGGCCACGATGGCCTTCACGTCGGCGCTGTTGGCGCGGTACACCACATCCTTGCTGGTCAGCTGCAGCGAGGCGGGAATGATGGTGGCGCCCAGCTTGCACAGGGCCACGGCGCAGATCCAGTACTCCCAGCGCCGCCGCAGGATGCACATCACCACGTCGCCCTTGCCCACGCCCAGCTTGGCGAAGCCGTGGGCGGCCTGGTTGGAGAGGCGCTTGATGTCGGCGAAGGTGAAGGTGCGCTCCTCGCCGGCGTCGTTGCACCACAGAAGGGCCCGCTTCTCCGGCTCCACCGCGGCCCACTCGTCCACGACGTCGAAGCCGAAGTTGAAGTCCTCGGGCACCTCGATGCGGAAGTTCTCCGCGAAGTCCTCGTAGGAATCGAATTCGATTCTCGGGCAGTATTTCTTCAGAACGTGATCCATTAATAACTCCTCGGACTTACTTTATTGGCAAGGTCAGCGAGGTTCCGACAAGTGCCTGGCATTGCCCCGCCTTCGGGCCAAGCGTACTTCGGTACGCGCCGAGCCCGAAACAAGGGACAAGGCCAGGTGCCTGTCGGAACCGCAGCATCGGCGTGTCCGTTCGTCCCGCCAGGGCGAACGGAACAAGCTATTCGGCGATGATCGTGATGAAGGTGGCGGGGGCGTCGCCGTGGCAGCGCTGGCCGTGGGGGTGCTCCGGATTGAAGTAGATGGAGTCGCCGGCGTTCAGGACGATATCGCGGTCCTCGAAGGTGAGGACGAGCGAGCCGTCCACGACGTAGTTGAACTCCTGGCCCCCGTGGCACACCAGCTCGGCCGGTTCATCGCTCGGATCGAGCACGACCCGCAGCGGCTGCATGATCTTGCGGGCGTAGCGCCAGGCCAGATCCTCGTACTGGTAGCCGGGGAAGCGGTCGACGTTGATGCCCTCTCCCGCGCGCACCACGTGATAGGTGTCCAGCTTCGGGGCGTTGCCCGTGAGGATCTCCGTGAGATCCACGGAGAACTTCGTGGCCATGTGGTAGATGGCCGAGATGGGGATATCCACCCCGGTTTCCTCCCAGGCGCGGTAGGTGTCGATATCCACGCCCAGCTCCTGGGCCATGGTGTGGCGGGACACGTCGCAGGCCTCGCGCAGGCCCTGGACGCGCATGCCGAGTTCTCTCAGATTCTCATCCATGACGTTCTCCTATGCCTTCATGCCCAGCTCAAGGGCGATCTTATTCTTCTCCAGCATCGCAGGCTTCTTGCCGGCCACCTGGGCGAGCGCCCCTTCCAGGGCCTCCTGCCCGCAGAAGGGGAACGCGGCCCACAGCTTGCCGATGAGCACGATGTTGCCGAGGCCCTTGATGCCGGCCTCCTCGCAGAGCTTCGCTGCCGGGATGCCGACGACGGTCACGCCCGGTGCCTCGCGCAGCTCGGGCACCATGGCCGTGTCGGCCACGACGATGCCGCCTTCGGCCACCGTGGGCAGGAACTTGTCGAAGGAGGGCTGATTCAGGGCGATGAGGGCGTTGGGGTGCAGCACAAGGGGGCTGCCGATGGGCTCGTCGGACAGGGTGACGGAGCAGTTCGCCGTGCCGCCGCGCATCTCGGGACCATAGGAGGGCATCCAGGACACCTCGCGATCCTCGATGAGGCCGGCCGTCGCGATGACCTTGCCGGCGAAGAGCGACCCCTGGCCGCCGAAGCCGGCGATGACGCATTGGAGCTCGCGGTCCATTAGTTCTCCCCCTTCTTCTCCGGGTGGGCGATGGGGCACGCGGCGTTGCGGGCGCTCGCGGCCTCGGCGGCATTGGCGAAGCCGTCGGCCACCACGTCGCGGTACACGCCGAGCGGATAGTACGGCAGCATGTTCTCCCGCATCCACGCGAAGGCGGCCTGCGGGGTCATGCCCCAGTTGGTGGGGCAGGTGGAGATCACTTCGACGAAGGAGTAACCCACGCCGTCCACCTGGTTCTGGAAAGCCTTCTTGATGGCCTTCTTGGCCTTGCGCACGTTCTTGGGGCTGTCCACGCAGACGCGCTCGATGTAGGCCGGCCCATCGAGGGTGGCCAACAGCTCGCTCACGCGGATGGGGTTGCCCGCCGTGGCCACGTCGCGACCGTAGGGGCTCGTCTGGGTCACCTGGTTCGGCAGGGACGTGGGGGCCATCTGGCCGCCGGTCATGCCGTAGATGGCGTTGTTGATGAAGATGACGACGATGTTCTCGCCGCGGGTGGCCGCATGGATGGTCTCGGCCATGCCGATGGAGGCCAAGTCGCCGTCGCCCTGGTAGGCGAAGACGATCTTGTCCGGGTGCACGCGCTTCACGCCCGTGGCCACCGCCGGGGCGCGGCCGTGGGCCGCTTCGATCATGTCGCAGCCGAAGAAGTCGTAGGCCATCACCGAGCAGCCCACCGGTGCCACGCCGATGGTCTCCCCCTCGATGTCCAGCTCGTCCATGGTCTCGGCCACGAGGCGCTCCACGATGCCGTGGGGGCAGCCCGGGCAGTAGTTGGTCACCACGGGCAAAAGCGCATGGGGCCGCTCGTAGACCACCTTCATCTCGCGCTCGTCCTGTGCCATGCTACTCACCGACCTTTCCGCTCAGGGCCTCCACCGCGGCCAGAACCTCCTCCGGCGCGGGAATCACGCCGCCGGTGCGCCCGTAGAACTCCACGGGCACGGTTCCGTTCGCCACGAGGCGCACGTCCTCCACCATCTGGCCCATGTTCATCTCCACCACGAGGGCCGCCTTCGCGTGATCCAAAGCCTCGGCCAGGGTGTCCTCGGGGAAGGGCCACAGGGTGATGGGGCGCACGAGGCCCGCCTTGATGCCGCGCTCCCGGGCGGCGTTCACGGCGCTGCGGGCCACGCGAGCCGCCCCGCCGAAGGCCACGAGCACGATGTCGGCGTCCTCGGTGCGGTAGCACTCGGCCCGCTGCTCGGCGGCCTTGATGGCGTCGTAGCGCTCGTAGCGCTCGCGGTTGAGGTCCTCCAGGGCGGCAGCGGTCAGGTACAGGGAGTTCGCCACGTTATGGGGCCGGGCGTGGCCGTGGCCGCAGGTAGCCCAGGGCTTGGCCGGCAGATCGGCCGGGTCGATGGCCTCGGGCAGCACCACGGGCTCCATCATCTGGCCGAGCATGCCGTCGGCCAGAATCATCACCGGCACGCGGTAGCGATCGGCCACGTCGAAGGCCTCGAAGGCGTAGTCGGCCATCTCCTGCACCGTGGAGGGGGCGAACACGACAATCTGGAAGTCGCCGTGGCCCGTGGCCTTAGTGGCCTGCCAGTAGTCGGCCTGGGAGGGCTGGATGCCGCCGAGGCCCGGGCCGCCGCGCTGCACGTTGATGATGACGCCCGGCAGATCGGCGCCGGCCATGTAGGAGATGCCCTCGCTCTTGAGCGAGATGCCCGGCGAGGACGAGGAGGTCATCACCCGGGCGCCGGCCGCGGAGGCGCCGTAGACCATGTTGATGGCCGCCACCTCGGACTCGGCCTGCAAGTAGGTGCCCCCCACCTTCGGCATCATCTTCGCCATGTAGGCGGCCACCTCGGTCTGGGGCGTGATGGGATAGCCGAAGAAATGGCGGCAACCGGCCCGCATGGCCGCCTCGGCCATGGCCTCGTTGCCCTTCATGAGTACTTTCTGCGCCATGAGCCTACCTTTCCACCGTGATGGCCACATCGGGGCACATCGTCGCGCACGAGCAGCAGCCCGTGCACTTCTCCTGATCGACGCAATGGGCCGGATGGTAGCCCTTGGCCGTGATGACGGCCTCGTCCAGCTCCAGAATGACCGTGGGACAGACGTCCACGCACAGGCCGCAGCCCTTGCAGAAATGGTCGTCGATGGTAACGCGCGCCATGGAAACCTCCTTGCACTGTCCTCGCCGCATCGGCCCTGCGGCCCGCGCGGCATCCCTTCAATCTCTCCTACGCCTCCGGCCCGAAAGACCAGGGCGGCGATACGTACACGTCCACAGGATAGACACCGGGCAGGCCCACCAGGGCCCCGTGCCCGTCGCTTTCCCGTTGAATGGCCGACTTTGGCACCGTAACGCACCGCAGAGGAACCCCGGCGCCATCGGCCACGGCCTGGGCAAACGGAACAGCTTCCCGCACAAGGGCCGCGGTCGTCTCCCCCTGCAGGTGGGAATTGCCCACCACGGCCGTCACCGCCACGGCGGCCTTGGCCTCGATCTCGCGAAGCACGGCCACCGCCTCGGCCGGCTGGCGGGTGAGGTTGCGGTAGGCGTTGGCCACGTAGAGCACCTCGCCGGGACCGGCCCCCAGGGCCGAGGCGAACCGGGCCAGGGCCGTGGCGCCCACGTCATCGCCGCCAGCGTCCACGATGACCACGGGCCGCGGTCCTGCCGGGCCCTCACCACCGTCGCTCGCCCGCTGCCAGGCGTAGGCAGCCTGGATGGCGGGCACCACCTCGCCGGTGAGCGAGGGCACGTCCAGCGAGGTGCCGGCCCGGGCGAACACCGGGGCGATGAGCCGCACTCCATGCCCTTCCAGAAGCTCGGCGTACTCGCTGGAGCGGAAGTAGGGGTTCACCACGTCCATGTCGGCCAGGGTGACCGCCTGTCCGGCCGCCGCCGCGTCCAGGGCCAGGTTCAGGGCGAAGGTGGTCTTGCCCGCCCCGTAGTGGCCCACCACCACCGTGACCGGCGCCAGATCGAAGGGCAGGCCCGGGACTGTCGCCGGCTCGGTCGGGCCGCCCATCAGATCAGTCCCTCGGGGGTCTTGGCCGGTGCCGGGGCCGCGGCGTCGGCCTCGCGGATGGCGGCGCGGCGGATTTTCCCGTTCACGGTGCGCGGCAGGTCGTCCACGTACTCGATGATGCGCGGGTACTTGTAGGGGGCGGTCTGGCGCTTCACCCACTTCTGCAGCTCTTGGGTGAGGGCATCGGAGCCGGTCCAGCCCTCGGCCAGCACCACCGTGGCCTTCACAGCGAAGCCGCGCACCGGGTCGGGCACGCCGGTGACGGCGCACTCGCGCACGGCCTCGTGCTCCAGAAGCACGCTCTCGATCTCGAAGGGACCGATGCGGTACCCGCTCGACTTGATGACGTCGTCGTTGCGGCCCACGTACCAGTAGTTGCCCTCCTCGTCGCGCCAGGCGGTGTCCCCGGTGTGGTACCAGGTGCCGTCCATGGCCTCGGCGGTCTTCTCCGGGTTGCGGTAGTACTCGCACATGATGCCCGCCGGGCGCGGGTTCACGGCGATGCAGATCTCCCCGGTCTCACCGGTGTCGCACTCGGTGCCGTCGCCGCGCAGGATGGCCATCGTGTACAGGGGCACAGGCTTGCCCATGGAGCCGGGCCGCGGGGTGGAGTTCGTCAGGTTCGCCACGGTGAGCGGCGTCTCGGTCTGCCCGAAGCCCTCGTAGATGGTCAGCCCCGTGTGCTCGCGCCAGAAGTCGAACAGATCGGGGTTCAGCGCCTCGCCGGCCGTGGTGGAGTATTCCAGGCTGGACAGGTCGTAGGCGTCCACGTCCACCTCGCTCATGAGCCGGTACATGGTGGGCGGGCAGCACAGGGTGGTCACCCCGAACCGACCGATGAGCGAGAGGATGTCGGCGGCGTCGAAGCGGTCGAAGTCGTAGGTGAGCACGGCGGCCTCCATGAGCCACTGCCCGAAGAACTTGCCCCACACAGCCTTGCCCCAGCCGGTGTCGGCAATTGTGAAGTGCAGCCCCTCGGGGTTCACGTTGTGCCAGTGCTTGGCCGTGATGAGATGGGCCACGGCGTAGCCGGCATCGTGGAGCACCATCTTGGGGTTGCCCGTGGTGCCGCTGGAGAAGTACATGAGCATGGGGTCGGCCGCCGCCGTCTCGCGCCGGGCGAAGTCGGCGCTGGCCGCGCGCACCTCGCTGTTGAAGTCGCGCCAGCCCGCGCGGACAGCGGGCAACGCGCAGATGCCCTCAGAACCCGAGAGCGCCAGTCCGCCCGGCTCCCCCTCGGGGAAGAGCCAGCGACCCTCGCCGTCCTGGGCCGTGAGGCCGCCGCCCGCGGGATTCACCAAGATGAGCGCCTCCACGCTGGGACACGCGCCCACCACGGCGTCCACGGTATCGGCGATATCTCCGGTGGAAGTGGCCACCACGGCCTTGATATCGGCCCCGTTCAGGCGGTAGGTCAGATCGTGCTCCTTCAGCATGAAGGTGGCGGGCACCGCCACGGCCCCCAGCTTCTCCAGAGCCAGCATGGTGAACCAGAACTGGTAGTGGCGCCGCAGGATGACCATGACGAAGTCGCCCCGGCCGATGCCGCAGTCGGCGAAGAAGTTGGCCGTCTTATCGGACCAGCGCTTCATGTCGGCGAAGGTGAAGACGTGCTCCTCCCCTTCCGGGTTGCACCACACCATGGCGGTGCGGTCGGGGTCGTGCTCGGCGATGTCGTCCACCACATCGTAGGCGAAGTTGAAATCGGCGGGCACGTCCACGTCGAACTGGGTGAGCTGGCCCTGCTCGTTGAAGGCCTCGGTGACATAGCGTTCGTTGATGTTGCGCATAATGGTTCCTCGGGTGAAGTCGGGTGCGAAAAGATTAGGGGCGGTTCCGCAGCGAGGGCCACAGGCCAGCTGCGGGCGACACGGCGCCTGCGGGCACCGGGGCGCGGGATAGGGCGACGCCAGGGCCGCGGGCGTGCCCGCGACGGACCGGGCCGCCTAGATAATCTTCTCGTCGCCGGGCTTCATGACGATGGCCAGGAACACGCAGGGCGCGCCTCCCGTGGCCACCATGCCGTGGCCGCGACCGGAGTCGTACATGACCACGTCGCCGGGATTCAGTATCTCCTCGTGGCCCTCGTAGGCGAAGCGCATCTGGCCGGAGATGATGAAGTCGAGCTCCTGACCCTCATGGCGCGACAGGTGCACGGGCACATCCTGCTGCTCTTCCAGGTAGGGCGCCGTCACCACGAAGGGCTCGGCCAGCTTGTGGCGGAAGTGCGGCGCCTTGTGCAGGTACTCGAAGCCCGCCCGCCGCTTGATGGACAGACCGGCGCCGGCCCGGGTGAGCGAGTAGCCCGTCAGATGCGGGTTCTCGCCCGTGAGCAGCTCGATCACATCCACGCCGAACTTCTCGGCGCACTTATACAGGAAGGTGAAGGAGAGATCCTCGTCGCCGGCCTCCTGGGCGGCGTACTCGGCCACCGAGCGGCCCGTGGCCTCGGCCATCTCCTGCATGGTGAGGTCCATGTCCTCGCGCAGAGCGCGGATGCGCCCCGCCACCTCTTTGATATTCGGCTCCACGACCTGCGACCTCCTTTTCGGACCTGGGGAATAATTTAGCTTGCTATTGTACTGACACCGGAACGGTCAACGTTTCAAAACCGTTAAAACATCGGTAACCAACCCCATAGTTTTTCCCACCAACCCGCCATCGTCCCCAGCGAAACGCAAGGCGCCCCGGCCATTGCCAGCCGGGGCGCCGCGTGAACCGAGCGTGGCACCGCGAAAAGAAGCCAGTCTGGGCGCCGATGGAGATTGGGGGATCCTTCGACACCGCACCTTCGGAGGAGGCAACGGGATGTCTCCCCATTTTCACCCGGTCGGCGACAACAGGGTCTTGCTCAAGACGCCGCGAGGCCGCGGGCCCGCTTCTCCAGGAGCCCATAATCGGTCTTTCCCGATGACAACAGCGGGATTTCCTCGACCAAGAAATAATCCCTTGGGCAGGAGTGAGCGGGCAAAGCACCACGCAATCCCTTGTCAGTCGCTGCTTTGTCAAAGACGACACCCTCGGCGGGAACCACAAAGGCATAGGGCACGCCCAAGCGATCGCTCCCGACGGGCACGACTACCGCGCACGTGGCAACATCGGGCAATTTCAGCAACTCGCCTTCCACCTGTTCGGGAAAAACCTTCTCTATCTGCTTCGTGACGGGATCGATGACCATGGCGATGCGCTTGATGCGGCCGTGATGGAACACGAACCCGTCCTCATCGATTGATGCCAAGTCCCCCGTTCTCACCCAAACAGCGCCGCTCTCATCAACGCGCAGGGTTTCATTGGTGGCCAAGTCGTTATCGAAGTACCCCATCATGGCTCCCGGCGAACTCACCCACAACTCGCCGACATCTCCATATCCACCCTCATGCCCCGTCTCAAGATCGACCGCTTTCACGTTCACCCGGCACTGGGGCAAGCCGACGCTGCCGCACTTTCGCCTGCCGGGCATCTCGGTAACGGCCGTTGAGGCAACTTCCGTCATTCCGTATCCATGGATAACGCCGACGCGGGCGCCATGGCGAAAGAGGATTTCGTCTATCTCCCCTCTTCGCTCGGGAGAGAGGCTCTCCCCTCCCACGGCGAGCGTCTTGATGAACGAGAGATCCGCCTTGCGGCCGTCAACGGCCCTGACCAGTCTCTCGATATAGGCGGGTGCCTCAAGGCAGTGCTGGGGTTTTACCCTCAGATAGTCCCGTACAACGGCATCAACGGACGGGTCGGGCGCCAGATGGTTCACCACGCCGAGACAGAGAGGGGCATGCATCGAGAGAACCATGCCGAAGGCAAGGAACGGCGGTGCCACCGAGAGGTAGGTGTCTCCCCGCTTGAAGTCCATCCCGCTGTGGCGATACTGCCAGACAATGCTGTTGATCGCATTGCTGGAAAGAACGACCTTCTTCGGCTCGCCCGTTGTACCCGAGGTTGAAAGCAAGGCAAACGCCAAGCCTCCCTCATGCACCTCCTCAATGGACGCTGCGGCGCCTGCACGGAGAAAACCGTCATAGCTCAAGGCTCGATGGGCTCCCCGCGGCGCCCTGCGCAAACGGGTCGCCATCCGCGCAAACGTCCCCATGGAGCGCTCCATGGGCAAAACGACGCTGCGGATTCCCGGAGTCTTCAGCTCCCCTTCCAATGTTTCGGCAAAAAGATCAAGCACGAACAGCATCTTCGACTCGGTCTTGCGAAGCGATTGCGCGAGCACGCCGGGAGCGACGGTGGCATATTCCATATTCGCCTTGGCCCCAATACGGTTGATAGCGTATACGAGCGCATAGGTTTCAGGGGTCGCGAGGGAAACGACCGTAACCACATCGCCCTGTCGCACGCCCTGCGCCCACAGCGCCTTGGCGGCAACGTCAACCTCTCCCATGAAGTCGCCAAAGGTCACCCGTCGTCCGAAATAGATCAGAGCCGTATCCGATCCGCCGGCCTCGCACGACTGCACCAGATAGTCGTACATCGTGGCATCAGGCGGCTCGGCGGCCAGCGCCTCTTGGCTGTAGTATTTGCTCCACGGTCTCTCCTGCGAGGGCAAGAGACGCCGGAGGCCATTATGAGAGTCCTTGTGATTCACCGTTGCTCACCCTTCCGTCTTCCGCAGTGCCTTCAAGTCGATCTTGCCAATGGACGTCTTGGGAAACTCATCGAGTTCTTCATAGGCGCAGGGCAGTTTGTACGCGGGAAGACGTTCCTCACAAAGCGTGCGTATGCGCTCTGCGACCGTCACATCTTTCCCTGCGGGAGACTTCCCCGCCTTCACCTTGAAGAACACCTTCACGAGCTCACCCTGGGGGCGATCCCTGTCGGGGATGCCCACCGCTTTACACACTTCGACCTCGTCGCATTGGTAGACCACCGCCTCGATTTCTTGCGGGGGAATCTTGAAACCGTCGTGGCGCACGATGAAGTCCTTATAGCGACCTGTAATGTGGATCTCTCCCTTCGGGAGCTTCAAATAGCCCGCATCGCCACTATGGAGCCACGTTCTCCCGTCATCGTGCACGCGCAGGGCATGGGAGGTCTCCTCGGGATTGTCGAAGTAGCCGAGCATGACGCTGGGTCCTGAAAAGCAGATCTCGCCGATGTACTCTTCGGGAATGGGTTCGGAAACATCGGCGGGAACGTAGGGAAGTTCCGAGCCCGCGCTCCCATCGGCTCGCCGCTCGAAAGCCGCGATCAGCTGCTGGGGAAATGAGTAGCCGACGCTCTGGAGGACGACGGACTCGTTGGCGCCCGCCACGCTCGCGCCGCCGCAGCACTCCGTCATTCCGTAGCCGACTCTCAGGCGATGGGCGCAGCCGTGGGACGCGAGGAAGTCGTTGATGCGCGTCTCTTGCGCAAGCGACACCCCGTCGCCGCCCAGAATGGGATCCAAGAGAAACGAGAGGTCGATCCCCTCGAGCTTCTCGCTATCGGCCAGGGAAAGCCAGTGGTCGGGAGCGCCCGCCATATGGTTGGGACGCAACCGCAGCATCTCCTCGGCTAGATCGATTCCCTTCGGATCGGGAACCAGGTAAACCTTCATGCCGATGACGAGTGGCAGGTGCAGCCCATCGGCCAAGCCATAGGCGATGAAGGGCGGCATGATGTCGTACCAGCTTTGGCTGCGGTCCAATGTAAGGCCACACCGCGCCGCCTGGAACACCGCCGCGTTGATGTTGTCGTTGGAGAGCAGCACCTTCTTCGGCATGCCCGTTGTACCGCCCGTGGAAAGCGCCGCTACGGGCGTATCCCTCACGTAACAGTCGGCTACGGCGGCCACGCTTTCGCCGGCCGCAAGGAAATCGCACCACGACTTAAAGAGTGCCGCTTCGGCCGGCCTCTTCGGGAGCGATACCCTGCCCGCAAGCGCCTTTACCGCAAAGGTGAGCTTAGACGGAAGATCGAGGGACTCGGAGGGCGAAACGGCGACAACCGTGACGCCTTCCTCATACAAGGGAACAAGCAACGGCGAGACTGTCGTGAGTCCTATGACAAAGCGAGAGCCCACCTGATGAACCTGATGCGCGATACCTTGGGCCGGATAGCGGGGGTCGATCATGTTCGCCACGGCGCCGATCATGCTGCAGGCGTACACCACGTAGAACGCCTCGGGGATTCCGGGCAGGACAACGGAGACAAAATCTCCCCGCCCGATCCCAGCTGCGCGCAGAGAGCGTGCCACGCGCTCAATTTGACAGAACAACGTTTTGTAGGTTATGTCAGTTCCCAGATAAGAGAAAGCCACAGCCGAAAGGTTGTCGTCGTTCGACGACCGCAGATATCCGTAGAGCGTTTGCTCGGGAAGTTTGGCACTCAGCGCTTCAGGGGCGTAGAGGATCTCATGGACGCGATCGCGCGTCGGATAAAGCAGCTTTTCCGCACTCAATCGGCCCTTCAGTCTGGCTTTTCCGCACGCCTCCGACGAAGAGAGCTGCTCGCCAGTCTCTCGCAGAACAGTCTTCAAGGTGTCCTCCATTATGCTCACATCCTTCGCTCTCTCCCCATAGATTCGCGCAGCTGCTCGAACCTTAGACCACATGTCAAAACAAAGAAAAGTATAGGATCCCCATCGCACTTCTGCGCTTCCCTGTTCTGACATCTACGTGCCCATTCATGACAATATTGCTCATGTTCCAAAAGAAACGCGAGACATCCTATTACCTCGCGCCTGCCTTCACCGAAGGTACCCTCTTGTAGTAACATAAGGGCCACATTAAGGAGGTGCCTCATGGCCACTGCAACGAAGAATGCCGAGATCAAGTTCAGAACGAGCGCCGAACTCAAGCATCAGACGCGTACCGTCTACGAACGATGGGGCATGAGCCTGAGCGAAGCGTTCAACCTCTTCATGAGAAAGTCGATTGAAGTGGGCGGCCTGCCCTTCGATGTGCGCCCCGAGCCCTCCATCGATCTGCGGGATAAAGCCATCCTGAAGCCCGAACCCGATACGGGCATGACGATCCTTCCCCCATGGGCCGATGCTCCCGAAGATGACGGTCTGTACGATGACCTTGTCTGAGCCGCGCATAGGTAACATTTGGCTTGCCTATGTCGCATTCGCAGACCATCCCCATACGGGAAAAGTGCGTCCGGTGGTCATCCTCGACGAAACCGGCCGGGCAAGCGTCATCACCGCAAAAGTCACCTCGGCGGGAAACTACGACCAATCCGGCTATCTGGAGATTCCCCGTTGGGAGGCGTGCGGTCTGAGAAGGCCCTCTTGGGTGCAGCTCAATCCGCTTTTCGAGGTGAACCGCGAGAAACTGCTGCGCGATGCACCCATCGGCCGCCTCGACCGAGAGACGCTCGGACTTCTGGCGAAGGCCCTCGACGAACAATAGCGATCCGCCGGCAAGCTATCGCCCCAGCGAGAAGAGGCCCCGTGTCCCAGCCGTTACCAGCCGGGACACGGGGCCTTCATACATTAAAAGTTCGTGCCTGCGGTCCTAGGCCTTGCGGCGCAAAAGGGCGAGGAAGTGGGCGTCGGGGCCGCCGGGCTCCAGGGGAATGGAGAAGAAGGGCCGCTCGATGCCGAGCTCGGGGTTCTCGTAGGGGATCACCTCGAAGGCGGAGCCGGCCTCCGTGGCGAGGAACTGATCCACGGCATCGGCGTTCTCCTCGTGGGTGATGGTGCAGGTGGCGTAGGCCAGGATGCCGCCGGGAGCCACGTGGGCCGCGGCGCTCGCCAAGAGGCGCCCGTCGAGGGCCGCCTGCTCGTCAATGGTCTCGGGTCGCAGGCGCCAGCGGATGTCCGCGTGGCGGCGCAGGGTGCCCAGGCCCGAGCAGGGCGCGTCGATGAACACGCGGTCGAAGGTGCGCTCGCTCACCAGCGCGCCCAGGTCGGTGGCGTCGCCGATGATGGGCTCGGTCACCTCGATGCCGTACAGCTCGGCGCGCTCCTGGAGGAGGCGGGTCTTGAAGGCGTGCACGTCCACGGTCACGTAGTCGCCGATCTGCGCGCCGAAGCGGCGATAGGCGCAGCTCTGGTCGAGGATGGTCTTCGTGGCGCGGCCGGCCCCGATCTCCAAGAAGGAGGCGGGGGCCTCGTCGCCCACCACGAGGCTCGCCACGGCCTGGGACGTGGCGTCGGAGACGAGCAGCTGGCCCTGGCTGAACATGCGGCGCACGCGCCCGTCGAGCAGGGGCACACCGGAGGACACCCGATAGCAGCCGGGAACGGGGCGGCCGGCCACCGTCACCGGGGTCGGGTCGCCGTGGGCCGCGGCCAGCACGGGCACTACCTCGTCCTCGGAGGCCTTCACGGCGTTGACCGAGACGAACACCGGAGCGGGCTCGTTGGAGGCCACCATGAAGTCGCGGGCGCCCTCGGGGCCGAGCTCGGCAATGAGCCGCTCGGCGAGCCACACGGGGAACCCGTGGAGCCGCGCGTAGGCGGCGATGTCGGTGCGCGGGTCGCCGAAGGGGAAGTGCTCCTTGGCCCGCACCACGCGGCGCAGCACGGCGTTGGCCAGGCCGCCGGCCCGCGGGGCCACGGTCTTCACGAGCTCCACGCCCTGATCCACGGCGGCGTGGGGGCTCTTCTGCAGGAAGATGATCTCGTAGGCCGACAGGGCCAGGGCATCGCGCACGGCCGGGGCGGCGTCGTCGGGCGAGTCCATGCAGCCGTCGATGACGTCCTCCAGGGTGCCGCGGGTGCTCGTCACGCCCAGCACGAGGCGCGTGGCGAAGGCGCGGTCCTCGCGGGACAGCTTCGACTTGTCGATGGTCTTGGCGATGATGTCCTGGGCGAAGGCGTCGCGCTCCCGCAGCTGGTGCAGGGCCGAGAGGGCCAGCTCCCGGGCCGAGGTGGCATGGTGGCTGTTCGGCCGCTTGGCCCGGGCACCGTCGTCGCGGCGCGGGGGCCGGCCGTCCCACGGGCGATCGTCGCGGCCGCCGAAGTCGCGCCCGCGACCCCGGTCGCGCCCGTCGCCCTGATCGGGGGCGGCCATGAGCTTGCCGTCAACGAACACCTCGCGCGGATGGCCGCTGTCGCGGCTGTCGCGCCGCGGGCCGCGGGGCTGATCGCCCCGGGGGCGGAAGTCCTTGCGGGGGCCGCGGAAATCCTTGCGCTCGCCGTCATCGCCCTGGGAACGGTCGCCCTCGAAGCGCTTCCGCTCGAAGGGCTTGCCGTCGCGGGGCCCGCGATCGTCCTTGCGGTATCCCCCGGGCTTGCCGCCCCGGTACCCGCCGGGCTTGCCGTCCTTGCGGAAGCCGCCGGGCTTCCCGTCGCGGCCGCCCTGGCCGTCCCGGGATCCGAAATCCTTGCGCGGCCCGCGGTCGTCCCGGGAGCGGTCGCCCCCGCGCCCGCCGTAGTCCTTGCGGGGGCCGCGGGGTCCGCGGTCGTCGCGGCCCCGATAGCCGCCGTTGCCGCGCGGGCCGCCGGAACGGGGCCCGCGATGGCCGCCCGGACCGCCCGAGGACGGCCGATCGGAGGAGCGGCGCTGATTCTGAGAGTGGTTGTCGTTATGCACGGGACCAAGTTCCTTCCTCGCCCCGCAGCGCGGGGACGCCGGCGGCGAAGGCGTGCGCTTCCATGGCGCGCTTCCCGTCCGGTTTCACTTCGATTACTTCCAAGATGCCCTCGATGCAGCCGAGGTACAGGCGCTTGCCGGCGAGCATGGCCTGGCCGGGAGCCAGGGCAACGGGGGCGTCGTCGGCCACCCGGGCGCGCAGCACCGTGGCCGCCCGGGCCCCCAGAACGCAGCGGGCCGGATGGGCCGCGCTCGAGGCCCGCACGCGCCGGTCGTTCGCCACGGCGTCCTCGGCCGGATTCAGGTTCAGCTCCCCCTTCGCGATCTTCTCCGCGTAAGTGACTGCGGCCTCGTCCTGGGCCACCCAGGCCACGCGCCCGGCCTCCACCTGGGTCAGCGCCGCCAGAAGCGCGCTCGCCCCCAGATCGGCCAGATCCGCCGTGAGGCTTTCCGTCGTGGCCCCGGCCGCGGGGATGGAGCGGCACACGCAGTAATTGCCGGTGTCGAGGCCCTCCTCCATGGCCATGATGCACACGCCCACCTCCTCGTCGCCGGCCAGGATGGCCCGCTCGATGGGGGCCGCGCCGCGCCAGCGGGGCAGCAGCGATCCGTGGACGTTCAGGCAGCCGTGGACCGGGATGGCCAGCACCTCCGGCGGCAGGATGGCCCCGTAGGCGGCCACGCAGATGACGTCGGGGGCGAGCGCGGCCAGGGCCTCCTGCTCGGCGGCGTCCCGCAGGGTGCGGGGGGTGCGCACGGGAATGCCCGCGGCCAGGGCCACCTCCTTCACGGGAGAGGCCACCGGCTCGCTCCCCCGGCCGCGCACGGCATCGGGGCGGGTGTAGACGGCCACCACCTCGTGGTGGGGAATGAGCTGCTCCAAGATGGCGGCGGCGAAGGCCGGCGTGCCCATGTAGACGACGCGCACCCTACTTCACCTCGATGTCGGTGTCGCCGGGCCGCGCGCCGGCGGCCTTGGCCTCGTCGTAGGCCCGCAGCGCCTCGATGCGGGTCACCGGATCGCAGCTCTCGAAGAGGGTGCGGCCGTTCAAGTGGTCAATCTCGTGCTGGAGGCAGCGACCGAGAAGGCCGTCCCCCTCGATCTCCCACAGCTCGCCGTCCAGGTCGTAGTACTGCACCCGGGCCCAGGGCTGCCGCTTCACGGGCACGGTGACGCCGGGGCAGGACAGGCAGCCCTCGCCGCCCTCCTCCGGCTCGCCGGCCAACTCCACGATCTCGGGGTTCACGAGCACGATGGGGTTCTTCTCCCCCTTCTCGCCGTCCCAGTCCACGTCGATGACGACGAGGCGCTTGGTGACGCCCACCTGGGGCGCGGCGATGCCGCAGCCGTAGTTCTTGTACATGGCGTGGGCCATCTGCTTGGACAGACGGCGCAGGGACTTGTCGCGGGGGTCGCAGGGCTCGCACACGGTGGCGAGCAGCGGATCGGGGGCGATGACGATGGGCAGCACAGCGGTTCCTTTTCTCTTCCGCGCGACGGGCCGGGCAAAGCCGGGCCGCGCGGGCATGGGTTAACTAACTTATTGTGAACCCCCGCGCCGGTGCCGTCCAGAGCGCCCGCGAAATCTACGGAAGCCGGGAAAGCGCCGCCGGGACGCCCTAGGGGGCCGAGGGCAGGGTCCGGTGGGCGAGCCGTCGGGCCGCCACGTCCATCTGCAAGGTGGTGACCGCGGCGTGGAGCAGCTCGGCCTCCTCGGCCGACACCCCGGCGTTCAGCTGGGCTGTGAGCGAGCCGATGGCCTCCTCGGCATCGCCCAGGGCCAGCTCCTCGGCCAGGTAGGCCCCCACGGCCGCCGGTTCGCCCGCCTGGCTGGCGCCGCCCGTGAGCACGCGGCCGGCATGGGGCGTGGCCACCGTGGCCCGGGCCACCACATCGGCCGGGGCGGCGGCGGGGTTCTCCGCCAGGGTGGCCAGAATGGACTCGGCCAGCACCCGGTGCACGTCCTCCCGCCACTGGATCTGGGCCAGGGCGTCGGCATGGGCGAGCCCCACGAGGGGGTTCTGGGCCGCCAAGCTCAGGAACTCCCGCTCGAAGCGCAGACGGTTGAGCTCGGCCTGGGAGAGCGCCCGGCGCGGGACGGCCGCGGGCGTTCCCCCCTCGGCCCCGGCAGGGCCGTCCTCGCGCTCGGCGGTGCGGGGCGGCTCCAGGGCGGCCAGCAAGTTCAGCACGTCGCTCTCCTCGATGCCGAGGCGGCCATGGGCCCGCAGCGTCGACCAGATGCGCACGGCGTAGTCCTTGGCCACGAGCGACTCCTTGATGGGGGCCAGAAGCCCCAGGCACTCCCGCAGGGCCCGGTCGCGCTCGGCCGGCGCGTCCAGGTTGAAGCCGGCCAGGCGCCGCTCGATGCCGTACTCCAGCAGGGGCATGGCGTCGTCGAGCAGCGCTTGCAGGGCATCGGCGCCCCGAGCCTGCACGAATTCCGCCGGATCCAAATTGTCCGGCAGCGTCACGGCCACGAGCTCCACCTGGGAGCGCCCCGCCTCGGGGGTCATGGACTTGTCGATGAAGGCCAGGGCCCGGTCGGCCGCCTTCTGCCCGGCGGCGTCGCCGTCGAACAGGTAGACGATGCGCTTGGAGGCATGGCGCGCGAGCACCCGGATATGGCGCATGGTGAGCGCGGTGCCCAGGGTGGCCACCACATTGGCGATGCCGGCCTCGGACAGGGCGATGACGTCGGTGTAGCCCTCCACCACGATGGCGGTGCCCGTGGCGGTCATGGCCCCTTTGGCGTGATCGAGGCCGTAGAGCACCTGGGACTTGTGGAACAGGGGCGTTTCCCCCGAGTTCAGGTACTTCGGCTCGCCGGTGCCGATGACGCGCCCCCCGAAGGCGATGCAGTCGCCGGCCACGTCGAAGATGGGGAACATCACCCGGTTGTAGAAGCGGTCGCGCAGCTGGCCGCCCCGCTCCACCGCCACGTTGGCGGCCACCATATCCTCCCCTTTGAAGCCCAGCGACGACAGGTGGCGCACGAGCGCCCCCCGGCCCGGGGCGAAGCCGAGGCACCAGGTGTCGGGCACTTTCCCCCCGAAGCCCCGGCCGCCCAGGTAGGCCCGGGCCGCGTCGGCCTCGGGGCCGCGGCCGCGCATGAGCTGGGTGTGGTAGAACTCCGCCGTGCGGGCGCAGACCTCCTTCAGCCGCGCCTTGCGGCTCGCCGGAATGGAGCCGCGGCCGCCCGTTTCCACGATGTCGATGTGGGCCCGCTCGGCCAGGCGGCGCACAGCCTCGGGGAAGTTCAGGTCCTCGGTCTTCATGATGAAGGAGAACACGTCGCCCCCCTCGCCGCAGCCGAAGCAATGCCACAGCTGGGTGGACGGGTCGATCTTGAACGAGGGGGTCTTCTCCTGGTGCAGGGGGCAGCAGCACCAGAAGTCGCGGCCGCGCTGCTTCACGGGCACCCGCTCCCCGATGACGGCCACCACATCGCTGGCGTCGCGCACCTTCTGAATGTCCTCGTCGCTAATGCCCGCCACGGCCCGCCCTTCCCGTTTCCCGGGAACGCCCGCGCCAGGTGCCCCCTCTCGGGCCCCTCGCGCGCCGTCCCACTGCTCTTTTTCCTGTGAAGTATAGCACCGTCGCCGCAAACAAATGTTTCAGAGCCTACAATAGGCCGAAATCAGCGACGAGAAAGCGAGCGACTGTGACTGCGACGAATGCCATTCCCTACCTGACCTTAGACCCCCTCGTGGAGGAGGCCATCCGCGAGGACCGCGCCACCGGGGCGGCATCCCCCTGGCGCTTCCCCGACGAGGCGGTGGTGCGCCGCCGCGACCTGCCCCACGACACCGCCACCCTCACCCGCCCCGCCTTCGTGCGCGACATCGAGAAGGTGCTGAACATCCCGGCCTACAACCGCTACGCCGACAAGACCCAGGTGTTCTCGTTCACCGAGAACGACGAGATCAGCCGCCGCGGGCTCCACGTGCAGCTCGTGAGCCGCATCGCCCGGGGCATCGGCGGCCTGCTCGGCCTGAACTGCGACCTCATCGAGGCCATCGCGCTGGGCCACGACGTGGGCCACACCCCCTTCGGCCACGCCGGCGAGCGGTTCCTCTCGGCCTGCTACCACCGCCGCACCGGGCGCTACTTCAACCACAACGTCCACTCGGTGCGGGTGCTCGACGCCCTGTACCGCCGCAACGTCTCCCTCCAGACCCTAGACGGCGTGCTCTGCCACAACGGCGAGTTCGCCCAGCAGCGTCTCGTCCGCGGCGCTTGCGGCTCCTTCGCCGACCTGGACGCCCTCGTGGAGGCCTGCAACGCCGACGAGACGACCATCAAGACCCTGCGCCCCTCCACCCTGGAGGGCTGCGTGGTGCGCGTATCGGACATGATCGCCTACATCGGCAAAGACCGCCAGGACGCCCTGGCCATGGGGGTCATCGATTCCGCAGACATCTTCGACTCCGACGTCATCGGCACCACCAACGCCAAGATCATCAACAACCTCACCGTGGACATCGTGAACAACTCCTACGGCCGTGGCGAGATCGCCATGAGCGAGGAGGTCTTCGCCGACCTGAAGCGGGCGAAGCGGCAGAACTACGAGGTCATCTACTTGAAGGAGGGCATGGTGGACGACACCGAGAACCTCGTGGAGGAGATGTTCGAGGAGATGTACGGCCGCCTTTTGGCCGACCTGGTGGCCGGCCGCGAGGACTCCCCCATCTTCCGCCACCACGCAGCGCGCCTGGCCGCCACCTCCCGATCCATCGTGGCCGAGGAGTACCTGGCCGGCGACCCCAACCAGATCGTCGCGGACTACATGGCGTCCATGACCGACAGCTACTTCATGGCCATCTACGAGCACCTGTTCCCCCAAAGCCCCCGCACCATCCAGACCCGCGGCTACTGCGCCGACCTTTAGGCCTCCTCGCAGCAAAGGCCCCCGCCATGGAGCGGGGGCCTTGGGGAGGGCTCGGTTGCAGAAGCGCCCTACAGCGCGGCCACGGTCTCGCCGACGATCTTGCCCATGGTGGTGGCCCACCCGATGCTGATGCCGGCGATGGGGGTGCAGTACTGGAGAGCGAAGCGGCCGCCGCAGCTGTTGCCCGTGGCGTACAGACCGGGAATGGGGCAGTCGTCGCCATCGAGCACCTGCTGGTTGCCATCGGTGACCAAGCCCGACAGCTCCACGAGGCCGAGTTTGAACTCGCTGCTGTCGATGCAGGAAGCGTAGAACGGCGGCGTGGCGATGGGGTCCATCAGAAAGCCGTCCTTCCCGAAATCCTCGTCGACGCCCTTCGCGCACAGCTCGTTATAACGGGCCACCTCGGCGAGGAAGGTCTCCCGCGCCGCGTCTTCAAGCCCCAGGTACCCGGCCAGCTCTTCCAGCGTATCGGCGCCGTAGGTCACGCAGCCGCGAATCTTGTGGCCCTCGGCCCCAGCGGCAATAACCTGGGGCAACTCCTCCTCCAGCGACTGGAGGAAACCGCCGTCATGGAAGCCACCCGTGCCGGGGTACACGTGCTCAGGAGCATTCTTCTGCACGTACTCCTTCCAGGTGGCATCGGCCACGCCGAAGACGATGCCCTTGGGCTGGCGCATCACCTGGAACAGATTGCCCCACACCCCGAGCATGCCCTCGTTCATGAAGCGGTTGCCGTCGCGATTGAACTGCGGCACAGCGATGCCGCCGAAGGCTCCGGCGCCCATGGCCCGACCCATGGAGGCGCGGGGGCCGGGCTCCATGCGGCCGCCGGCCCAGCAGCCGAGCCGCTGTCCGTCGCCCACCCGGCCGTTGCCGACGATCTCAGCATAGTTTTGACCACGGGCCTGGACGAAATCGCGGTACTCGTCGTTCAGGGCGAACACCATCTCCGGATTGCCGCTGTAGTCGCCCGCGGCGATGATGACGCCCTTGGCCGCCGCGAACAGCCGCTGGGAGCCATCGGGGGCCTGCCCCACCACGCCGGTCGCCCGGCCGTCCTCCATGACGATCTTCACCGCGCGGCAGTTGAAGGCCCAGGTGGCGCCCAGGGCCTCGGCGGCCGCTTTCAACGCCTTGGCGGCATCGGGCCAATCGGTGCCCTCGTCCTGGAAGTGAATGGCCGACGACCAGCACTTGTAGCCGGAGATCTCGCCGGGATAGGCCGTGGGCTTCGGCACCCCGAAGATACCGCAGTTCTCGACGATGGCGCTGTCGAGATGATCGAGGATCCAGTCCAGGGTGGCGCCGCTCTCGGCGGCGAACTGGCGCACGAGCAGCGGATTGGTGCGGTTCATGTTGCGCCGCGTCCAGTCCTGGACGAACTCGGTCTCGTCGATGGTGTCGCCGCCGTGCTCGCGGGACCAGTTGGAGTTCAAGTGCCCGATATCATGGCCGAGGAAGGTGTAGTCGGCCTCGGTCTGCACTTCCATCACCGCCACCGAGGCGCCGGCCTCCGCTGCGGCCAGGGCGGCGCAGACACCGGCATTGCCGCCGCCGATGACGACGATGTCGGCCTCCACGGTATCGGTGATCGCGGTCTCGTCGATCTCGGGAGCCGCTCCCAGCCAGTCGAAGTAGGTCAGATAACCCGCCTCAACGGTAGCGTTGGCCGCCGCGGCCGGCCCCGTGGCGGCCATGGCACCCTCTGCCGGGGTCGCTTCCTGGGGAGCGCAACCGGCCAGACCGGCCAGGGCGCAACCGGCACCGGCCATAAGCGAGCCCGTCAGAAACGAGCGGCGCGTGCAGGTTCCCGTCGTCGAGCGACTCTCCAGGATCTTCCCTCTGTTCTTGTCCATAGTCTCCTTCTTTCCCTGCCGTATTCCGGGCCTTCTTGCCCGGCAGGGGCCATGATGGCCCCGCTGGATCCCCGATTCAACCGTCATCGACTCGTTGGCCCGCTGCCCCGACCAGTTGGGCGCGCCGGACCCGGAAGGGAAAGCTATACTGAGAGGAGAGGAGGAATGACCATGCTCACCGTCGTTATGGCCGAAAACTCTCCGGATGACGCCCGTATCATCCGAGACCACCTGAACCGTTTCCTTGCGGAACAGCACGAGGAGGGACACCTCGTCCACTACCCCGACGGCGAGGCGGTGGCCCTGGGGCTTGCCGGCGATGCCGACCTCGTGCTCCTCGACATCGACATGCCGCGGCTCAACGGCCTCGATGCGGCGCGGCACCTGCGGGAGCGCGGCATCGATGCGCCGCTGTGCTTCATGACGAACTACGGTTCCCTCGCCCCCGAGGGCTACGCCGTCGAAGCCATGGGGTTCCTCGTCAAGCCCGTCAGCTATCGGGCGTTCGCCTCTATCATGGAGCGCGCCCGCGTGGCCAGCGCGCACCGCCGACCCCGCCTTACAAAATTCAAGCAGGGCAAGCAGACCATCTTCGTGGATGCCGGCGAAATCCTCTATGTCGAGACTGAGCGCAAACATGTGGTCATCCACACCAAGCGCGGCGCCATTTCCTGCAGCGAGGCCATGAAGGCGATCGAGGGAAAACTCGGTGGGCACCCCTTCTTCCGCATCCACAACGCCTACCTCGTCAATCTCGCCTTCGTCCAAACCATCACCCCCACCGATGTCGTGGTGGGCGGCATGCCCCTGCCCGTCAGCAAGCACCGCCGGCGTCATTTTCTCGACACCCTGGCCCATTACATGGGGAGCGCCCTATGATAACCAACCTCATGACCCACTACGCCTCCCCTCTCTGGCTGGCCTCCACTGTCCTCGAACTCGGCCTCCTTCTTTTGTTCGTGCGGCCCCTGGAGCCCCGGGTTTTCCGTCATCCCGCCGCGATCGGAGGAGCACTGGCGGCCCTGGCCCTGCTTTGGCACGGCAACCACCTGTTGCACCTCGATTTCGCCTTCGACTTCCTTATCAATATCGCCCTGGTGACCGCCTTCATCGCGCTTACCCGGCACACGCAGCGAGGGCAGGCCCTCTATCTGGCCTGCGTGTTCCTGCTCTGCACTGAAATCGGAAAGATCGTCGCCGTGGATCTGTGCATGCAGCCACTCTACGGGACTTTGGCCCTCCTGCCCGCCGAGGCCATCGCCGCGCTCTGGATCACCCTGTCCACCCTCTTCAGCGCCGTGGCCCTCGCCGTCGTTCGCCGATGGGCCTTCTGCGCGGGCATCAGCCTGCTCTCATGGGGACAGAGCCTCTTCATCCTGCTGCCCCTCATCCCCTACACCTTCATACGGAATGCCGGCTACGTGTACGACTACTCCAATCCCGCCCTCTATCAGGACATGGTCATCGTGCTGCTGCTCCTGAGCCTGTGCACCGTCGTCATCATCGTGGCCAACGCCCATAACCTGGCGGCCCAAGTAAGCGCCAACGAGGTGCTCTCCATGCAGCAGCTCCTTCGGGACCAGCATCTTCACATCATCACCCAGCGCAGCGCCGCCGAAGCGGTGAATCGCCGTCACCATGATCTCAAGCACGTTATCTCCCGGCTGGAATCCCTTGCCGAGAACGGCTCCAACGACTCCCTCGACGAACTGCGCGCATTCGCCGGAACCCTCCAGCGCGAGATCGATCCCTATGTCCCCGATGTGCGCACGGGCAACGACGTCCTCGATGTCCTGCTGACCGAGAAGTACCGCCAATGCCTCGAGAGCAACCTGCGCCCCTCCTTCTTCGTGGACGGCAGCCGTCTCTCCTTCGTCAACGACTTCGACCTGTGCACCCTCATAGGCAATGCCGCGGACAACGCCATGGAGGCCACCGCCCGGCTCTGCGCCGACGAGCCGCGGGACTTCTCGCTCTCGGTCACCTACCGCGCCGACATCGCCGTCATCCGTTGCGTAAATCGCTTCAGCGGGACCATTGATGCGGGCGCAGCCCTGCCCCGCACGACCAAGGAAGACGACGGAACCCACGGTATCGGCATGCGCTCCATGGAGAAGACCGCTGAGAAGTACGGCGGCCACTTGTCGTGGTCGGTCGAGGGGGATCGATTCACCCTCGTCATCATGCTGCCCATCCCGCCCGGGCCGGGTCGGCCGCACGCGGGGGTCTAGGGACGAAAACCCGTATCCACCTGATGGCACGCGGGATTGTCGGCGGCGGCGGTGGCCAGGGCGTCGCAGCGCTCGTTCTCGGCGTGGCCCGCATGGCCCTTCACCCACACGAACTTCACGGTGTGGGGCTCCTTGGCCGCCAAGAGGCGCTTCCACAGATCGACGTTCTTCACCGGCTGTTTCTGCGCGTTCTTCCAGCCCCGCTTGAGCCAGCCGGCCACCCAGTTCTGGTTGAAGGCGTTCACCAAGTACTGGGAATCGGAGTACACCGTCACGGTGCAGGGGCGGCGCAGGGCCTCCAGGCCCACGATGCAGCCGAGCAGCTCCATGCGGTTGTTGGTGGTACAGGAGAAGCCCTCGGAGAACTCCTTCTCGTGCACGGCCCCCGAGGGGGCCCGGTAGCGCAGGATGGTACCATAGCCGCCCGGGCCCGGGTTGCCGCGGGAGCTCCCATCGGAATACAAGGTTACGTCCATGACGTCCTTTCTCTCTCGCGCCGCGCGGCGCCCGTCGCCCACGCGGCCGGCTTCGGCGAACTCGTTGAAGGTGAAGCCCGTCTGAGCGGCCATGGCTACAGTTCCCCCTCGGTGCGCTCACCGAGGTCGATGAGCTCTTGGCGGGTGTGCACGCCGCACTTGGCGTAGATGCGGCGCAGGTGGGTGTCCACGGTGTTCTTCGAGATGAAGAACTCGCCGGCGATGCGCTCGGCCGTGCGACCCCGCAGGGCCAAGGGCAGTATCTCCGCCTCGCGCTTGGAGAGCTTGGCCTCGGCGGCGATGCGGGAGCACGCCTCGTCGAAGCGGTCGCTCTTGGCCACCACCACCGACAGGGCCGCCATGTCGCGATCGGTGAACAGGAACAGGTAGGCGTAGAGCGCCGCTACCCCGGCCAGGGTGACCAGGACCGGCGCCGCCCCCGCCCCGCCGAAGGCCGCCAGGGCCCCGGCACCGGCCAGCACACCGAGGATCTCGCCGGCGAACAGGGCCGCGAAGCCCCGGGCGATGGAGGCGGTGGCATCGCGGCCGGCGATGCGCCCCATGATGAGGAACAGCGACACGAGCACCGAGAACACGCCGAGGTACCCCGCCAGCACCACGGCCACGCCGGCCACGGCCACGCGTTCCAGAAGCGGCACGGCGATGAAGCCGCCCACCATGAGCAGCACGGCCAAGCGGTAGGCACCGCCGAGCGGGCCCGTTTCCCGATTGGAGCCGGTCGGCAGCACCGCGCGGGTGCCGAGCGACAGCGGACGGCCGCCGTAAAGCTGCAGGGCCGCCACGCAATAGAGCACGAACAGGATGAAGGTGACGGAGAGCGAGGTATGGGAGGCCGCCTGGGCCCGGGCCGTCATGGCCTCGATGGCACCGGTGGCCAGGCCGAACATCACGGTGCCCCCCAGGATGCGGCCCGACAGCTTGGTGGCCTCGTCGTCGGGGGCATCGGAAGCGCTCGGAGCCGAGGCGGGCGCGCCGGCGCCTTCTCCGCCCGCGGCTGCTTCCCCATCTGCTGCGTCGGCATCGGCCATGGCCGCCAGGGCCCGCAGCCCCCAGGCGCTTCCCAAGGGCAGGGCGTACAGCAAAAGCGGGGCCTCGGCCACGGGCAGCGCCACCACCAAAAAGCAGACGGCAGCCCCCAGGGCGCTGCCGATGAACACCTCGGGCACCGACCGGTCGATGGGCGCCGCCCCCAGGGCGCGGCCCCACAGGCACAGCAGCAGCGCCAGGGGCACCCCCACGAGCAAGCCCTCCAGCAGGGCGAATCCGATCCACGGCGCCTCGGGCAGCAGCGATTGCAGCACCACGAGCGCCAGCAGGGCCAGCACGAGCGGAGCGGCGAACAGGTTCGCGAGCCCGTCGCCGGCGCGCAGCAGCGCCGCGCGGCACCGTCGGTGCAACATGAGGGCGAACGTGGCCGCCATCACAGCGAGCAGGCAGAGCAGATCGGCGCGATCGGCCAAAAACCCGCGCTCGGGCCCGGCCACCGAGCCGTCTAGATACAGCATTGTGAAGAGGAAGGCCTGGTTGCAGCCGAAGCCGATGATGGCGCATCGCGCCTGCCGCAGCCGCGGCGATGTCGGATAGCCCATGGGCCCTCCCCTCTCATTCGTCGTTCATTACCAGCCGTCTATTGTACCCCAAAACGAAGCGAAGCGGCGCTTGCCAAAAGGCAGACGCCGCTTCGCTTGGGAGGGAGGGTTGAACGCCCCGCGCCCGAGGGCCGCGGGGTCGGTTCACAAAGGGAGGTTAATCGGCCTTCTTCTTGACGACCTTCTTGACCGCGGTGGTCTGGGCGCCGGCCGTGGCGGGGGCGGGCTCGTCCTCGACGATCTCGACGACCTCTTCCTCTTCGTCGTCCTTCTTGTCGAAGGCCATGCCCTCGCGCAGGCTCTTGACGGTCTTGCCGAGGGAGGCGCCGAGCTTGGGCAGGTTCTTCGGGCCGAAGATGAGCAGCACGACGACGAGGATGATAACGAGTTCGGGCACGCCCAGTCCGAGGATCTTCATGAGATAGTCTCCTTCTTGGTTTCAGGTGCGCCCCGAAAGTGTTCCCTCCGCGGCGCCGCTTGCTTGCGCTTCGATGGCGTCCATAATGCCTCCCTCCAAGGTCGCCGCCTATCACGCAGACCCGTGATTTTGTCACGTGAACCGAAAATCTTCCTGTCACATCTTTACGTGACAAGGATAGTTTTACCTGTTCAGAACTATTAACAGAAAAAGGGCCGACCGAGGTCGGCCCCCCTTGGGATGAGAATGGGAGACGTTCCTACTCGTGAGTCCGGGAGAACATGGAGCGGATGCGCTCGCCGGTCTGCTCGATCTCGTGGCCGTTGATGGCCTCGCGCTGCTCGAGGAGCCAGGCGTGGCCGTTCTTGCAGTCGGCGACGAACTCGCGGGCGAAGGAGCCGTCCTGGATGCGGGCGAGGATCTCGCGCATGGCCTCGCGGCTCTGCTCGTTGATGACCTTCGGGCCCGCGTAGTACTCGCCGTACTCGGCGGTGTTGGAGATGGAGTAGTTCATGAAGTGGATGCCGCTCTCGTACATGAGGTCCACAATCATCTTCATCTCGTGGTAGCACTCGAAGTAGGCGAGCTCGGGCGGGTAGCCCGCCTCCACCAAGGTCTCGAAGCCGGCCTTCACCAGCTCCACGAGGCCGCCGCAGAGCACGGCCTGCTCGCCGAAGAGGTCCTCCTCGGTCTCCTGGGCGAAGGTGGCCTTGATGATGCCGGAGCGCGCCCCGCCCACGCCCCAGGCGTAGGAGAGCGCCGTGTCCCACGCGGTGCCCGAGGCATCCTGGGCCACGCAGATGAGGTCCGGCACGCCGGAGCCCTGCGTGTACTGGCGGCGCACGATATGGCCGGGGCCCTTCGGCGCGCACATGATGACGTCCACGTCCTCGGGCGGCGTGATGTAGCCGTAGTGCACGTTGAAGCCGTGGGCGAAGGCGAGGGTGTCGCCGGCCTTCAAGTGCGGGGCGACGAACTCCTCGTACACCGCAGGCTGCAGCTCGTCGGGCACGAGGATCATGATGAGGTCCGCCTCCTCGGCGGCGGTGTCCATATCGCACACGCGCAGGCCCGCCTCCTCGGCCGCGGCGCGGGACGCCGAGCCCTCGCGCAGGCCCACGCGCACATCGCAGCCGGAATCCCTCAGGTTCAGCGCGTGGGCATGGCCCTGGGACCCGTAGCCGATGACGGCGATCTTCTTGTCCTTGATGATGGCGGGGTTGCAGTCCTGCTCGTAGTAGATGGTGACAGCCATGGGTTTCCTTTCTCGTCGGTGGCTGGTGTGCGGTAAACAGGGGCTAGTCGCGGCTCGAGCGCGACAGGGCGATCTTGCCGGTGCGGACGATCTCCTTGATGCCGTAGGCGCGGAACAGATCTTCCAGGCCCGTGAGCTTCGCGTCGTCGCCGGTGGCCTCCACGGTAAGCGTCGAGCGGCCCACGTCGACGATCTTCGCGCGGAAGATGTTGGCGATCTCGATGACCTCCCCTCTTCGCTCGGGCGGCGCGCACACCTTGAACAGCGCCAGCTCGCGCTCGATGGCCCCCTCGTCGGTGAGATCGGTGATCTTGTGAACGCTGATGAGCTTGTGCAGCTGCTTGGTGATCTGCTCGAAGGCCACGTCGTCGGCCATGACGATGGCGGTGACGCGCGACATGGTGGCGTCCTCGGTCGGTCCCACCGACAGCGACTCGATATTGAAGCCGCGCCGGGAAATGAGGCCGGTCACGCGGGAGAGCACGCCGGGGCGGTTCTCCACCAGAACGGACAGGATGTGCTTCATCGCCGGGCCTCCTTTCCCCCGTCGCCGTCGCGGAAGAGGGTCTTCCAGTCTTCGGGGCGCACGTCCACCGTGGAGCCGTCCTGGCCCAGGCGCGCGCCGGTATCCTCGGGATCTATCTCCCAACGGCCGCCGAACTGGGCGTCGATCTTGGCGCACGGCGACGTGGCCCCGGACGGCGCGGCGGCCGTGCGGGCCCGCGGGGATCCGGAAGCGGCGGGCACATCGGTGCGCACGGCGCCCACGGCCACGTCGATGGCGCCCATGACGTTGTCGAGGGCCGCCCCGGGTGCCACCATGGGATACACGTTCTGCTCGGGCGAGATGGCCACGTCCAGCAGGTAGGGCCCCGGCGCGGCCAGCATGCGGGCGATGGCGGCCGCCACCTCGCCGGGCGCTTCCACCCGCTCCCCCTCCCAGCCGTAGGCCGCCGCCAGCTTCACGAAGTCGGGCACCGGCTCTAAGAGCGTTTGGGAGTAGCGGCGACTGTAGAACAGCTTCTGCCACTGGTGCACCATGCCCAGACAGCGGTTGTCGAGGATCATCACCTTGACGGGAACGCCGTTGATGGCGGCGGTGGCCATCTCCTGGGAGTTCATTTGGAACGACCCGTCGCCGGCGATGCAGACGACCGTCGCGTCGGGGTGCGCCACCGCGGCCCCGATGGCCGCCGGGAAGCCGAAGCCCATGGTGCCCAGGCCGCCGGAGGACAGGAAGGTGCGCGGCCGCTCGCGGTGCAGGAACTGATGGGCCCACATCTGGTGCTGGCCCACCTCGGTGGTGACGATGGAAGTATCCGGGTCCAGCTGGCGCCCGAGCTCGGCGATGACCAGCTCGGGAACGATCTCGTCCTCTTCCTCGTTCACCGCCATGTTGGGATGGTAGAACGGATAGCGCTCCCGCCACGCGGCGATATCGGCCAGCCACTGGCCGTCGCGCGGGGTCGCGCCGGCCTTGGCGAGGCAGTCCAGCATGCCCGCGAGCACGCCCTTCAAGTCTCCCACGATGGGCACGTCCGCATCGCGGATCTTGCCGATCTCGGCCGGGTCGATGTCGATGTGCACGATCTTGGCGTTGGGGGCGAACTCGGACACGCGCCCGGTGACGCGGTCGGAGAAGCGGGCTCCCGCCGCGATGATGAGGTCGGCCTCGGTCATGGCCATGTTCGAGTACTTCGCCCCGTGCATGCCCACCGGCCCCAGGTTCAGCGGGTGGCTCGCCGGCACGCCCCCCTTGCCCATGAGGGTGACCACGGCGGGCACCTGCATGGCGTCCATGAGGGCCACGAGCTCCTCGGTGGCGCCCGAGGAGATGACGCCGCCGCCCACGTACAGAAGCGGCTGCTCGGCCTCTTCCAGCAGGCGGCAGGCCGTGCGGATCTGCTTGGCGTTGCCGCGGTAGGTGGGCTTGTAGGAGGGCAGGCTCACCGCATCGGGGTACTCGAAGACCATGGTCTCGCCGGCCACATCGCTCGGAATGTCGATGAGCACCGGGCCGGGGCGCCCTGTGACGGCGATATGGAAGGCCTCGCGGATGGTGCGGGTGAGCTCGCCGGTGGACTGTAGCAGGTAGGAGTGTTTCACCACGGGCATGGTGATGCCCACGATGTCGGATTCCTGGAACGAGTCGGTGCCGATGACCCCGCGGCCCACCTGGCCGGTGATGACGACCAGCGGCACCGAGTCCATGTAGGCGGTGGCGATGCCCGTGACGGTGTTGGTGGCGCCCGGGCCCGAAGTGACCATCGCCACGCCGGCGCGTCCCGTGGCCCGGGCATACCCGTCGGCCATGTGCACGGCCCCCTGCTCGTGGCGGGCGAGCACATGGGTGATCTGGTCGGAGTCGTACAGCGCGTCGTAGAGCTTGATGGCCTGGCCGCCCGGATAGCCGAACACGGTCGTGACCCCCTCGGCCTCCAGGCTCGCCACCACGGCCTCGGCGCCGAGCATGGCGCGCCCCTGCTTGGCCGTGCGCGAGCCGGCGCCGCGGGGCGCCCCCTGGGTAGCGGCGCTGCGCCGGGCCGGCACGGCGGGCGCGCCCTCGCTCGCGGCGCTGCGGCGCGCGGGCCGCGCCCCTTCCCTGTTCTCGGTCTCGGTCATAGGACGATCGCCCCCTTGTCAGCGGAAGTTACCAGTTTCGCGTATTTGGCCAGCACGCCGTGGCGGTGCCTGGGCGCCGGCGGCACCCAGGCGGCCCGACGCCGAGCCAGCTCGTCGTCGCCCACGTTCAGGGTCAGGCGGCCGCCCTCGATGTCCACGGTGACCGAGTCGCCCTCGCAGATGAGCGCGATGGGGCCGCCCGCGGCCGCCTCGGGACTCACGTGCCCCACGGCCGGCCCCTTGGTGGCGCCCGAGAAGCGGCCGTCGGTGATGAGCGCCACGCTCTCGGAGAGCCCGCGGCCGCAGATGGCCGAGGTGGGCGCGAGCATCTCGCGCATGCCCGGGCCGCCGGCCGGGCCCTCGTAGCGGATGACCACCACGTCTCCGGGAACGATGTCGCCCCCGCCTATGGCCGCGCAGGCCGCCTCCTCGGAGTCGAACACGCGCGCCGGGCCGGTGTGGCACAGCATGGAAGGGGCCACGGCGGCCTTCTTCACCATGGCCCCGTCCGGCGCGATGTTGCCGTGGAGCACCCGCAGGGCCCCTTCGGCCGAGAAGGGGTTGTCGTGGGCGCGGACGACCTCGCCGTCGGCCCCGGCGCAGGCGGCGTGCATGTGATCGAGGTAATCTCCCATGGGCCCCATGCAGGTGCGGGCGTCCCGGTCGATGAGGCCCAGCTTATCGAGCTCGGCCATGACCACCGGCACGCCGCCCACGCGGTGCAGGTCGATGAGCGGCCGCGGGCCGGCCGGCGCGAGCTTCACCAGATGCGGCGTGCGCGCGCTGGCGGCGTCCCACGTGTCCATGGTGACGGGGCAGCCCGCCGCGGCCGCGATGGCCGTGAGGTGCAGCACCGTGTTGGTGGAGCCGCCGAAGGCCATATCGCACTCCATAGCGTTGTGCACAGCCGCCCCGTTCAAGATGTCTCTCAGGCACACGTTCTCGCCCACGAGCTCCATCACCTTCATGCCGGCGCGCTTGGCCAGGCGGATGCGCTCGGAATACACCGCGGGCACCGTGCCGTTGCCGGGAAGGGCTATCCCCAAGGCCTCGCACAGGCAGTTCATGGAATTCGCCGTGAACATGCCCGAGCAGCTGCCGCAGGTGGGGCAGGCCGTGTCCTCGAAGTAGGCCAGCTCCTCCTCGGTCATGGTGCCGGCGGCCACCTTGGCCGCCCCGTCGAAGAGCGTGTTCAGATCGGTGGCGGTGCCGTCGGGGGCCACCCCGGGCAGCATCGGGCCGCCCGAGACGAACACCGTGGGCACGTTCACCCGCAGCGCCCCTAAGATCATGCCGGGCACGATCTTGTCGCAGTTGGGGATGCACACCATGCCGTCGAAGGCGTGTCCGGCCACGGCGCATTCCACCGAGTCGGCGATGACCTCGCGGCTCACGAGCGAATAGCGCATGCCCTCGTGGTTCATGGCGATGCCGTCGCACACCCCGATGGTGGAGATCTCGAAGGGCACGCCGCCGGCCAGGTAGATGCCGGCTTTCACGGCCTCGCAGATCTTGTCGAGGTGGGTGTGCCCGGGGATGATGTCGCTGCGCGCGTTGACGACGGCGATGAAGGGACGATCCATCTCCTCGTCGGTGATGCCGTCGGCCTTCAGCAGGCCCCGGTGCGGCGCGCGGGCCGCCCCGCGCTTGATCTGGTCGCTGCGCAATGCCACTGGCTCTCCTCTCTTCCCGTGCCGGACTTCCTTCCGGCAAACAAAAAACCCGCTGCTTTCGCACCGGGTCCGGGATGAGCCAGCCTAGGCCAGGGCGAGCCTGGCCGCAGAAGAGCCTCGACATATGACGGTGTCGCCGGTCCGGTGCTACTTGCGCACCCGCACCCGGCGGTAAGCCGGCAGCACGGGCGTCGTTCTCACCAAACTGCTCGGAGGGCTTGTTCGGAACGGCCGACGCCTGCTCGCAGATTCCGCAGGCTTGCTGTCAGACGGCTTGGCCCCTACTGGTCCTCGTCAACGCATGTGCGTTATGAACTTGGCTGCGCAGTATACCCCTTCTTCTCGCCAACGCAAGGCGAAACGCTCAACTTTCTTTTCGACGGCTCGGAAACAGGTACGCTACAACAGGCAACGCCAGCGCCACAAGCGGGCGACGAGTCCCTCTCCTTCCGGTGACGGTTGACAGGTTGTCACCGATGCCACACGGGCAGTTCGTATGATCTTAAGCGACTGTATCAGCGCCGTGAGAGAGGATAGGGACCATGGCCGCGACGACTACCGTGAGAGTGCACCGCCGGAAGAGCCCCGCCGCGGCGCGACGCAGCGAGACCGTAGCTGAGGCCCGAAAGAGGGCATCGGCTTGGATGACGGTGGCGGCAACCCGGCTCAAGGAGGCCCTGCCCGTCCACGAGGGCCGCGGCACCAAGGCTGCGCCGACGGTCGCCTCATCGGCAGACGGTGCTGAAACGAGTAAAGGCCCACTCGCAGCATCAGGGCCGTCGCCCGTACCTCTCGCCGCCGCGCGCAAGGCCGTCGGCGCGGTGCGAGACGCCCTCACCCCCACCCCAGCGACCGCTCCAGCGCGCCGAGACCGCAGCCGGGTGCTCCCCGCCACGAGCGAGCCCCTCTCCCCCAACGGCGGCGCGGTTCGCGCCGACGCCGTCATCGCCACCCGGGCCCGGCGGGGCACATACCCCCTGGCGGCGCCGTCGTGGCACGCTTTCCGCGGCTACGTCACCGACCGCTCCGACTGGGACGAGCTGCGCTCCGTGGGGCTGCCCGCCATGATGCGCGCCCACCGCGCTCTCGCGCTCGCCATCGCGGCGGCGGGCGCGGCCCTCGTGCTCACCCTGGTGGCGCTCGCGGCTTACTTCTGCCTGGCGCCCGCCACCGCCTCGGCCAATTCCCCCTACGAGGCCGCCGAGACGGCCGCGCCGACGAGCACCCCGGCAAGCCAGTGGAAGGCCGGCGAGATACCCTCCCTGTACCAGGCCGATGCCGCCTGGGGTGACATTCCCTACGGCCAGGCGACCCTGGGCGAGGCCGGCGCCGCTCCCACGGGCTTCGCCATGGCCTACGTGGCCGTCACGGGAGATACCGCCAAGACCCCGGCGGACTTCGCGCAGTGGGCCACCGATCACGACCTGACGGCCGCCGGCGCCGATACGGTGCAGACCTTCCTCGCCGAGGCGGCCTGCGAATTCGGCCTCTCGCTGAAGCTGATCGAGGTGGACGACCACGCCCTGCGCCGGGCCATCGTCTCGAACATCCCCGTCATCGTCGTGACCGAGCCCGGCACCTTCGCCCCCGTGGCCAGCCTCATCGTCCTCGACGACATCGACGGCAACAGCCGCATCGTGCTCCACGACTCCGCAAGCGCGGCGCGCACGGCGAAGAGCTGGAGCTTCAACGACATCACCGGCGCCGCCCTGGCCGCCTACGAGGTGTCCGCCGCCTAGCGGCTTTCGGGCGCCGCATCTTCACGACAGAGTATCCGGCGCCTCCGGGCTACGAGATCTGTCCCTTCGAGACCGCACGCGGGCGCAGATGCAACGGTTCGAGCGGTTTGGGTGTTTCCTCCGATCACCGGGAGCGCTAAGGTAGGGAAAGCAAGAGCGCATGGCGATCGCGCCGACCGCCATGCGCTCATCCCATCGCCAAAGGAGACGCCATGACCTACCGCAACGTGAGCCTGCACCCCGCCTGCCGCATCGCGCCGAACGCCACCCTCGTGGGCAATGTGGAAGTGGCCGGAAACGCCACCATTCTGTTCAACGCCACCCTGCGCGGCGACTACGGCAGCCGCATCCGCATCGGCGAGGGCTCCAACGTGCAGGAGAACAGCTGCCTGCACCTCGACTACGACCAGGACTGCCTCGTGGGCCGCGGCGTAACCATCGGACACGGGGCGGTGGTTCACGGCTGCACCCTCGGGGACAACGTGCTCGTGGGCATGGGGGCCGTGGTGATGAACGGCGCCGTGATCGGCGACAACTCGCTCGTGGCCGCCGGGGCGCTTGTCACCGAGGGCACGGTTGTGCCGGAAGGCTCGCTCGTGGTGGGCGTGCCGGCAAAAGTGCGCCGGACGCTCACGGCCGAGGAGATCGAGGGCAACCGCGCGGCCGCTGCGGGCTACGCCGCCATCGGGGCCCAGCTCGTGGAGGAGGGCATCCTCTACGCCGGCGCCGACGTGCCCCGCGACATCCGCACCATCGCCCTGGTGTAGAGGGCTTCCCGAGCCGGACCCTACAGCTGTTCCAAAATCCCCTCGATGAGACGGCAGAAGTCCCCCTGGCGGGCCTCTCCCACCTCGTGCACCTCCTCATCGGAGGGGCTCGCGCCCTCCACCCCGCAGGCCATGTTGCTCACGAGCGAGATGCCGAGCACACGAAGGCCCACATGGCGCGCGGCGATGACCTCCTCGCACACCGACATGGCCACCGTATCGGCTCCCCACTTGCGGAACATGCGGATCTCAGCAGGCGTCTCGAACGAGGGGCCGAGCAAACCCAGGTACACGCCCTCCTGCACGGGAATCGAAAACTCATCTGCCGTCTCGCGTGCGAGCGCGCGGAGCTCAGGGTCGTAGGCATCAAGCATCGAGAAGAAGCGCGGGGCCATGGCATCGGGCGCCGTGCCCGTGATGGGATTTCGCCCGGTGAAGTTCAGCTGATCGGCCATGATGCAGAACTCGCCCACGCGGTAACTCTCGTTAATGGCGCCGGCGGCATTCGTGGTGATGAGCGTGCGCGCCCCGAGACGCTCCATGAGCCACACGGGAAAGGCCACTTCCTGAGCCGAATAGCCCTCGTAGCCGTGCAGGCGCCCCTGCATGGCGAGCACCCGCTTGCCGCCGAGCATGCCGGCCACGAAACGCCCCACATGGCCCGAGGCCGTGGACACCCCCATGCCGGGCACCTCGCCAAA